>JAEYUL010000047.1 GCA_023432565.1 Actinomycetes bacterium | reverse complement strand
GCCCCGGTCCGGTGCCCCGGCCGGGCGGCGGGCTCCTCGGCCAGGGCACGCGCGACGCGCGCGGCCGCTCGAGCGACCGCGCCGGTCAGCGGGACCCCGCCTCGCTCGGTCGCCGCGGCCGTCCGGCGGTCGACACCGAGCCGCGCCAGGACCGGCAGGTCGACGGCGTCGGCGAGCTCGGCGGGCCCGAGCCCTCCGGGTGCGGGTCCGACGGCGACGAGCCCGACGAGGGCGCCGTGGCCGGTGAGCCGCTCGCGCATCGCCAGCACCCCGGCGACGGTGCGCAGGTCCCGCGGCGCGAGGACGACGATCGTGTCGCACGCCGCGGCGACCGACTCGCCCGTCACGACGCCCGCTCGTTCGAGGTCGAGCACCACGACGCCGCACACCCCGGCGAGCGCGTGCAGCACGTCCGCGACGACACCCGGCTCGGGGAAGGACGGACGGCGCCGGTCCGCGCTGAGCACGGCGCACGGACCCCACCGCGGCAGCAGCGCGAGCACCTGCGCGCCGTCCACGTCCCCGCGAGCCGACGTGAGGTCCGGCCAGCGCACGCCGTCGCAGTCCTCGAGCCCGAGCAGCACGTCGATGCCCGCGCCGCACCGGTCGAGGTCGACGAGCACGGTCGCCGTGCGGCGGGCGAAGCGTGCCGCGAGCGCGGCCGCGAACGTGGACGCACCGGCGCCGCCCCTCCCGCCGAGGACACCGATCACGTGGGCGCCCGGGCGTGCAGCCGGCGAGCGCAGCACGGCAGGGCCGGGTGCCGCCGGCGCGGCCTCGACCTGCTCGCGCCACTCGACGGCCGGCCACCACCCGTCGACCTGGCTGTGCTGCGGCCCAGCCGGTGCGGTCACGCGCCACCTCCTCCTCGTCGTGCTGCCCTGGTGCCTACGGCGGTGCGGCAGGTCCCGGCGGTGCGTGCGGCCGGGACGGACGACGAGCGTGCTGGCGGCACGCGCCGGCCGAGCGAGCCGGCTCGCCCGTCTGGGGGTGCGGTTGCGGCGTCCAGGCCTGGGGTCGGGTGGAGCCGCCTGCCGAGGTCGACGGCGGCTGAGCCTGTCCGGGCCCGCGCGCGACGGGCCGCCCGAGCGGGCGGGCAGGCGCGCCCCGGCGCCGTGTCGCACGAGGTCGCTACGCTCGCCGGGTGCCTCCCACCGCCGCGAGGCTCACTTGAGGTGCATGCGCGCATCCCCGTGCGGCACCGCCGCGAGCACGCTCGACCAGGGAAGGAAGGACCGATGGCGCAGGACCACAGGCCCGCTGCGCACCGGCCTGCGCGCACGGCGGCGTTCTTCGACCTCGACAAGACGATCATCGCCACGTCGTCGGCCACCGCGTTCTCGCGCGGCTTCCTCGCCGAGGGCCTCCTCACGCGCCGCAACGTCATGCGGACCGCCGTGGCGCAGCTCATGTACCTGATGGGCGGCGCGGACGCCACGCAGACCGAGCGCCTGCGGGCGAGCCTGTCGCGCACGGTGACCGGCTGGGAGGTCTCCCAGGTGTCGCAGATCGTCGCCGAGACCCTGCACGAGGCGATCGACCCGACGGTCTACGCCGAGGCCGTCGCGCTCATCGAGGAGCACCACGCCGCGGGGCAGGACGTCGTGATCGTCTCGGCGTCCGGCAGCGAGATCGTCGAGCCGATCGCGGCCGTGCTCGGCGCGGACCACGTCGTCGCGACGCGCATGCAGGTCCAGGACGGCCGGTACACCGGCGACATCGACTTCTACGCCTACGGCGAGAACAAGGCCGAGGCGATCCGTGAGCTCGCCGTGACGCACGGCTACGACCTCGAGGCGAGCTACGCGTATTCCGACTCGATCACGGACGCGCCGATGCTGGGTGTGGTCGGCCACGGGTTCGCGGTGAACCCCGACCGCGCGCTGCGCCGCCTCGCGGCCGAGAACGGCTGGGGTGTGCTCACGTTCCGGCGTCCGGTGCCGCTGTTCGACTTCGACCGCGAGGCACGGGTCGTGAGCGGCCTCGTGGTGGCTGCTGCCGCCGCCGGAGGCCTGGCGTGGTGGCTGTGGCGTCGTCGGCGGCTGCGTGCGGTTTGACCCGGTTGCTGCCGTCCTGCCCGGCGGCGCGTCCCGCACTACGGACACGCTTCCCACGGGGTGAGCGCGACGGGCTTGTGACCTGCAGCGATGCGCGCAGGGTCTTGATTCGCGGGAGGCCCAGGAGTATCACAGGAGTCACAACTGCAGAGCCGAGAGGGCACCCACGCGCAGGTGTAGCCCACCTTCGGGCAGGTCGACCGGGCTGGTCCCGTAGCGACCACGAGAGTGCACGCTTGATCACCCTCAGGCAGCAGCCACGACGACGGCGTCCCCACGGGCGCCGTCGCTCGTGCGCGCCGAGGCCCCGCGGACCCACCATCCCTGCCGGTCGTGCGCAAGCCACGAGCTCCTGACGGAGATCCAGCGCGTGCTCCTGGGCGGGAGCGTGGCGGTGGTCAGGACAAGGAGCCGGCGAGCACGGAGTCGGCCACCGTGCGCGCTGCGGCGGCCCCGGCGACGATCGCCGACGAGTACGCCGTGAGCCACTGCGCGACACGCTCCGGCTCCCCCGTCGCGTATCCCGCGACTCCCGCGGTGTAGAGCTGCGGCGCGTCGGCCCAGGTCAGCTCAGGGAGGACCGAGCCGGTCGGGTCGAGCCCGCCCGTCGTGGCGAGCACACGGGCGACCAGCCGCGCGACGAGGCCGTTGCCTGCCACGAACGGCCGCACGGCCAGAACCTCGGCGTGCACGAGCGCGGCGACGACGAGCGCCGGCGCGGTCGTCGTCGCGACGGTCCGCGCGAGCAGGTCGACGCGCGCCGCGACCTCCCGACCGTTCGGCGCGGCGCCCAGGCCCCGCTGGTCGAGCGCGGGCTCGTCGGTGCGCAGCCGGCCGAGCGCGTCGACCGGCAACCACCCCACGCCCACCACGGTGTGCGCGCGGGCCAGCAGCTGCGGCAACGGTGGCAGACTCACCCGGCCCTGCGCGCCCAGGTCGGGCACCAGCGCCTCGACGAGCGACGCCCCGCGCAGCGCCCCGACGAGCACCGACTGCGCGTCGACCGGCGGGGCGCCCTGGGACGCCGCGTCCCGGACCACGACGGGCGGCGCGCCCTCGTCGGCCGGGACCGGGTTGCCG
Organism: Actinomycetes bacterium; assembly: GCA_023432565.1. Classification (GTDB taxonomy): domain Bacteria; phylum Actinomycetota; class Actinomycetes; order Actinomycetales; family Cellulomonadaceae; genus Cellulomonas. Next base: position 12,904 of record JAEYUL010000047.1, on the reverse strand, counting down.
GACGTCGACCAGCTCGTCGTCCCGGTCGCCAGGGAGCGCACCAGGTCGAGCGGGAGGCGCGCGCCCTCGAGGGCGGCGCTCGCGTGCGCCGCACGCAGCCCGGCCTCGGCACGCACCTCGCGCCAGCGCCTGCGGTAGGCCTCGTGCCAGCGCAGCTCGTCGCACGCCGTGCGCGCCCGCTCGACCGCGTCGGCGGTCAGCTCCACCCATCCGGCCAGCGCGTCCTGCGTCACCCGGCGACCGTACCCCGCGACGCGAGGTGCGGATGCCGCGCGCGGCGGGGAGCCGCACGGCACACTGACGGCATGGCCGGGCCGAGCGTGTCGTCGTCCATCACCGTCCGCCTGCACGTCGCGGCCCGTCCGACGGCCGTGAGCGAGCTGACGACCGCGATCGAGCAGGCCGGTGGCATCGTCACGGCGCTGGACGTCACGGCTTCGGGCCACGAGCAGATGCAGGTCGACGTCACGTGCGCGACGCTCGGCGAGGCGCACGCGGCGCAGATCGTCGCCGCGCTCGACGGCTCGCACGGCGTGCGGGTCGACCGGGTGAGCGACCGGACGTTCCTCATGCACCTGGGCGGCAAGCTCGAGATCACCCCGAAGGTCCCTCTGCGCAACCGCGACGACCTGTCGATGGCGTACACGCCGGGCGTCGCGCGGATCAGCGAGGCGATCGCGGCGCGCCCGGAGGACGCGCGGCGGCTGACGATCAAGCGCAACACGATCGCGGTCGTCACGGACGGCACCGCGGTGCTCGGCCTGGGCGACGTGGGCCCGCTCGCCGCGCTGCCGGTCATGGAGGGCAAGGCGGTCCTGTTCAAGCAGTTCGCGGACATCGACGCGTTCCCGATCGCGCTGGACACCACGGACGTCGACCAGATCGTCGAGACGGTGTGCGCGATCGCTCCGGTGTTCGCGGGCATCAACCTGGAGGACATCAGCGCGCCGCGGTGCTTCGAGGTCGAGCGGCGGCTGCGCGAGCGCCTCGACATCCCGGTGTTCCACGACGACCAGCACGGCACGGCGATCGTCGTGGTGGCGGCGCTGACGAACGCGCTGCGGGTGGTGGGCAAGCGCATCGAGGACGTGCGGATCGTGCTGTCGGGCGCCGGTGCGGCGGGCACGGCGGTGCTGCGGCTGCTGCTCGCGGCCGGGGCGCACGACGTCGTCGTCGCGGACATCGACGGTGTGGTGCACCCGGACCGGCCGGGCCTGACCGAGGCGCTGCGGTGGACGGCGTCGGCGACGAACCCACGCGGCGTGAGCGGGACCATCCCCGACGCGCTCGTGGGTGCGGACGTGTTCGTCGGCGTGTCCGCGCCGGACGTGATCACCGGACGCGACGTGTCCCACATGGCGAAGGACGCGATCGTGTTCGCGCTGGCCAACCCGCGCCCCGAGGTCGACCCCGACGACGCCGCCCAGTACGCCGCGGTCGTCGGCACGGGCCGCTCGGACTTCGCGAACCAGATCAACAACGTGCTGGCGTTCCCGGGCGTCTTCCGCGGCCTGCTGGACGCGCAGAGCCACCGCATCACCGACGCGATGCTCCTGGCGGCCGCCGGCGCCCTGGCCGCGGTGGTCCGCCCCGACGAGCTCAACCCGACCTACATCGTCCCGAGCGTCTTCAACCCCGAGGTCACGACGCGCGTCGCGGCTGCGGTCGCGGATGCCGCCCGTGAGCGGGCCCGAGGCCCCGCATCGGGTGGAGGAAGTCACGCCTGACATGACCAGACCCACCCGCTGACCAGCGCGACAGGTGGATGCTGAGCGCATGGGCAGCAGGGGGCCGGGGCCGGCGCAGCCGTCATGGGACTGGCGGCGGCTTGCGGCGCCGTCTTCACGACCGTGCTGCCGGCAGCAGCCGAGGACGCGCCCGGGGTCGTGGGCGTCGGCGGCGTGGCCGGGGCGCGGGTCGTCAGCGGAACGCGCCGCGCACGTACTGGGGCTGGTAGCCCGTCGTCGTGACGGCCTTCAGTGGCACGTCCGCCGACGGCTCGGGCGAGGCGGGCAGCTCGCCGAGCCGCACGCCGAGCTGGTGCGCCGCGCGCAGCGGCCACGACGGGTCGCGCAGCGCACCGCGCCCGACGAGCACGGCGTCGGCCGAGCCGTCCGCGAGCACCTGCTCCGCGAGTGCCGGGTCGTCGAGCAGGCCGACCGCCGCGACGGGTAGCCCGGACACCTCGCGGACCCGGCGGGCGAACGGCACCTGGTAGCCGGGCTCGGCGGGGATCCCGGCGAGCACGTTCCCGCCGCTGGAGACGTCGACGAGGTCGACACCGTGCCCGGCGAGAGTGCGCACCACCTGCGCGACGTCGTCGACGCTCAGCCCGTCCGGGGTCCAGTCGGTCGCGGACACGCGCACGAGCAGCGGGCGGTCCTCGGGCCAGGCCGCGCGCACGGCCTCGACCGTCTCGACGAGCAGGCGTGCGCGGTTCTCGAGCGAACCGCCGTAGGCGTCGGTGCGCTCGTTGGACAGCGGCGACAGGAACTGGTGCAGGAGGTAGCCGTGCGCGGCGTGCACCTCGACCACGTCGAACCCCGCGTCGAGCGAACGGCGCGCGGCGGCGGCGAACGCCTCCGGGACCGCGGCGACCTCGTCAGCCGACAACGCAGCGGGAGGTGCGAGCTCGGGGAACGGGAGCGTCGACGGGCCGCGGGTCGTCCAGCCGCCGTCGTCGTGCGGCACCGAGCCGGACGACGACGAGAACGGCCGGTACACCGACGCCTTGCGGCCCGCGTGCGCGAGCTGCACGCCGATCCGGGTGCCCCGCGCGTGCACGAAGTCGGTGACGCGCCGCCACGCGACCGCGTGCTCGTCGGACCACAGCCCGGCGTCCTGCGGGGTGATCCGACCCTCGGGGACCACGGCGGTCGCCTCGCTGAGCAGCAACCCGAACCCGCCCGACGCGCGTGCGCCGAGGTGCACGAGGTGCCAGTCGTCGACGAACCCGTCGACGGAGGAGTACTGGCACATGGGAGCGAGCCACGCACGGTTGGTGAAGGTGGTGCCACGCAGGGTCAGGGGCGAGAACAGGTACGTCACGCGCGTGAATCTACGCACCGCACCTGGCACTCGCGTACTCGGTACGACGACGGCGGCCCGCGTGGTCACGGGCCGCCGTCGTCAGCGCGTGCAGGGTCAGCCGAACAGGGCCGAGGCCTTGATGACCGTCTGACCGATGCCGTACACGAGCAAGGAGCCGACGACGACCCACAGGCCGATCGCGAGCGCGCGGATCACGGTGCCGCTGCCCGCGGCCTCGACGGGGTGCTGCTCGGTGCTCATCAGGACTCCTCAGCGACTGCGCCGGCCGCGGCCAGCTCGGACTCGGGACGCTCGGCCGGGGCAGGCGCCACCGGCTCGTGGAACCGCTCGTTGACGGGCCGCACCAGAAGGTTCGCGACGAACCCGACGAGCAGCACGCAGCACATCGTGACGAGCGACGGCAGGTACAGGTCGGCGCCGGTCGCGCCCGCGGCCTTGCGGGCGTCGGCGATGCCGTTGACGATCAGCGGACCGGCGACGCCGGCGGCCGACCACGCGGTGAGCAGGCGGCCGTGGATCGCGCCGACCTCGAGCTGACCGAACAGGTCCTTGAGGTAGGCGGGGATCGTCGCGAACCCGCCTCCGTAGAAGCTGACGATGATGAACGTGGCGGCGACGAACAGGGCGACGGCCGACGACCCGGCCGCGGCCACCAGCGCGTACATGCCCGCGCCCACGCCGAGGTACATGATGTAGGTCCGCTTGCGTCCCAGGGTGTCGGACAGCGTCGACCAGCCGAACCGGCCGGCCATGTTGGCGAGCGAGAGCAGGCCGACGAAGCCGGCGGCGGTCGCGGCGGTCACGCTCGGGAAGAAGTCCTGGATCATCGGCGAGGCCTGCTCGAGGATGCCGATGCCCGCCGTGACGTTGGTGAACAGCACGATCCACAGCAGGTAGAACTGCGGCGTCCGGACGGCCTTGGAGACGCGCACGTCGGCGTGCGTGCGCATCGCCTTGGCCGCGGACGGTGCCGGCGGGACCCAGCCCTGCGGGCGCCAGCCCGGCGCGGGCACGCGGATGACGATCGCGCCGCAGGTCATGAGGACCGCGTAGATCGCGGCGAGCGTGAGCATCGTCGGCACGATCGCGTCGGCCGGGTTCGTCGCGTAGGTCTCGAGCAGCTTCGACGTCAGCGGCGAGGCGACGAGCGCGCCACCACCGAAGCCCATGATCGCCAGGCCAGTCGCCAGGCCGGGGCGGTCGGGGAACCACTTGATGAGCGTGGACACCGGTGAGATGTACCCGATGCCGAGGCCGATGCCACCGATCACGCCGTAGCCGAGGTAGACGATCCACAGCTGGCCGAGGCTGACGCCGAGGGAGGCGACGAGGAAGCCGGTGACCCAGCAGATCGTGGACAGCACCATCGCCTTGCGCGGTCCGTTGCGCTCCATCCAGGCCCCACCGAACGCGGCGGACAGGCCGAGCATCACGATCGCGATCGAGAAGATCACGGCGATCTGCGTGTGGGACGCCTCGAACTTGTCGATGAGCGGGTTCTTGAAGACCGAGAACGCATACACCTGGCCGATCGACAGGTGCACGGCAAGAGCGGCGGGCGGGACGAGCCACCGGTTGTACCCCGGTGGGGCGATCGTCCTGGCCTTGTCGAGTACGTTCATAGTGGTCCCTTCTGCGGGCAAGAGCCGGATGCTGGAGGGCTCTCATCGTTGTGGTCACAGACCGAGAGCTCGTGGGACGAAGGTCTGCGCATCTGCCCTGGTGAGCGGGCGAAAACGCGGCCGCCCGCAGGACGGTCCCGGTCCGGGTGACGACACGCGCGTCGCGCGCGCGTGTCCGTCGGGCCCGCCCGCCTACCGTGGAGGCGTCGCGGTGCGACGCGCGCACCGCCCGAGGGAGCCGCGATGAGTGCCGACGACGCGCCTCGCCGAACGGGCGAGGTCGACGAACCGATGCCGCCGACGGAGCCGGCCCGTGCGGAACCCGGCGTCGAGACCGGCAGGCACGCCACCGTGCGCCCGGACCCCGTCCCGCCGCCACCCGCGCCGGTGCGCGCGAGCACGCGCGTGACACCGCCCGCACCGGTCGACGGCACGGCCTGGGTCCGGCCGACCACGATCGAGCAGACCGCGGTCGAGCAGACCACGGCGGAGCCGACCACCGTCCAGCCCGCCGGTGCGACCACGGGCGAGACGCCCGCGCCCGAGCAGCGCGCGCCCGAGCAGCCCTCAGCCGCGCGGACGACGACGTCAGCAGGGCGCGAGCCCACCGACGACGGCCTGTTCCCCGCGCCGAACGCGCCGCGCAGCACGGCGGTCGGCACGCACGTGCTGGGCGCGCTGGTGGGCCTGGTCCTCGCACCGGTCGCCGCTGCCGTGCTGCTGCTCGGGCAGTCGCGCATCCTGGCGGTGCAAGTGGTGGGCTGGGACGCCACGGTGGACTGGTCCGGCGTCGTGCTGGTGGCGCTCGCGCTGCTCGCCCTCGGCTGGGTCGCGCTCCTGGCGGTGTGGACGCCTGCCGCGCCCCTGACGGGTGGCGTGGTGCTGACGGCGCTGGGCGCGCTCGCGCTCGTCGCGCCCGGGGTCGTGCACACGCGTGTGCTGAGCGCGCTGGGCACGAGCGCGTGGCGCACGACCGCGCTCGAGGTCACGGTCGCCGGCACGTCGGGCACGTTGCTCGTCGCGGGGTTCTTGCTGCTGCTCGCGGGCGTCGTCGCGATCGCCGCGCACCGTCGGGGCCTGACGCTCGGGGCGTTCCGCGAGCGGCACCGCTGATCTGCACGCACGACCCGCGGGGGAAACCGGCGGATACCGCCGCACACGGGGCGCATCGGGCCTCGTGGTCGCTAGAGTCTGCAGTCACGACAGGACCTTCGTCCTGGCCATGCACCGATGTCGCTGCACCTGGAGGCCTGCGTGTCCGACCCGACCGTCGGCGGCCTGGAGAACCTGCTCTCCGAGGACCGCCGCTTCCCGCCGTCCGCGCAGTTCGTCGCCCAGGCGAACGCCACCGCCGACCTGTACGCGTGGGCCAACGCGGACCGGCCCGCGTTCTGGGCGGAGCAGGCACGCCTGCTGCTCTCGTGGAGCACCCCGTTCGAGGAGACGCTCGACTGGTCGCAGGCGCCCGTGGCCCGGTGGTTCGCGGACGGCCGCCTGAACGCGGCGTACAACGCCGTCGACCGGCACGTCGAGGCGGGCAACGGCGACCGGGTCGCGCTGCACTTCGAGGGCGAGGGCGGGGACACGCGCACGATCACGTACGCGGACCTGCAGCGGGAGGTCTCGAAGGCCGCGAACGCGCTCACGGCGCTCGGGGTCGGCACCGGGGACCGGGTGGCGATCTACCTGCCGCTCATCCCTGAGGCCGTCTTCACGATGCTCGCCTGCGCGCGCATCGGCGCTCCGCACTCGGTCGTGTTCGGGGGCTTCTCGGCCGAGGCGCTGTACAGCCGGATCATCGACGCCGAGGCGAAGCTCGTCGTGACCGCGGACGGCGGGTTCCGTCGCGGCGCGCCGTCGGCCCTCAAGCCCGCGGTCGACGAGGCACTGGCCAAGGGCGAGACGCCGGTGCAGCACGTGCTCGTCGTGAAGCGCACGGAGCAGGACGTGGACTGGACCGACGGTCGGGACGTGTGGTGGTCCGACGTCGTGGACACCGCGTCCGACCAGCACACCCCCGTCGACGTGGACGCGGAGCACCCGCTGTTCATCCTCTACACGTCGGGGACCACCGGGAAGCCGAAGGGCATCTTCCACACGACGGGCGGGTACCTCACGCAGGCCGCGTACACGCACCTCAACGTGTTCGACCTCAAGCCGGAGACGGACGTCTACTGGTGCACCGCGGACATCGGCTGGGTCACGGGGCACACGTACGTCGTGTACGGCCCGCTGGTCAACGGCGCGACGCAGGTCATCTACGAGGGGACGCCCGACACCCCGCACCGTGGGCGCTGGTGGGAGATCGTCGCGAAGTACGGCGTGACGATCCTGTACACCGCACCCACCGCGATCCGCACGTGCATGAAGTGGGGCGAGGAGATCCCCGCGCAGTTCGACCTGTCCTCGCTGCGCGTGCTCGGTTCCGTGGGCGAGCCCATCAACCCCGAGGCGTGGACGTGGTACCGCCGGGTCATCGGCGGCGACCGGACCCCGGTCGTCGACACGTGGTGGCAGACGGAGACGGGCGCGATCATGATCAGCCCGCTGCCGGGCGTCACCGAGACGAAGCCGGGCTCCGCGCAGGTCCCGCTGCCGGGGATCGCGGCCGACGTCGTCGACGACGACGCACGCTCGGTGCCGAACAACTCGGGCGGCTACCTCGTGATCACCGAGCCGTGGCCGTCGATGCTCCGGGGCATCTGGGGCGACCAGCAGCGCTACCGGGACACCTACTGGTCGCGTTTCCCGGGCCTGTACTTCGCGGGCGACGGCGCCAAGAAGGACGACGACGGCGACATCTGGCTGCTGGGCCGGGTCGACGACGTGATGAACGTGTCCGGGCACCGGCTGTCCACCACGGAGATCGAGTCCGCGCTGGTCTCCCACCCGTGGGTGGCCGAGGCCGCGGTCGTGGGAGCGAGTGACGACACCACGGGGCAGGCCGTGGTCGCGTTCGTGATCCTGCGCGGCGACGCGGGAGTGGACGGCAAGCCCGCCGACGAGGTGCAGCTCGAGCTGCGCAACCACGTCGCCAAGGAGATCGGCCCGATCGCCAAGCCGCGTCAGGTGCTCGTCGTCCAGGAGCTGCCGAAGACCCGCTCGGGCAAGATCATGCGCCGCCTGCTGCGTGACGTCGCCGAGCACCGCCAGGTGGGCGACGCCACGACGCTCGCCGACTCCTCCGTCATGGACCTCATCGCGCAAGGTCTGGCGACTCCTCGCGCAGACTGAGCGCCCCCGGGGGCGACGTCGAGGCGGTCTGGGACGCCACCGCGCCCCGGGCCGCCTCCGCGTGCACGGGCTGGCACGACCGCGTCCGGGTCGGCGTCGAGCGACGAAGGTCCGGGCTAAACGATTCCCGCGGCCCGCGCCGACCTCGGGCGCTGGTTGGGTGGCGGCAACCCCGCTCTCGCGCGGGGCTCAGCCGTCCAGCGGCCATGACGACGTGGCCACGATCCCGCGGAGCCTCCGCCGCCGAGCCCGGCCACCGAGGCCCTCAGGAAGAGGATCTCCATGAGGTCTCGAGCCCTGTTCGCCGGCGCCGCCGCTGCTGCCCTGGTGGCCGCACTGGGCGCGTCCGCGCTTGCGACGTCCGCGCAGGCCGCCACCCCGCCCGGGCTGCACGTGTCCGGCACGCAGCTGGTGGAGAAGGACGGCACGCCCTTCGTCGCCCGCGGTGTGAGCCACGCGCACACCTGGTACACGTCCCAGACGGCCACCGCGATCCCCGCGATCCGGGCCGCGGGCGCCAACGCCGTGCGCGTCGTGCTGTCGGGCGGTGACCGCTGGACCAAGAACGATGCCGCGGACGTCGCGAACATCATCAGCCTGTGCAAGGCCAACGAGCTCATCTGCATGCTCGAGAACCACGACACCACCGGCTACGGCGAGCAGAGCGGCGCGGTCACGCTCGACAAGGCCGCGGACTACTGGGTCGCCATCGCGTCCGCGCTCCAGGGCCAGGAGGACTACGTCCAGATCAACATCGGCAACGAGCCGTACGGCAACAACGCCACGGTGAACGCCGGTTGGGCCGCGGACTCGATCGCCGCGATCACGAAGCTGCGCAACGCGGGCCTGCACCACAACATCGTGATCGACGCGCCGTCGTGGGGTCAGGACTGGGCGGGCATCATGCGCGACAACGCCCAGACCGTCGCGGCCGCAGATCCGGACGGCAACGTCCTGTTCTCCGTCCACATGTATGGCGTCTACACCAACGCGTCGACGATCCGGACGTACCTCGACGCGTTCAAGGCCAAGGGCCTGCCGCTCGTGATCGGCGAGTTCGGCAACATGCACTCCGACGGCGACCCCGACGAGGACACGATCATGTCCGAGGCGGTCGCGCGCGGGATCGGGTACTACGGGTGGTCGTGGTCGGGCAACGGAGGCGGCGTCGAGTACCTCGACATGGTGACCGGCTTCGACCCCGCGCGGAAGACCGCGTGGGGCGCGAGGATCTTCGACGGCGCGAACGGCATCACGGCCACCGCGGTGACCGCGCGGGTCTTCGGAGCGCAGCCGACGTCCACGCCGACCCCGGGGCAGACGCCCACGTCGACCCCGACCCCGACCACGACGCCGACGCCGACGCCGACGACGGTCCCGACGACCGGTCCGAGCGGGCCGTGCGCGGCGACGTTCCGACTCGTCGGCAGCTGGCCGGGCGGGTTCCAGGCGGCGGTGACCGTCACGGCGGGCGCACGCGCGGTGTCGTCGTGGCGCACGACGTTCACGCTGCCTGGCGCGAGCGTCCAGCAGGGCTGGAGCGGCACGTTCAGCGGGACGAGCGCCGTGACCGTGACGAACGCGCCGTGGAACGGGTCCCTGGCCCCGGGCCAGAGCGCGGAGTACGGCTTCATCGGCTCGGGCACGGCTCCGGCGGCGCCTCCTGCGGTGACCTGCGCGTGAGGCCTCGCCCTGGCCGGCGTCCGCTCAGGCCAGGGCGAGGTAGGCCAGCAGCTCCTTGACCGCGTCCCGCCCCGCACGGTTGGCGCCGACCGTCGAGGCCGACGGCCCGTACCCGACGAGGTGGATCCGCGGGTCGCTCGCCACACGGGTGCCGTCCATCACGACCCCGCCGTGCGGGCCGCGCAGCCGCAGCGGCGCCAGGTGGTCGAGCGCGGGCCGGTAGCCCGTGGCCCACACGATCGTGCGCGCCTGCACGTGCGACTCACCGCCGACCCACGTCCCGAGCCCGAGCGCCGGGTCGCCCGGCGCCTCGCCGCCGACGGACGCGGTCACGGGCGGCGGGACCGGCTCGTCCCACACGACGCCGTCAGGCACGATCCGGCTGAACGGGGGCCGCGCGCGCAGCACACCCGAGGCGATCCCGGCCCGGTAGGCGTCCGTGAGCGGCAGCCCGGTCACGGACACGATCGAGCCCGGCGGGAGGCCGGCCGCGGTGCGCTCGGCGACGAGCGCGACCGCGGCACGCCCCAGCTCGGGGGTCAGGTCGCCGTTGCGCCACGCGGGCGGGCGGCGCGTGACCCACGTCGTCGTCGTGACGTCCGCGAGCGCGAGCAGCAGCTGCACGGCCGACGTGCCGCCGCCGACGACGACGACGTGCCCGTCGGCCAGCTCGGCCGGGTCCCGCACGTCGCGCGAGTGCACCTGACGCCCACGGAACGCCGCACGCCCCGGGTAGGTCGGCCAGAACGGCTTGCGCCACGTGCCCGAGGCGTTGACGACGCCGCGGGCACGCCAGACGACCGTCTCGCCGTCGCCGTCCACGAGGTGCGACGAGACGCGCAGCCGTCGGCCGTCCCCGTCCTCGTCGTCCTCGTCGACGCGCGTGACCTGGACGGGACGCTGCACGTGCAGTCCGAATGCCTCCTCGTACTGCGCGAAGTAGTACGGGATCGCCTTCGCGGCGCTCTCGGCGTCGTCCGGCACGAGCAGCGGCATGCCCGGCAGGTCGTGCACACCGTGCGCGTCCGCCACCCGCATGCCAGGCGGCCGGTGCTGCCACGCACCGCCGGGCTGCGGCGCGTCGTCGAGGACGACGAACGTCGCGGCGGCGTCCTGCCAGCCGCGGTCACCGACGGGCACGAGCCCTGCGCGGTGCAGGTGGTAGGCGGCCGAGAGCCCGGCCTGACCGGCGCCGATCACGACGACGTCGACGTCGACGACCGTCGGGCGGGTCCGGGCCGTCGGCTCGGTGCGCGCCGCACGTGCCCGACGCGCGCGCCGACCGCCCTGCGGCTCGGTGACGGCAGGCGCCGAGGCATCAGGCGCCGGAGCAACAGGCACGGAGACGCCAGGCACAGCGACGGCAGGCGCCGAGGCATCAGGCGCCGGAGCAACAGGCACGGAGACGCCAGGCACAGCGACGTCAGGCGCAGGAACGTCAGGCACAGGAACGTCAGGAACAGAGACGTCAGGTGCGGAGGCGGTAGTCGCGGACACGGCAGGCGCGGACACGGCGGGCGCGTCCGGCAGGTCCGAGGCAGCGGTGCGAGGCGCGGCGCTCGCTGCTGCTGCGCCGGCCTCGGCGGCGGCGCGCAGGCTGCGACGCGTCACGCGTCGCTGGCCTGCGGGGTTCGTCGCGGCCGCGGCGTCCGCGAACGCCTGGGGCAGCGTCTCGCGGTCATCCCGGCCCGCGCGCACGAGGTCGGGGTCGAGGTTCATGATCGGTCCAACGTACGTCACCCGGCCCGGTTGCCACAGACCCGCAGGCGGGCGGCCGGGCGACCTCACCGCCGGCCACCGTGCGGGCTGTCGCCCGCTCGGGTGACCCGCTGCCCCTGGGCCGTCTCGCGTGATGGGATGGGCGGATGGTCGAGCCGACGCAGGCGCACGTCACGGTCGCCGCCCACCACGGCCCCCTCGATCCCGAGACCGCCGAGGCGGTGCGGCTGCTGGCCGCCGACGCCGCCGGCAGCGACGGCGTCGCGCCGCTGTCGGAGCAGCCGTTGCTGTGGCTCGAGGACGGCGAGGCCGCCGTGACGCACGTCCTGGCCACGGCGCGCGCAGGGGCGTCCTGCGCCGGCGTGGTGGGGTACGCGCAGGTCGAGGTGGGGCTGACGACGCTCGCGCGCGCCGAGCTCGTCGTGGCTCCGGCGCACCGCGGCCGTGGTGTCGGAGCGGCGCTGCTGGACGCCGCCCGCGCTGTCGCACGCGAGGTCCCGGACCGCGGGCTGCGGGTCTGGGCGCACGGCGACCTGCCGGCAGCGCGCGCCCTGGCCCGGTCCGGAGGCATGGTCCCGGTGCGAGAGCTCTGGCAGATGCGCCTCGACCTGGCGCAGCGCCCGCAGGTGCCGGACCGGCCGCTGCCGGCCGGGGTCACGGTCCGCCGCTTCGCGCCCGGGCAGGACGAGGAGGCGTGGCGCCGGGTCAACTCGCGCGCGTTCGCCCACCACCCCGAGCAGGGCCGCATGACGAGCGCGGACCTGCGGGCGCGTGAGGCCGAGCCGTGGTTCGACCCGGCCGGGTTCCTGCTGGCCGAGCGGGACGGCGTGCTCCTGGGATCGGTCTGGACCAAGGTGCACGCGCCCGGTGAGCACGGCGACGAGCCCGTCGGGGAGATCTACGTCGTCGGCGTGGACCCCGACGCGCAGGGCCTCGGGCTGGGCGGTGCGCTGACCGACCTCGGGCTCACGCACCTGGAGCGTGCGGGGCTGCGCTCGGCCATCCTCTACACCGAGGCGGCGAACGAGGTCGCGATCCGCACCTACTGGCGCGCAGGGTTCGTGCGCAGCGGTGTCGACGTGATGTTCGGCGACGACACGCCGCGTTCACCCAGCGGTGCCACGATGGCCCCATGACGGACGCGCCCGCCCTCGACCCCGCGCTCGAGGACCGCATCGCCGAGCACCTCGCGCGCGCTGACGACGCCGGCCCGGCGCCGGAGCTCGTGCCCCTGCCCGACGACCGGTTCCTGGACCGCGAGCTGTCGTGGCTCGCGTTCAACCAGCGGGTCCTGGAGCTCGCGGAGGACACCGACCTGCCGCTGCTCGAACGCGTGCGGTACCTGGCGATCTTCGCCTCGAACCTCGACGAGTTCTTCATGGTCCGCGTCGCCGGCCTGCGGCGGCGCATCGCGACCGGCATGGCCGTCACCGCGGCGTCCGGCCTGACGCCCCGCCAGGTGCTCGAGGCGATCAACACCGAGGCGCACCGGCTCATGGACCGGCACGCGTCCGTGTTCTTCGACTCCGTCCAGCCCGCGCTCGACGGCGAGGGCATCGCGCTCGTGCACTGGGACGAGCTCGGCGAGGCGGAGC
>JAEYUL010000141.1 GCA_023432565.1 Actinomycetes bacterium | reverse complement strand
CGGCCCGCGGCCCTGTCGCGTCGTCGCGCTACGAGCCGCACGGCGCCGGATGGACGCGCACGTTCGGCGGCGGGCTGCTCACCACGTGCGGGCTCGCGTCCACGGGCGCGCCGTCCACCGTCGACGGCACGCACCACGGGCTGCACGGACGCGTCGGTCACATCCCCGCGGAGAACGTGCGCTGGGCGATGGTCGACGACGACGGCGAGCCCGCCGTGGAGATCACCGGGGACGTCGTCGAGGCGTCGCTCGGCGGCCCGGCGTTGCGGCTGTGGCGCCGGATCGTCGCGAGCACGCTGCGCCCCGAGCTGCGCGTCGAGGACCTCGTGACCAACGACGGGTTCGCTCCCGCCGCTCACATGTACCGCCACCACCTCAACCTGGGCTACCCGCTCGTCGGCCCGGGCACGCTCGTCACCGCGAGCGCCGACGCGTTCGGCGAGCGGGACCGCACGGACGGGCCGCTGCACGGGCTGCCGTGGACGCTGGACGTGGCCGACGGACCCGCCGCCGAGACGGTCCTGTACTGCCGCCCGCACGCCGGCCCGACGTCGTGCGTGCTGGTGACCGCTCCCGACGGCCGCGCCGTCGAGATCGACCAGGACACCGACGGGTGGCCGCTGCTCGTGCTGTGGCGCGACCCGACACCGGGGGTCAACGTCCTCGGGGTGGAGCCGTCCACGTCACGCGACGGCGGGCGCGCGCAGGCCGAGCAGGACGACGAGGTGATCGTGCTGGCGCCCGGCGAGAGCCGGTCCTACCGCACGGTCGTGCGTGTCATCGAGTGACCGCCCGTCCCCGGCGTCCGGCGGACGCCGGGCGATCTTCGACCCATCCCCGCCCCCACCCCCACCCCAGACAGGACGCACCGTGACCAGACTCGTCGTGCCCGGCATCCCGTCCCCGCTCGACCCGTCGGCCGGCTCCACGTGGAGCGTCGACGCGCTCGGGCGCGTGCAGGCCGCCGCAGGTCCGCTCACCGACGTGTTCATCGACCCTGCCGACCGCGGCGGTCAGGTCGGCTCGGCGACGCTGCTCAACGCACCCACGCTCCTGGTGGACGCGCCCGAGGGCGACTTCCAGCTCACCGCTCGCGTGGGTGTGCAGTTCGCCTCGACGTTCGACGCGGGCGTGCTTCTGGTGTGGTTCGACGAGCGCCACTGGGCCAAGCTCTGCTTCGAGTACTCCCCGGCGCACGAGCCGATGGTCGTCTCGGTGGTGAACCGTGAGGTCAGCGACGACGCCAACGCGTTCGTGGTGCCCGCGCACGACGTGTGGCTGCGCATCAGCCGGGTCGACGGCGTGTTCGGCTTCCACGCCTCCGACGACGGCCGGACGTGGGCGCTCGTGCGGGTGTTCGCCCTCGAGAGCCCCGGGGCGAGGCTGCGCGTCGGGTTCGAGGCGCAGTCGCCCACGGGGGACGGGTGCGCCGTGACGTTCACCGACGCGCGGCTGACCAGGCACCGCCTGGCCGACATGCGCGACGGGTCCTGACGCCGCTCATCGCCTCGAGGCGACCTCGCGTGCCGCGTCGAGCTTCTTGCTGATCGTCCGGACGATCGTCTTGACGTACGTGTTCGTCAGGTGTGAGCCCTCGCGGTAGACGAGCACGTCGTCGACGACGGCCCGGCACCTGCCGCCGGGGCACAGGGTCGGGCGCATCGCGATGACGCCGACCCCCTTGAGGCTGTCGGCCGCGCGCTGCTGGACGGTCGCCGTCGCGCTCGTCGTCGCGGAGAACGAGCACTTCCACGTCTGTGTACGATTCTTGGCGACGCACTTGTACACGTCGCCGGACGGCGGTGCGGGGTTGTCCAGCAGCACGATCACGGGAATGCCCATCAGCTGGACCGAGCGCCAGCGCGAGGCCAGGCCCTGCTGCATCGCGGCGGAGGTCGCCTTGGTGCCGCCCGGCAGGCGGCCCGTCGACGCCCGTTGCCCGGTGACCACGAGGTCCACGTCGTGGCGCTCCAGGGCCTTGAGCGCAGAGCGGTTCCACGCGCTGCACGCGGTGTACGGCTTGCCGCCGCGGTCGTTGACGGCGTCGGAGAACGCGCACGAGGACTTGGTGATGGTCAGCAGCCGCCAGCCGCGCGAGTTCGCGATCTGGATGAAGGCCGGCGCGTACATCCCGATCTTCGAGTCGCCGACGAGCGCGACCGTGTACCTGGCGGACGTCCTGCCGAACTCGCAGACGACCGCGTGCGTCCCGGCGGCGTCCACGTGGCAGCGGCGGCCCTTCCACGGGTCGAGCGTCGAGCGCGCGTCGTAGTAGCGAGGCGTGTCCTGCGTGGCCCGCTCGGGCGCCGGGGTGATCGCGGCCGCGACCGCGGCGGCCTCGACCGAGCCTGTCGCCGCGCCTGCGGGCGAGGCGGCCGGGGCGATCAGTGCGCCGACCGCGACCAGCGCGGACAGCACGAGCAGGGGCCGGCGACGGGTAGACGCGTCCACCGCTCCACCATGGCACGCCGTGCCGCACCGGCGCACGGGGCCCGTGTCGTCGGCCCGTGAAAGTCCTCCTTTCGAGGTCACCCGGGCCCCGCCGGAGAACCTGTGACCAGCGCGACAGCGGGATCCGGCCCGTCATGGGGGACACTGGGTGCGGCTCTGCGCGGCTCTTGGACCAGCGCGAGCCCGCGTCCTGGGTGTGAGAGTGCCTGGTGGGCGCCCCCTCGACGCCGGAAAGGCGACACCTTGACCTCCTTCTCCTCCCTCGGCGTGCCCGAGGTCCTCGTCGGCACGCTCGTGGAGCGCGGCATGCCGACACCGTTCCCCATCCAGACCGCGACGCTGCCCGACACGCTGCGCGGCCGCGACGTTCTCGGACGCGGCCGCACCGGCTCGGGCAAGACGCTCGCGTTCAGCCTCCCGCTCGTCGCCCGGCTCGCTGGGCTCGTGCCCGGCACGACGATGGTGCGCCACGTCCCCCAGCGCCCGACGGGCCTCGTGCTCGCCCCGACGCGCGAGCTCGCGACGCAGATCGCCGCGACGCTCGAGCCGCTCGCGAAGGCCGCGCGCCTGAGCGTCACGACGATCTTCGGCGGCGTCTCGCAGCGCCCGCAGGAGTCGGCGCTCAAGGGCGGCGTCGACATCGTGGTGGCGTGCCCCGGGCGCCTCGAGGACCTCATGAAGCAGGGCGTCATCTCGCTCGCCGACGTGCAGATCACGGTGCTCGACGAGGCGGACCACATGGCCGACCTCGGCTTCCTGCCCGGTGTGAAGCGGATCATGGCCGCGACGGACAAGCGCGGCCAGCGCATGCTCTTCTCCGCGACGCTGGACAACGGCGTCGACAAGCTGGTCTCGGCGTTCCTCAGCGACCCGCTGCGGCACTCGGTCGACACCGACCGCTCGCCGGTGTCCGCGATGACCCACCACGTGCTGACCGTGGCCGACGCCGAGGACAAGCGTCAGGTCGTGCAGCACCTCGCGTCCGGCACCGGCCGTCGCGTGCTGTTCACGCGCACCAAGCACGGCGCCAAGAAGCTCGCCAAGCAGCTCACCACCGCGGGCGTGCCCGCCGTGGACCTGCACGGCAACCTGGGGCAGGGCGCACGGGAGCGCAACCTCGAGGCGTTCTCGAGCGGCGCGGTCAACGTGCTCGTCGCCACCGACATCGCGGCACGCGGCATCCACGTCGACGAGGTCGAGCTCGTCGTCCACGTCGACCCGCCCGCCGAGCACAAGGCGTACCTGCACCGCTCCGGCCGCACCGCGCGGGCAGGCTCCGCGGGCGACGTCGTGACGATCGTCCTGCCCGAGCAGCTCGCGGACGTGCGCAGCATGACGCGGCAGGCCGGGATCACGGCGACGCCGCAGGCGGTGCGTCCCGGCGCTCACGTGCTGACCCAGCTCGTCGGGACGCTCGCCGCCCCGGTCGCGGCCGTGGCCCGCACCACGAC
>JAEYUL010000203.1 GCA_023432565.1 Actinomycetes bacterium | reverse complement strand
CGCGCGGGGCCGACGGTCTGCGACGATGCGCCGCGTGCTCATCGACGCGCAGGAGATCACGCAGCCCGTACCGCTCCAGCTGCCGTCCGGGCGGCTCAACCCTGACGCGGTGGGATGGAGCCGCACGCCCCTGCACGGCACGGACCGGGTCGGCCGCTGGGCACGGCGCTGGGGCCGTGCCAAGCGGTGGGAGTACTGGGCGGTCCTGACGCCCACGCACGTCGTCGGGGTGACGATCTCGTCGCTCGACTACGCCGGGCTCACCCAGCTGTGGGTGCTGGACCGCGCGACGAGCGACGAGGTCGATGCTGTCGCGATCTCTCCCCTGGCGATCGGCACCCGCCTGCCGGGAACGCTGGGCGCCGGGCCCGCGAGCGCCTCCACGCGTGCCGTCAAGGCCCGGTTCGACGACGACGAGCGCGGCACGCGCCTACGCGCCCGCACCGCTCGCGTGCGGCTCGACGTGACCGCCGCGCTGCCCGCCGGGCACGAGCGGCTCGGCGTCGTCGTGCCGTGGGACTCGCGCACGTTCCAGTACACGGTCAAGGACGTCGCGCGCCCGGTCACCGGGCGGCTCGAGGTCGACGGCGTGACCCACGACGTGCCGGAGGGGTCCTTCGCGGTGCTCGACCACGGGCGCGGGTACTGGCCTCGTGAGCTGTCGTGGAACTGGGGGTTCGGCGCAGGGGTGCTGGACAGCCGCGTCGTCGGGCTGCAGCTCGGCGGGCGCTGGACCGACGGCACGGGCTCCACCGAGAACGCCGTCGTCGTCGACGGCCGGCTGCACAAGCTGCGCGAGGAGCTGGCCTGGAGCTGGACAGACGGCCGCTGGACCGACCCGTGGACCGTGCGCGGCGCGAGCGCCGACCTGACGTTCACGCCGTTCCACGACCGGGTCTCGCACACCGACCTGCGCGTCGTGCGCTCGTCCACCCACCAGTGCTTCGGCCACTGGTCCGGCTGGGTCGCGCTCGACGACGGCCCGAGGCTCGAGATCCGTGACCTCCTGGGCTCCGCGGAGGACGTCACGCAACGCTGGTGAGCCGGGATCCGGTCGGGTCCCGTCGGGCAGTTGTCCACAGTCGCGCGGACCGCGCTCCGGCCGGTGTCGCGATTGAGTGGTTTGCACCCCATGCCCCGGCGGCCAGCAGCGCTCGTGACCGCCCTCCTCCTGCTCGCACCCCTGACCGCCTGCACGCACGAGACCCCCGCGCCCCCGCGCACGCAGACCTCGGGCCCAACCGTGTCCGCGGGCCCGACCACCTCGCCGTCTCCGACGCCGTCCGCGTCCCCCTCGGTCGCCCCGACCTCGGGCCCGAATCAGGATGTGACCGTCGAACCCGAACGCCCCGAGGCACTCCGAGGTCCTGCCACCGAGGAGAACGCGGTCGCCGTCGCGAAGTACGCCATGGCCCTGTTTCCCTACACCGTGGCGACCGGCGATCTGACGGCATGGGATGCGTTGAGCGGCGACCAGTGCACGTACTGCGCCTCGGTGCGCGGCATCGTCGATGAGATCTACGGAGCAGGAAACCACGCGGTCGGCGGCGCGGACGACATCGGCGTCGGACTGCCCTACGGCAGAGATGACGGGTCGTTCGTCGTCGTGGTCGACCTGACCCAGTACCCATCCCAGACCCTCGACGCCAAGGGCGAGGTGGTCGAGGACTACCCGGGAGCTGTCTCCTTGCGGGCCAGGGTCGCACTCCGGGTGATCACGGGATCGTCGATGGGGTCCAGGTCGATGAGACTGAACCGAGGTGAACCGCGTCCGGGTCGCGCTCGCCGCCACTCGTCGCACTCGCCACTGTCGCGCACCTCGCCACACCGACATCCGCGGTGAGCGGATCGATCGACGACGAGCAGGACACTGTCACCCTCGAGGAGGAGATCAGGGCACATGGAGAGCATCGCGAGTTCGTGAGGAACGCGCCGCCACGGGAGGTCCGCCTCGTCGAGTACGCCCTCGCGCCCCTCTGCAACGTCAACAGCCAGTTCCTTGCGCCCGGGATCGAGGGCGAGTGCAGCCCGTCGAACGGCACTGTGACCCGGCCCGGGTGCGGCGACGACGATCCCGTCATGCCACTGTGGCGCAGGGCCAGGACGTCCGCATCGGCCGCTTGGACACGATGGGCCATGATCGTCGGCTGGATCTGCCCGGACGACCTGATCCCCCGTCTCACGGAGAAGGACCTCAGGAAGCTCAAGATCGAGTCCCCCGAAGCGCACCGCCAACCCGCTACGGGAGACGTCCTGGTCAACAAGCCGTTGATCGTGTACACGGAGCGAGTTGACCGCAGCTTGAGGACGAGTCTGTTCGGTGCGGGGATCGACGTCGTAGCCACCCCGGTCGAGCACACGTGGACCTTCGGCGATGGAGGCACCCTGACGACCACGTCGCCCGGTGCCCCGTACCCCTCGTTCGAGCTCACCCACCAGTACACACACCACGACAGGGACAGTGACGCTGACGACGACCTGGTCGGGCAAGTACCGGGTCGACGAGGACCCGGATCACAGGTGGCGTGAGACCGACGGCACTGCTGTCACCACGACCACGCTCGACCCGTTCGACGTCATCGAGCTCCGAAGCCGCCTCGACGGGTAGGCAGACGGCCCGACCGTGAGCGATCAGACATCGGGAGCACCTCATCGGCGGGCATATAGTGAACAGCGTGTCCATGAATTTGGAGCGCGTGGGGCGCGGGCGTCCGCGCTCGATCGAGCGCCGTCGCGCGATCCTCGACGCCGCCGCTGAGCTCGCGCTCGGCAGCCAGACCCTGCCGACCATGGACGCGATCGCCACGCGCGCCGGGGTCTCCCGCACGACGCTCTACAAGTGGTGGCCCTCGCCGGCCGCGGTCCTGCTCGAAGGACTGCTCGACCGGTTCCACGCGAGCATCGAGTTCGACGACGGCCTGTCCGTGCGCAGCGCACTCACCGCGCAGGTCGACGCGCTCGTCGGACTGCTGCGGGACACCCCCGCGGGGCGCCTGCTGCGCCAGCTCATGTCCGCCTCCATCACGGACGCCGCCACCGCGACCGCACTGCTCGACCAGTGGATGGAACCGCGACGGCACGCGGCGATCCAGCACCTCGAACGCGGCATGGTCTCCGGCGAGATCCGACTCGGCACCGACACCGCGCTCGTCGTCGACGCGCTGTTCGCCCCCGCTTACCACAGGCTGGTCTGGGGGCACGCCCCACTCGACGACGACCTCGCCGAGCGCGTGTGCGCCCTCGTCTGGCCCGCGATCACAACCTGACCTCGACCGTCCGCACCGCGGCCCACCCCGCCGCACCACACCCACATCAGGGAGATCACGCATGACCACCGTCGCCAAGAACATGGTCGACACGCTCGTCGCCGGGGGCGTCAAGCGCGTCTACGGCATCCCCGGAGACTCGCTCAACGGCTTCACTGACGCGCTACGCGGATCGGGGATCGAGTGGGTGCACGTCCGGCACGAGGAGGCCGCGGCGTTCGCCGCCGGCGCGGAGGCCGCGCTCACCGGCGAGATCGCGGTGTGCGTCGGCTCGTGCGGTCCGGGCAACCTGCACCTCATCAACGGCCTGTTCGACGCACAGCGCTCCGGCGTGCCCGTCCTCGCGATCGCAGCGCACATCCCCACCTCGGAGATCGGCTCGGGCTACTTCCAGGAGACCCACCCGCAGGAGCTGTTCCGCGAGTGCTCGGTGTACTGCGAGTACGTCGCCTCGCCCGTCCAGATGCCGCGCGTCATGCAGACCGCGATGCGCGCCGCGATCGAGGGCAAGGGTGTCGCGGTCGTCGTGATCCCCGGTGACGTGGCGCTCGCGGAGGCCGACGACGAGGTCGTCGCGCCCATCCGTGCGACCGCGCCGCGGGTGATCCCGTCCGACGAGGAGCTCGCGGCCGCCGCCGGGCTGCTCAACGAAGCCAAGCGCGTGACGATCCTCGCCGGTGCAGGTGCCGAGGGTGCACACGCCGAGCTCCTCGCACTCGCGGACACGCTCGGCGCCCCGATCGTGCACACCCTGCGCTCGAAGCAGTTCATCGAGTACGACAACCCGTTCGACGTCGGCATGACCGGCCTGCTGGGCTTCGCCTCCGGCTACAAGGCCATGGAGTCGTGCGACACGCTGTTGATGCTCGGCACGGACTTCCCGTACAGGCCGTTCCTGCCGGAGAAGGCCAAGGTCATCCAGGTCGACATCCGAGGTGAGCGCCTCGGCCGACGCACCCCGCTCGAGCTCGGGCTCGTCGGCGACGTCCGCGAGACGATCCTCGGCCTGCTGCCGCGCCTGTCGCGTCAGTCCGACCGTGCGCACCTCGACGACGCGCTGGCCCACTACGCCAAGACCCGCACCAAGCTCGACGACCTCGCGACGCCCCGCAAGGGCTCGCAGCCGCTGCACCCGCAGTACGTCGCGAAGCTGATCGACGAGATCGCGTCCGACGACGCGGTGCTCATCCCCGACGTCGGCTCGCCGGTGATCTGGGCCGCGCGCTACCTGACGATGAACGGACGCCGCAAGCTCATCGGCTCGTTCATCCACGGCTCGATGGCCAACGCGCTCCCCCAGGCCGCGGGCGCGGCTGCCGCGTTCCCGGGACGCCAGGTCGTCGCCATGTCCGGCGACGGCGGCGTCGCCATGCTGCTCGGCGAGCTGCTGACGTTCACCCAGAACAAGCTGCCCGTCAAGGTCGTCGTCTTCAACAACTCGTCGCTGAACTTCGTCGAGCTGGAGATGAAGGCGGCCGGCTTCGTGACCACCGCCACGGACCTCGAGCACCCCTCGCTCGCCGGGATCGCGCAGGCCGCGGGGCTCAAGGCGTTCCGGGTGGAGAAGTCCGCGGACCTGCGCGGAGCGCTCGAGGAGGCGTTCGCGCACGACGGACCGGCGTTCGTCGACGTCGTGACGGAGCGGCAGGAGCTGAGCCTGCCGCCGTCGGTGAAGCTCGACCAGGCCAAGGGCTTCGCGCTGTACGCCCTGCGCACCCTGCTGTCCGGCCGCGGTGACGAGCTCGTCGACCTCACGCGCGCCAACATGCGGCAGGTGTTCTGACCGGTTGACCCCCGGATCGGGCGGTCTGCGCCGGCACGTCGAGCGCATCGGGTGCACATCACATGCGGAATGCGGCCCGCGCCTGACCTGCACTTCGATACCGTGCGGCCCTGCCCTGGCACTGCCGCCCGGGCCTGCCCGACCGAACAGGAGACCTCGTGTCCTCGGAGTTCCCCGGCGCCCCCGCGCCCGACAACCAGCCCCCCGCGCCCCAGGCGCCGCAGTACCCCACCGCACCCCCCGCCTACGGCGGCCCCGCGTACGGCGCACCCGCCCCGGGCTACCCCGTGGCCGGCGGTGAGGAGTCCGACAAGTCCTTCATCGCCACCTGGCTGCTGGCGTACTTCCTCGGGATCTTCGGGGTGGACCGTTTCTACCTCGGCAAGGTCGGCACCGGCATCGCCAAGCTCCTGACCCTCGGCGGCTGCGGCATCTGGGCGCTGGTCGACCTCGTCCTGGTCCTCGCAGGGGTGCAGAAGGACAAGTACGGCCGCAAGCTCGCCGGGTACGACCAGTACAAGAAGATGGCGTGGATCATCACCGCCGTGCTCGTGCTCGCCGGGTCCGTCACGTCGGCGGTCAGCGCGCCGAGCTTCGACCAGCTGAACGGCGCCCCTGCGTCGGTCGTGCAGGTGCGTCACTGACGACGAGCGCGCGCGACCCGCTGCCGGGTCGCTGAGTCGAGCAGGGCCGGTGCCGCTACGAGCGGCACCGGCCCTGCTCGCGTCACCCACACTCCCTCGCGACGCGCGGGTCGGGCACCAGCGCTCGGACGCACGCGACCTGCCGTCCACAGGACGACGCAGCCGCCACCGCGACGTGTCCCAGATGCGTACTTTCTCCCTCATGCGCCTGACCGGGACCTACTTGCCGATCGCACTGATGTGTCAGCTAGCACTGGCTGGTTGCACCAGCGACGAACCCGCTCCGGTCCAGCCCGCCACGGCCAGCACATCACCGGCGCCGAAGCCTTCCGCCTCACCGTCGCCTTCGCCGACCCTGAGTCAGCCGGCGGCGCCCGCCGGCGGTCCTGATCAGGACGCGACGAGGCCGCCATCTCGCCCCGACGCTCTCGAAGGCCCAGGGACGAAGGAGAACGCTGCGGCCGTCGCGAAGTACTTCATTCTCCTCTTCCCCTACGCCGTGGCCACCGGCGACCTGACCGGCTGGAGCACCCTCAGTGGCACGGAGTGCGGCTACTGCACGGAGGCGCAGAAGATCGTCGAGGACATCCATCGCGCGGGGAACCATGCAACGGGTGGAGCGCTGGACATCAGCGGCTCGGGACGTACATCAACGATGACGGCACCCTTGTTGTCATCCTCGGCCTGACACAACACCCGTCTCAGACGGTCGACCCCGCGGGCGCACTGGTCGAGGACTTCCCGGCCACGAATCACTATCGACCTCTCATTGCGCTCTCGTTCGATCGTGGCGCGTGGACCGTCACGGGCGTGCAGATGGACAAGGCCCCACGAGCCGCCGGCCCGCAGCCCTCGGTTCCGTTCTCGCCGCCGCGGTCATGCTTACGACAACGTGGAGCGGGAAGTCCCCCGTCGACGAGGACCCCTCTGGCACATGGATCGACATCGACGGGACCGCTGTCACCACGACGTCGACGAGCCCGTTCGACGTGGTCGAAGTTCGTTCGCGGCTCGTCGACGACTGATCGGCGGGCTCGATGCCAGGGCGCGTACGCGCAGTCGTTCCGGGCCCGTGCGAGACACTCGGCCTAGCCTGGGCGGGCAACAGTCGAGTCGCCGGGCGGGAGCAGTGGGCGTGACAGAGTCGGTCGCACCGGCCGGGGTGGACGATCCCGGCCCGTTCTTCCACGGGACCAAGGCCGACCTTCGACCGGGTGACCTCCTGGAGCCGGGGCGCACCTCCAACTTCGGGTCGCGGCGGGTCGCCAACTTCGTCTACCTCACGGCCACGATGGACGCCGCGATCTGGGGCGCCGAGCTCGCACAGGGTGAGGGCCCCGGACGGATCTACCGCGTCGAGCCGACCGGCCCGATCGAGAACGACCCGAACCTCACCGACAAGCGCTTCCCCGGCAACCCGACCCGCTCGTACCGGACGCGCGAGCCACTACGCGTCGTCGCCGAGGTGACTCCGTGGCAAGCCCATCCACCGGAGGTCCTGCAGGCGATGCTCGACCACCTGCAGGCAATGAAGGACGAAGGAGTCGAAGCCATCGACGAGTGAGGCCCTCTCATCGAGAAGCCGGCTGGCAGGTCTGTCCACACCCGAGGGCGAACCACACGTGAGCACGTGCCATTTCGGGTACTTTGCCCGGCATGCGTTACCTAGGGGGCACCACCCGCGCGCTCGCGCCCATCACGGCCGTCTGCCTCGCTCTCACGCTCACGGCCTGCACCAGCACTCCAACCGCCAACCCGACGAGGCCGGCAGTCAGCTCCTCGCCGAGCCCGCCAGCACCACCACCGGCGCCCACGCCGACACCTGAGCCCTCACCCACATCGACGGCCGAGCTACCTGACGTCACCGTGGCTCCGGCTCCTCCCGCCGCTCTCGACGGCCCTCCGACCGAGGAGAATGCCGCCGCCGTCGCCGAGTACTACATGTCGCTCTTCCCCTACCTCTTCGCAACCGGCGACAGCACCACCTGGGAGCAGCTCTCCGGGACGGCCTGCGGCTACTGCTCCGGCGTCGTCGACGAGCTGCGCAAGGACGAGGCGAGGGGACGGCAGAGCGAGGGGGGTGCGCTCGAGTTCCTCGACGGCGGCGCCGACGCGACAGGTTCAGAGGAGTTCATCGCGTGGGTGACCTTTGTCCAGCACCCTTCACAGACCATCGACGCGCAGGGAACCGTGGTCGAGGACTTCCACGAGACCCGGCGCACTCGAGCAACCCTGCTGCTCGAGTGGGACGGAGGGACGTGGCAGGTCAACGGCGTCGACCCAGTGCTGATCGAGGTCATGTAGCCGTGCGCTCGTCAGCGTGGCGAACAGCCGGGACTCTCCTGACCTCGATCGCGGTCGTGGCGGCCAACGCCTCGACAGCCAGCGCGAAGACCGTTGAGGTCGTCGCACCCGGTGACGACTCACTGCACGCCCGAGCATTCGCTGGCGCACAGCGAGAGCGAGCCTGGAGAGCGGCGATGATCGCACCCGAGGCACGGCTGGACGAGTACAAGCGTGCGGCACGTTGTGCCGACGACGTCGAGCTCGAGGAACCCGGAATCGACCAGCAGTGCTACATCCCACCTGGGATCAGGATCGAGGGCCCGACCTGCGAGGACGGCCCAGCGGTCCAGCCGCTGTGGTTCCGCTCCCGCACCAGCCCGCAGGCGCCGTGGTCCGCCTGGGAGATGCTGGTCGGCTGGTCCTGCCCCGAGCACCTGCTGCCCCCGGTCGACGTCGAGGAGCTCCGCGTGCTGAACATCGCGCCCCCTGAGGTGGGCGTCCAGCCCGCCGCAGAGATGCTCGTGAACAAGCCGGCGATCCTGTACACCGTCGACGACGCGCAGGCCTTCGACACGAACGTGTCGGGGTTCGCGGTCGAGATCGTCGCCGAGCCGATCTCCTGGGTGTGGGACTTCGACGACGGCGAGCGGCTCACCACGGACGTCCCCGGCGCCCCCTACCCCTCGTTCGCGGTCACTCACACGTTCCTGACGCCGCTGCAGGACAGCACCGTGAGGCTGGCGACCTCGTGGCGCGGTCGCTACCGCGTGGCGGCAGATCCCCTGCACAAGTGGCGGCCGATCGACGGCACCGCCACCACCGAGTCCAGCAGCGAGCCTTTCGACGTCATCGAGCTGCGGACACGGCTCACCGGCTGACGCACCGCGCCCTGGCGCGCTGCGACACCGGGCGGTCTCACCACTCGGGAATCCCGTAAAAAACGGTCTTGCGACGGGTCGCCGCGCACCTAGCATCCGGGGGCCGTCGAGGAGAGGAATCACCGTGGGACACAGCACGCTGAACCCCGCCACGCCCGCTCCCCCGGGCGTGGCCGACGTCCTGGACAACGCGGCGTGGCACTCGCTCACGGGTCGGCACGCCGCGCTGTCCGAGGGGAACGAGATCGTGCGCCGCTTCCAGCCCGACGTGTCGCCGTTCGCGGCGGTGCGCTCATGGGACGACCCGGACGTCTGGGACGCGATCGTCGACCTCGTCGGACCTGGCGGGATCTTCCCGGTCTCGGGGAACGATCCGGCGCTGCCGCCCGGCTGGGAGGTCGTCACGCGGGGGGCCGGCGTGCAGCTCGTCGAGACCGACGCGCTGCAGCCGCGGCCGGACGACGAAGCCGTGCCCCTCGGTCCCGCTGACGCCGAGGAGATGCTCGCGCTGGTCGGACGGACGCGGCCCGGACCGTTCGCGGCGCGCACCTACGAGCTCGGTCGCTACGTGGGGATCAGGCGCGGCGGTCGGCTCGTCGCGATGGCCGGTGAGCGTCTGCAGCCTGGAGGCTGGACGGAGATCAGCGCCGTGTGCACGGACGCCGACCACCGGCGCCAGGGCCTGGCCACGCGACTGGTGCTCGACGTCGCCCACCACATCCACGAGCGCGGCGACCGGGCGTTGCTGCACGCCGCGGAGGCGAACACCCGAGCGATCGCGATCTACGAGCGGCTCGGGTTCCGGCTGCGCCGCCGCACGGTGTTCGGGGCGGTCCGTACGCCGTCGCGCTGAACGCGATCAGTCCGCGCACGAGCACGCGAGGTCGTACTCGGCGCGGCTCGCGTGCGGGCAGCGGCTGCGTCGAGCTCGTCGTCGGACCGACGCCACACCCGACGACCTTCGCGAGCCACCTGCGCGACGTGGGCGCGGAGGTCGGTGCGTGCCCCGCAACGACCGCGCCGCCGCACTGGCCGAGGGCGCCTGACCGCTGGATGATGGCCGTGCAGACCGCGACCGAGGAGGCCCGATGACCCGACGAGGCAAGGACGCAGAACGCAAGACCCGCCTGCGGGACGTGGTGCGAGCAGTCGGCGTGGCGCTGGCCGTCGCGGCCGTCGTCAAGGAGCTGCGCAAGCCGAGCGACGAACGCACGTGGCACGGCGTCGTCGCCGGGTTCGTGCCCTACGAGCTGCGACCGCCGACGTTCTCACGCTTCCGCGAGCGCGTGTGGAACACCGACAGCGAGCACCTGATCGGACCGCGCGTGTTCGGGGTCGGCTGGACCCTGAACCTGGGTCGCGTCTACACGCTGGCGCGCCAGGCGGCGTCGTCGGACTGACGCTGCCCGTCACACCTCACGCGGGATGCGCTTGGTGAGCGTGAAGATCCTGCACATCACGCGGTGCGCACGGTCGGACGCGCGTCCGTACATGAGAGGGCACCCGCCGTCGATCACCGTCAGCCCGTGCTCGCGCCCCAGGCGCGTGGCCTCCGGGTCGACGCTCCCCTTGTCGACGGTCCTGTGCATCCACACCTGGCGGACACCCAGGTTGATCGCCTCCTGCACGGTTGCCTGGGCGTGCTTGGGGTGCGTCGCGATCACGACCGCGTCGACCCCGCCGGGGATGGCCCCGAGGTCCGCGTAGGCGGGGTCGCCCTCGACCGATTTCGCGTGCGGGTTCACCGCATACACGTCATAGCCGGCATCTCGCAGTCGCGTGTAGACGACGTTTCC
Source organism: Actinomycetes bacterium (assembly GCA_023432565.1). Classification (GTDB taxonomy): domain Bacteria; phylum Actinomycetota; class Actinomycetes; order Actinomycetales; family Cellulomonadaceae; genus Cellulomonas. Next base: position 4,635 of record JAEYUL010000203.1, on the reverse strand, counting down.
CCCGTGACTGCTGGGAGTGCGTGAGACCCCTGTGACGGCGATCCGCCGCGAGTTCAGGAACCTCTCTGCCGCTTCCTTGGTGCTCGTCATGGTCAGCTCCACGTTGAGTCGGTGTCTCGACGGTAGTGACCGGGACCACACCTGCGCCCAGGACCAATGACCCCTTCGCCCCGACCACGTTCAGTTGCCCGTGTCGGGCGTCGATACCCGGTATGACACCGCGCCACGGCGAGCCGGTCCGCGCACCCAGGACGATGCTCGCAATCGCCTTCCCGACCGCCTGACGCGTCCGCCGGCGCCGACGGTCACGGCACGTTGGCGCCGCCGTTGACGTTGATGACCTCGCCGACGACGAAGCTGGACTCCGGCGAGGCGAGGAACACGTACGCGGGCGCCTGCTCGACGGGCTGGCTGGTGCGCCCCAGCCACGAGGACTCACCGAACCCGTTCAGCTTCTCTGCAGGCTGGCCGTCGGAGACCTGCAACGGCGTCCACACCGGGCCGGGAGCGACCGCGTTCACGCGGATCCCCCGCGGGGCCAGGTCAGCCGCGAGCGCCTTGGTGAAGCCGATGATCGCGAACTTCGTGGAGGCGTAGTTGATGATCATCGGCGACGGGTTGTAACCCTGCACCGAGGTGCTGTTGATGATCGTCGAGCCCGGCGGAAGGTGAGGCAGCGCGTCCCGCGTGATCCAGAACATCGCGTACAGGTTGGTCTGGATCGTCCGGTCGAGGTCGGCCTCGTCGAGCTCGTCGAACGACTGGTGATACACCTGGTGGGCCGCGTTGTTCACGAGGATGTCGAGCCCGCCCAGGCCGTCGACGGCGTCGGCGACGAGCGTGCGGCAGAACTCGCGGTCGCGGATATCGCCCGGCAGGAGCACGGCCTTGCGGCCTTCGGCACGGACGAGCGCCGCGATCGCCTCGGCGTCCACCTGTTCCTCGGGCAGGTAGCTCAGCGCGACGTCCGCCCCTTCGCGGGCGAACGCGATCGCCACGGCCGCTCCGATGCCCGAGTCGCCGCCGGTGATGAGCGCCTTGCGCCCGGGGAGCCGGCCGGTCCCCCGGTAGGACGTCTCGCCGTGGTCCGCCTTGGGGTCGAGCTCGGCGTCGAGGCCCGGTACCGGCTGCCACGACGCGTGCGGCCTGATGTGCGAGTGCCGCTCGACGGGGTTGTCGAACGTGAGCTGGTCGGGGGCCATCTGCTCTCCTCTGCGAAAGCGGGCGCGACGCCTGCGGGCGCCGAGGACCTGCCGACCCTATCCACGAGTACGCTCGTCCGGAGTGACCCGACTCGCGCGGTCGTCCGTCAACCACCCCTGCGGGTGGACGCGGTCACCGTGAACTTCGGGTCGCGCCCGACCTGGCGGGTCGGTCCGACGACGCGCTCGAGCGAGGACCGGTAGCGCAGGTGTGAGTTCCACACCGCCCACAGCTCGCCGCCCGGGCGCAGCACGCGCGCCGCCTCGGCGAACATCGTCTGCGCGACGCCCGCGTGGACCGCAGCGCCGACGTGGAACGGCGGGTTCAGCACGACGAGGTCGACGCTCGCGTCCGGCACCACGTCCGCACCGTCGGCGCGCACGACGACGACCCGGTCCGCGACGCCGTTCGCCGCGACGGTCGCCTGGGCGGAGGCCACCGCGGCCGCCGACTCGTCGGTCGCCGTGACCGCCAGTGCCTCGTTCGAGCGAGCCAGGAGCACCGCGAGCAGACCGGTCCCGCACCCGAGGTCGAGCGCGGTCGTGGCGTCGGCCGGCATCTCCTCGAGGTGCCGCAGCAGCGCTCGTGTCCCGATGTCGATGCCTGTCCCTGCGAACACGCCGCCATGGGCGCACACGGTCACGCTCAGGTCCGCATGGTCCTCGCTGCGCGGCCACACCGCTGCGGGGCGCTCGTCGGCCGGTCGCGGGCCCGAGGCCAGCAGGACGCGCGACTTCTGGCGAGCCAGACTCGCCTGCACGTCGCCGAAGTAGCGACCCAGGACGTCGTTCATGGCCGTCGTCATGTGCTTGACCCGGCCCCCGGCGACGACGAGCACGTCAGGGTGGGCGTGCGCGGCCACCAGGCCGGCGATCTCGTCGAGGGCGTCCAGCGATCGCGGGAGCTGGAGCAGGACGACGCGCGCACCGTCGACGAGGTCGCGGGTCAGCGGGAGCGGGCTGAACCCTGCGACGCCGAACCGCTCGGCGTTCGCTTGCAGCGCACGCTCACCCAGCAGCCGGTCCTGGTGGGTGCGCAGATCCGACAGCCCGTGGCGTGTGATCGCGCCGAGCGTCAGCGCGCCGTGGCGGTCGCCGATCACGACCACGTCCGCCCCGGTGGCCGCCGCGAGCGCGGAAGCCGCCTCGTCGAGGATCAGCCGGTCGGTCGCGTCGACCGCGTGCAGGTTCGGCGCCTCCAGATCGGGGTACCGCCGGAGCCGGCTGAGCAGATCGGTCTCGTCGCGCCCAGCCGCCTCGTCCACGCCCCGAGGCTAGCCCGTCGGTCGCGTCCCGCGCCGACCGGACGTCGCCGGATCGACGTCACTCCCGATCGTCGCGGACTGCCCGGGACGACCGGGACGTCGCTGCCGTACGCGAAACCGTGCGCACAGAGCACGTCCACCTCGCGGCGTGGATCCCTCGTCGGGCCGTCTTGTCAACCCCCGAACGGGGGATATCGGACTATCCGGCGTGCGGGTCGCTCCGGGCGGGCTTAGCGTCGACAGCGTGCTGGGACACGTGGACTCGCCGCCGACGATGCCCTCGTCGGACGCACCGGAGCCGATCGTCTTCGACGGTCGCTACCGGCTCGACGGCGTGCTCGGCCGCGGCGGCATGGCAACCGTCCACCGCGCCCACGACATGGTCCTGGCGCGCGACGTCGCCCTCAAGGTGTTCCCCGTCGTGGACCGTGAGGAGGAGCTCCTGCGCAGCCGTGCCGAGGTGCACGTCCTCGCCGCGCTCAGCCACCCCGCGCTGGTCATGCTGTACGACGCGGGGGCCGACGAGCGCCCCGACGGCGGGCAGCAGGACTACCTCGTCATGGAGCTGGTGAGCGGCCCCACGCTGTCCGAGCGGCTACGCAGCGCCCCGCTCGACCCCGTGCAGGCCGCCCGCGTGGGCCGCGATATCGCCGAGGCGCTCGCGGTGGTCCACGCCCACGGCGTGATCCACCGCGACATCAAGCCGGCCAACATCCTGCTGAGAGACCCCGACGCGCTCGAGTCCGACGAGTCCGGCGGGCCGGCGGTCAAGCTCGCCGACTTCGGCATCGCGCGCTTGATCGACGGCACCCGGCTGACGATGACCGGCCAGACGCTCGGCACTGTGCTCTACCTCAGCCCGGAGCAGGCGCGCGGGGAGGCGTTGGCCCCGTCGAGCGACATCTACTCGCTCGGCCTGGTGCTCATCGAGTGCCTGACCGGCCGCCCCGCCTTCGCGGGTACCACCACCGAGTCCGCGATCGCGCGGCTGGTCTCCCCGCCGCACGTCCCCGACGACATCGACCCCGAGCTGGCGGCGCTCCTGACCCGGATGACGCTCATGGCTCCCGACGAGCGCCCGACCGCCGACGAGGTCGCGACGGCACTCGCGGCGCTCGGCTCACCCGATCGCACGCTCCACCTCCCGGCCGCCACTACGCCGTTGGCCGAGACGCCGGCCGCGCAGACCGTTCCCGCGGCCCCCACGGCCACGGCTCGCTCGCGCCACCCGCGCCGCGTGCTCGTCTCCGTCGGCGCCGCCCTTCTTCTCTCCACCGGCGGGCTGCTCGTCGCCCAGCAGGTGTCAGCGTCGGACGTGCCCTCCGATGCACCGTCATACCCTGCGGTGGACGGGCGGCTGGGCTCAGCGCTGACCGAGCTGCAGCAGAGCGTGCGGCCGTGATCCGACTGCGCAGGGCCGTCGTGGCGCTCGGGATCACGCTCGCGCTGCTCGGCGCGTCCGGCTGCGGGAGCAGCACCGAGCTGGCGGCGGACCGCGGCCACGCCCTTCAGGCGTCCGTGCTGGCCGTGACGCGTGCGGCGGCCGAGGGCGACTGGCGCAAAGCCTCGACGCTGCTCGCGTCCACGCGCGCGCTGCTCGACGCCGGCGTCGAGAACGGCGAGGTCTCGGCGATGCGGTACCGCGCGATCGACGCGGCCCTCGACGAGGTCGAGGCGGAGCTCACCGCCGCGCAGCAGCGCGCCGCCGCGACCGAGGCCGGCTCCTCGACGGGCAAGGCATCCCCAGCGAGCGAACCGACGCCCACTCACCAGGCCGCGACGAAGTCCGTCGCCACGAAGACCAGGGCTGCGGTGCCGTCGAAACCTGAGCCAGCCCGCCCGGCCCCACCGCCCGGGCCGAAGAAGCCCGGCAAGGTCGAGCCGCCGGACAAGGTCGGCGGCAAGGCGAGGAATGGCCCTGGCAACCGCGAGCGCAGGTGATCTCTCGCGTGCTCGACGAAGTTCCAAGCACGTCCACAACGACGACGAGGCCCGCCCCCAGCAGGGGGCGGGCCTCGTCCGCGGTCGACGTCTACCGCAAGGTGGAGGTGGCGGGAATCGAACCCGCGTCCGATGACGTGGAACCAGGGCTTCTCCGGGTGCAGTCCGTGATGGATTTTCTCGGCCCCCACCACTCCCACGGACGGGAAGGCGGACGGGCCCAGTCA
>JAEYUL010000175.1 GCA_023432565.1 Actinomycetes bacterium | reverse complement strand
CCCCGAAGCACCGCCCGGTCACGTGCGCCGGAGGAGTCGCTGGCGCCAGCGGGGTGTCGACCGTCGCGGTGTCGTCCATGCGGTCGAGTGTGCCGTCTCCCGCCCACACGAAGCAGACCCCTCGCGCGCCTGTGGACGACGAGTTGGCTACCTCGGCCTCTCATGGTGGAGGCTGACGCCAGAGTCTCGCCGGGGAGGGTGCCTTGTCTGGCACACCAGACGCACGTCCTGCCACGGAGCCGGGCGAAGACAGTGGCAGCGCTCGGTCTCGCAGACGTCCCTCGGCCTGCTCACCGAACCCGAGGCGAAGCTCCGATCGGCAGGTTCTCGTGTCTCGTTGGGGGTCAGGTGAGCGTGGCGAGCTGCTTGCGGATGCGCTGGACCGAGATCGGGGTCGGGGTGCCGAGCTGCTGGGCGAACAGGCTCACGCGCAGCTCCTCGAGCTGCCAGCGCAGCGCGGCCACCGCGCCAGGGTCCGCCTCGCCGGAAGCCGCCAGCGCGTTCTCGAGGTCGTGCACCTGCCACGCGAGGTCCGCGTCGCGCGCCGGGCTCTCGGCCGCCTTGGCCAGGCGGTGCCGGGCGGCGCGCAGGTAGCGGACCAGGTGCGGCAGCCGCTCGGCCCCGGTCTCGACGACGAAGCCCGCATGCACCAGCCGCGTCGCCTGCTCACGCACGTCGGACGCGGTGGCCAGCAGCGCCAGGCTCGTCGTGCCCTTGAGCGCCACCTCGAGCTCACGCCACGCGGTGAGCACGTCCACCAGCACGCCGACGAGCGCGTGCACGCGGTCCTCGAGACGGTCGCGCAGGTACGCGCGCAGCGCGGCGTAGTCCTGGGGCGTGCGGACGTCGGCCGGCGTGCGGCCCGACTCGGCCGGGCGGCGACGCAGGTGCTCGTCCGTGAGCGCGTCGATCGCCGCGAGCTGCACGTCCTCGACCAGCGCCTCGCGGCTCGGGTAGGGGTTCGCGGCGAGGGCGAGCGCCTGCGCGCCGGTCCACCGCGAGGTTACTCGGCCTGCGGGGAGCCCGACGTCGAGCAGCAGCAGGCGCCGCAGGCCCGCGCGCGCGGCAGCCGGACGGGCCGACCCGTCGGCCAGCGTCCGGACGGCGACCGACGCTGCCGACGCCGACGCGGCCGACGCCGACGCAGCAGGCTCCTCGACGAGCGAGGGGTAGGCGCGCACGACCGTCGCGCCCGAGCGCACCTCGACGACCTCCGGGAGTGTGAGGTCGTCGGGCCACGTGGTCAGCCCGGTCCGGGTCACGCTGTCCGTGAGCCTCGAGCGGTTCGACGAGCCCGCACCCGACGAGCCCGCACCTGACGGGCCCGCACCTGACGGGCCCGCACCCGACGGGCCCGCACCTGACGGGCCGTTCGCCGCGGGCGTCGCAGCGGTCTGCGCGGGTCGCGGCCGGGCGGCGCCCCGGTCCCGGGCGTGCGGTGTCGGGTCCTCGCCAGGAGTCAGACCGGCCTCGCGCATGGCCTGCCGCAGCGCGGCCTTCACCGCGGTGTCGACCGCGTCCTGCGCGCGGTCCGCGAGCCGGTGCTGCAGCGCCGCGAGGTCCTTGCCCTCGTCGACCACGCCGCCGCGGTCCCCGACCACGCGGAACGTCATGCGCAGGTGGGCGGGCAGGCGGTCGTCGTCGAACGCGTCCGCGGGCACCTCGACGTCCCGCACGGCGCGCACCGCCGAGGCGAACGCCTCGTGGAACGAGGGTGCGGCGTCGCCCGCGCGCACGGTGTCCGCCCAGGACGCGGTGTGCTCACGCAGCCACGCGGTCACGGCACGGCCCACGTCGGGCGCGGGGACCAGCTGCACGCGCACGGGCTTGGGCAGCGCACGGATGGTTGCGACGACGAGCTCGTCGAGCAGCCCCGGGACCATCCACCCGAAGCCGTCCGGGGTGAGCCGGACCAGCTGCGCGAGCGGGATGTGCACGGTCACGCCGTCGGCCTCGGTGCCGGGCTCGAACTGGTAGGTCAGCGGGAGCGACAGGTCGCCCTGCGGCCAGCGCGACGGGAACGACGACTCGTCGATCGCGTCCGCGTCGGACGAGACGAGCAGCTCGCGCGAGAACGTCAGCAGGTCGGGGTCGCTGCGCCGCGCGGTCTTCCACCACTGGTCGAAGTGCCGTGCCGAGACCACGTCGTCGGGGATGCGCTCGTCGTAGAAGTCGAACAGCGTGTCCTCGTCGGCCAGCAGGTCCGCGCGGCGGGCGCGTGCCGCGAGCTCGTCGGCCTCGGCGATCAGGCGCCGGTTCTCGTGGAAGAACTGGTGGTGGGTGGTCCACTCGCCCTGCACGAGGGCGTGCCGGATGAACAGCTCACGCGCAGCCTCGGGGTCGACCTTCGCGTACAGCACGCGCCGCCCGGCGACGACCGGCAGGCCGTACAGCAGGACACGCTCGGTGCAGGTCGCGGCGCCCTGCTTGGTGGACCACGCCGGGTCGGAGTACGTGCGCTTGACCAGGTGGGCGCCGAGCTCCTCGGCCCATGCCGGGTCGATGCGCGCCGCGTCGCGCGCCCACAGGCGTGAGGTCTCGACGAGCTCGGCGGCCATGACCCACGCGGGCGGCTTCTTGGCCAGGCCCGAGCCGGGGAAGATCGCGAACCGTGCGCCGCGCGCCCCGAGGTACTCGTTGCGGCCGCGGCGGTCGGGCTTGCCCGGGCTGCGCCGGTCACCGCGACGAGCGGGCGCGGCGACCTCGGTGGCCTCCTGCATGCCCACGTGCGACAGCAGCCCCGACAGCACTGAGAGGTGGATCGCGTCGGCGTCCCACTCCTGGCGCAGCTCGCCGCGCCGCGGCCCGCCACCGTCCTGCTCGTCGGACACGGTCCCGGCGGGGGCCCCCGCGGTGAGGTCGGCAGTCTGGTTCGAGCTCGGCAGTCCGGACTGCCGAGCCGGCGTCGCGGTGCCGACCTCGCCGCTGCTGCGGGTGCGGTCCGCCCCCGGCAGGTGCTTGGCGAGGTCCTTGAGCTGGGTCACCACGTCCTGCCACTCGCGCACGCGCAGGTAGTTGAGGTGCTCGCTGCGGCACAGCCGGCGGAACGCGTTGCCGGACAGCTCGCGCTGCTGCTCGCGCAGGTACGTCCACAGGTTGAGGTAGGACAGCAGGTCCGAGGTGGGGTCGGCGAACCGCGCGTGCAACGCGTCGGCCTTCTCGCGCTCCTCGGACGGGCGCTCGCGTGGGTCCTGGATGGACAGCGCGGCGGCGATGACGACGACCTCGCGCAGCACTCCGCGCCGGGCCGCCTCCACGACCATGCGCGCCAGCCGCGGGTCCACCGGCAGCTGGGCGAGCGCGCGGCCCGTCTCGGTGAGCCGGGTGCCGCCCGCGCCGGTCTCGATCGCGCCGAGCTCGGAAAGCAGCTGCACGCCGTCACGCACCGCCCGCACGTCCGGCGGGTCGACGAACGGGAAGTCGACGACGTCCTCGGGGGTCGCCGCGACGCCCACCGCGATCATCTGCAGGATGACCGACGCGAGCGACGTGCGCAGGATCTCCGGCTCGGTGAACCGGTCGCGGCTCTCGAAGTCCTCCTGCGAGTACAGGCGGATCGCGATGCCGTCGGCCACGCGCCCGCACCGGCCGGACCGCTGGTTGGCCGACGCCTGGCTGATCGGCTCGATCGGCAGCCGCTGGACCTTGGTCGCCTTCGACCAGCGGCTGATGCGCGCCGTGCCCGGGTCCACCACGTACCGGATGCCGGGGACGGTCAGCGACGTCTCCGCGACGTTCGTCGCGAGCACGATGCGGCGGCCCTGGTGCGACGAGAACACGCGGTGCTGCTCGGCCGCCGACAACCGTGAGTACAGCGGCAGCAGCTCGACCGCCTGCGGGTGCCGCGGGTCGGTGACCCGCGTGCCGAGCGAGGCGCGCAGCGCGTCGGCGGCGTCGCGGATCTCGCGCTCGCCGGACAGGAACACCAGGATGTCGCCGGGGCCCTGCGCGCACAGCTCGTCGACCGCCTCGGTGATGCCCGTCATGAGGTCGCGCTCGCGGACGGGCTGACGCGCCGGCCCGCGGGACGACGAGGTCGCGGCCGACGAGCGTGCGCCGCGTGCGCGTTCGGCGCCACGGGCCGACGACGGCGCACGGCGGCCGGTGCGCTCGTCGGGGTCGTCGAGCTCGGCCTCGTCGTCGACGCCCAGCGCGTCCGGCGACAGCGGTCGGTACCGCAGCTCGACCGGGTAGGTGCGGCCCGTGACCTCGACCACGGGTGCGGGGATGCCGTCGGGGTGCTCCGCCGTGGGGGCGCTCGCGAAGTGCCGCGCGAAGCGCGCCGAGTCGATCGTCGCCGAGGTGATGATCACCTTGAGGTCCGGGCGGCGGGGCAGCAGGCGCGTGAGGTAGCCGAGCAGGAAGTCGATGTTGAGCGAGCGCTCGTGCGCCTCGTCGATGATGAGCGTGTCGTACGCGAGCAGCAGCGGGTCTCGCTGGATCGCCGCGAGCAGGATGCCGTCGGTCATGACCTTGACGAGCGTGTGCTCGCTCGAGGTGTCCGTGAACCGCACCTGGTACCCGACGAGCTCGCCGAGCGGGGTGCCGATCTCCTGCGCGATGCGCTCCGCGACGCTGCGGGCCGCGATGCGGCGCGGCTGCGTGTGGCCGATCTGCCCCGCGCGACCGCGGCCGAGCTCGAGCGCGATCTTCGGCAGCTGCGTCGTCTTGCCGGAGCCGGTCTCGCCCGCGACGACGACGACCTGGTGGTCCCGGATCGCCGCCGCGATGTCCGCGCGGCGCGCGCTGACCGGCAGCTCGGGCGGGTAGGTGATCGGCGGCAGGACCGCCGCGGCACGGGCCTGAGCCGCGCGTGCTCGTCGTGCGGCGCCCTTGCCCTCGCGTTCCGTGGCTGAGCCTGCGCGCGCGCCACGACCCTCGGCGCGGTCGCCCTGGGGCCGACGACGAGCTCCCTGACCCCGGCGACGACCGCCCGCGCTGCCGGCCGCGCCGCGGGGGCGTCCCGCGCGGTCCGGGTGCTGAGGCTGGTCCGTGGTCACGACGACCCATCCTCCCAGGTCTGGCCGGGTGGGCGCCCGCGCATTGTCGTCAGGCCGCCGGGCGCGGGCGGGGGGCGGTGTGGTGAGGTGGGGACATGACTGGGCAGGACGGACGGCGCCGGGCGCTCGCGGCGCTCGAGGCGTCGGGCATCGGGTTCGAGATCACCGAGCACGGGCCGGTGAGCTCGCTGGCGCAGGCCGCGCAGGCGCGCGGGGTGACGCCGGGCGACGTGGTGAAGTCGCTCGTCGTGCGCCGCGGGGACGACGACTACCTGTTCGTGCTGGTCACCGGGGAGCGGGCGATCTCGTGGCCGAAGCTGCGCGCGTTGCTGGGCGTCTCGCGGCTCTCGCTGCCCGACGCCGCGACCGCGCTCGACGTCACGGGGTACGAGCGCGGCACGATCACGCCGTTCGGGTCGATCACGGCGTGGCCCGTGGTCGCCGACGAGCGCATCCGCGGTCGCCGCGTGTCGATCGGCGCCGGGGCGCACGGCGTGGCCGCGACCGTGAGCGGGGACGAGCTGGTGCAGGTGCTCGGCGCGACCGTGGCCGACGTCACGCAGGACGCCGCGACCGACTGAGCGCGACCTGCCGGGCCGAGCCCGTCCGGTCCGACCGGCCCGCCCGGCCGACCCGGCGCCGTCGTCGCGCGTATCGCCGGCCCGCACGCGGACGGGGGCCGCGACGCGGACGTCGCGACCCCCGCCGGGATCGTGCGGCCGAGCCCGTCCGGTCCGCATGCGGACCGTCCCGGGTCAGCCGTGCTGCCTCACAGCTGCGGGACGGAGCCCGGGATCGGCGCGGTGATCGGCGCGCGGCCCTTGGCCCGCAGGAAGGTCAGCGACGACGAGTCGCCCGAGTCCAGACGCCACGCGAAGGGCTGGGGACCCCGGCAGGTCTTCGTCCCGAGCGTGGCCTTGCCGCTGATGAGGTAGTTCGTGACGGTCGTGTCGACGCAGGCCGACGTGCCGTACGCGGTGTGGCCCCAGCTGTTGCTCGAGATGAACGAGGAGTTCTTCAGGAGCTTGGCGGCCTTGTACGCGCCGCGGTAGTTGGTCGCCGGGTCCCACTTGTTGCCGATGACCAGCACGGGCGCGGACGTCGCCGCCGAGAAGCTGCCCCGGTAGGCGTCCTCGTCCTTGGCCGTCCAGGTCGTCGACGCGCACGGCGCCGACGCCCAGGTCCACAGCTGGCCGAACGGACCGCCCGTCTTCTCGGCCGTCTGGCCCGCCTTGACCCAGCCCGACGCGTCCGGCGGGTTCAGGCTGTCGGTGCACATCACCGACTGGTACGCCTCGGTGCTGTTCTCGTACGGGTAGGCGAAGCCGGGCACCTTCGCGAGCGTGGTGCGGGTGCGCTCGTCGGCCGACCTGATGTCGTCGAAGTCCTTGAGGCGCTTCTTGAGCTGCTTCTTCGCGGCGTTCCACTTCTTGCGCTCGGCGCTGGTCGTCGGCAGCTTCTGCAGCTCGATGAGCATGTCGATGTCCATGTCGACGTAGACCCAGCCGTTCTGGTCGTACAGGTCCCCGAGCAGGAGCGACATGGCGAACGGGTAGTCGATCACCCAGCCGTCGCCGAGGTCGATCGGCTTGGCCTTGAGCTTCTTGGCGAACGAGTCGAACAGCGCGACGGGGTTGGAGCTGCGCTGGGCCAGGTAGCAGTACTTGGGGCCCTTCTCGCCGCAGCGCTTGAGGATCTCGCGCAGGGCCTTCCACGCGCCGTCGCCGGAGGCGATGCGCTGCGTCTGCGGGATCCCGGCGGTCGCCGCGCGGCCCTGCCAGCCGGCCGGGTCGAGGACGCCGTCGATGACGATCGCCCGGACGCGGTCCGGGTAGAGGTTCGCGTACACGTTGCCCAGGTAGGTCCCGTAGGAGAAGCCCAGGAAGCTGAGCTTGGAGTCGCCGAGGGTGCGGCGCAGCACGTCCATGTCGCGCGCGACGTTCGCGGTCGACATGGACGCGGACAGCGGCTGGCCCGTGGTCGAGCACGCGGTGCCGAACGCCTTGGCGGCGTTGACGTAGTCGACCCGGGCGGCGACGGTCATCGGGTAGGGGTTCTCGTAGATCGGGAGCAGGGCGTCGGTCTGCTCGCCGAGGTTGCGCCAGCACGCGACGTTGTCGCTGAAGTTCGTGCCGCGGGGGTCGACGCCGACGACGTCGAAGCGCTTGAGGACGTCCGGAGCCAGGTAGGAGCTCGCGTTGGCCGCCATGGAGACCGCGGAGCCGCCGGGTCCACCGGGGTTCACGAAGAGCGTGCCGAGCTTGCGACTCGGCTGGGTGGCACGGACGCGCAGCACCGCGACGCTCGTCGTCGGCCCTGTCGGGTCGTCGTAGTCCAGCGGCAGGTCGACCGTCCCGCAGTCCGTGCCGGGTGCGACGACGTTGCTGCAGTCGAACCAGTCGATGGTCGCCGTGACGGAGTCGACGCGGGCCGCCTCCTTGGCGCTCGTGCGGTCGGCCTTGGTGGCCGCCGGAGCGGTGTCGGGTGTCGCCGCGGTGGCGGCGGTCATCGAGGAGCCCGTCAGGGCGACCGCGACGACGAGCGCCGCGAACGCGGACGCGCGATACCGAGTGCTCATGGTGAGGAAACCCCCTGTGGTCAGGCGCGCCGCCCGGCCAGGTCGGCCGGGTCTCCCGTCGCGCTGGGAGCAACCCTGGCGTCTTCGCAGGTTGCGTGGGGTCCGTCCAGAGGATGACTTGTGTGGAGAGTTGGTGCAGAGAACGCGGTTCGGTCCGCGGCGGCCTGTCTGCCGCCGCGGTGTCGTACGCGGCGGCTAGCGTCCGGGGCATGCGGATGCTGCACACCTCCGACTGGCACCTGGGCCGGTCGCTGCACGGGGTCGACCTCCTCGACCACCAGGCGGCGTACCTGGACCACCTGGTCGACGTCGTGCGCACCGAAGGGCTCGACGTGGTCGTCGTCGCGGGGGACGTGTACGACCGCGCGATCCCGCCCGTGGAGGCCGTCACCCTGCTGTCGGACACGCTCGCGCGCCTCGCGGAGCTCACCACGGTGGTGCTGACGTCCGGCAACCACGACTCCGCGACGAGGCTCGGGTTCGGCGCCGCGCTGATGCGCGAGCGGGTGCAGCTGCGCACGCGCGTGGCCGGGCTGGACCGCCCGGTGCAGGTCACCGATGGCGAGGGCCGATCGCTGCTCGTGTACGGCCTGCCCTACCTCGACCCGGACACGGTCCGCGCCCAGCTCGCCGAGCCCGGACAACCCCCGCTCGCCCGCTCGCACGAGGCGGTGACCGCCGCCGCGATGGCCCGGGTGCGCGCCGACCTGGCCGCGCGGCGGGACGCCCGGACGCGCTCGGTCGTCGCGGCGCACGCGTTCGTCGTCGGCGGCGTGGCCAGCGAGTCCGAGCGGGACATCCGGGTCGGGGGTGTCGACCACGTGCCGTCGGACGTGCTGGGCGGCGTCGACTATGTCGCGCTCGGCCACCTGCACGGGCCGCAGGTGGTCAGCGGCCCGGACGGCACCACGATGCGGTACAGCGGGTCCCCGTTGGCGTACTCGTTCTCGGAGCAGCGCCACACCAAGTCCTCCGTGCTCGTCGACCTGTCCGGGGACGAGGTGCGCACCGAGGTCGTGCCCGCGCCGGTGCCGCGGCGCCTGGCGGACGTGACGGGCACGCTCGAGGAGATCCTCGGCGCGGCGGGTGAGCCCCACGTGCAGGACTGGGTCCGGGTCGTCGTGACCGACGAGCACCGCCCGCAGGACCTGTACGCACGCGTGCGGGCACGTCTGCCGCACGCGCTGGTCGTGCAGCACCGGCCGCCGCAGCCCGCGGGCGGCGCGGCGTTGCGCGCCGTGACGTCCGCGGCGGACCCGGTCGAGGTCACGTGCGACTTCGTCGCGCACGTCACGGGGGCCGGGCCCGACGCCGACGAGCTCGTGGTGCTGCGCGCGGCCTACGAGCACGCCGCGGCGGCGGAGCGGAGCGCCTGATGCAGCTGATCCGTCTGACGCTGCAGGCGGTCGGTCCGTTCGCGGGGCGCCACACCATCGACTTCGCGCAGCTCGGCGCGTCGGGCCTGTTCCTGCTGGAAGGCCCGACGGGGGCCGGCAAGTCCACCGTGATCGACGCGGTCGTCTTCGCGCTCTACGGGAAGGTCGCGTCGGCCGACTCGAGCGGCGACCGGGTGCGTTCGGCGTACGCCGACGAGGAGACGGAGTCCTTCGTCGACCTGACGTTCGAGGTCGGGTCCGGCCGGTACCGCGTTCGCCGGACCCCCGCCTACGACCGTGCGAAGAAGCGCGGCGCGGGCACCGTGCGGCAGCAGGCGTCGGTGCGGCTGTGGCGCCTGGCCGCGGACAGCCCGGTGGGCGCGGACGACGAGCCCACGGGCGAGATCCTCTCGACGCGCCTGGACGAGGTCGGCCTGCAGATCCAGCGGGCCGTCGGCCTCGACCGGGACCAGTTCGTCCAGACGATCGTCCTCCCGCAGGGCGAGTTCGCGCGCTTCCTGCGGGCGGACCCCGAGAAGGAGCGCCCCGCGCTGCTGCAGCGGATCTTCGGCACCGAGGTCTACCAGCGGATGCAGGCCCGGCTCGTGGAGATGCGCCGCGAGGCGGACCGTGCGACCGAGGCGACGCGCCGCACCGTCGAGGAGAAGGTCGCCCACCTGGCGGGCGCCGCCGGCTGCGACGAGGCCACGCTCGCACCCGTGCGGGACGCCGTCGCGGCCGCGCTCGTCGGGCGGGACACCGTCGAGGACGTGGACGCCGCGCTGGCAGGACCGCTCACCGCGCTGGACGGCGTGGCCAGGCGCGCGCGCACCGACGCAGACGCCGCGGCCGGCGTGCACGCCGCCGCCAC
>JAEYUL010000171.1 GCA_023432565.1 Actinomycetes bacterium | reverse complement strand
CCGTGCCCTTCGTGATCGACCAGGACTCGCGCGAGAGCGTCGCGCGCATCGTGGTGCGTCGCGAGAGCCGCATGGAGGCCGTCGGTCAGCAGTGGTGATCGCGGCCGTCTGACTCCGGCGCGGGGGGGGGGGGGCCCCCGGCGGCCGGGCCCCGTCTGTCGGCCTGTCGAGTCCCGGGAGCAGGCCCCGGACGTGCAGGATCGTTCCATGAGCACCCTGCGCCGCACCGCGGCCCTCGCCGCGTTCGTCGCGCTGCTGTCCGCCTGCAGCGGCGCCGACGCCCCCCGGGTCCCGCCCACCTCGTCGTCGCCGGTGCCGTCCGGTGGCTCGGCTGCCGCTGGACCCGAGACCGAGCCCTCGCAGCCCGCGCGCACGCCGACTGCGGCCGCACCGGACGGGCCGGGTGTGCTCCACGTCGCGCCGGGCGCGCAGGCGCTCGCCGCGTGGCAGGCCGCGACGGGCGAGGACAAGGTGCTCCTGGAACGCATCGCGACGCGGCCTCAGGCGGCGTGGATCGGCGACTGGACCGAGGCGTCCGCGGCGCGCGAGCAGGTGGCCGCCCTGACCGGGGCCGCGCACGAGGCCGGCGAGGTCGCCGTGCTCGTCGTCTACGCCATCCCCGGGCGCGACTGCGGGCTGCACTCGGCGGGCGGAGTCGAGCAGAGCGAGTACGCCACCTGGATCGACACCGTGGCGAGCGGGATCGTGGGTGAGCCGATCGTCGTGCTCGAGCCCGACGCGCTCGCCCAGCTCGGGGCCTGCGACGGCCAGGGCGACCGCGTGGGGCTGCTCGCGTACGCGGCGCGCTCGCTGCACGAGGCGGGCGCTCGCGTGTACCTCGATGCGGGTCACTCGGGCTGGCACCCGGTCGCCGAGACGGCGCGTCGCCTCGCGCTCGTCGGCACCGAGCACCTCGCCGGGTTCGCGCTCAACACCTCGAACTACCAGACCACCGCCGACGAGCGCGCGTACGGCGAGCAGGTCTCGGCCGCGACGGGCGGGCTGCGGTTCGTCGTGGACACCTCGCGCAACGGCAACGGGAGCAACGGCGAGTGGTGCAACCCCCGCGGGCGCGCGCTGGGGGAGCCGCCGCGCCTCGTCGACGACGGCACCGCGCTGGACGCGCTGCTGTGGGTCAAGTCGCCCGGCGAGTCCGACGGCGCGTGCAACGGCGGCCCGCAGGCTGGTGCGTGGTGGCAGGAGATCGCGCTCGAGCTGGCACGCAACGCCGCACCCTGACCGCCCGCTGCACCCCGACGAACGCGCAGAAATCGCTGGGCAGGTGCCGCCGGGCCGACCTACCGTCGAGACGTGCCTGCCGACGACCCGTGGCGCGTCGTACGCGCCGAGCGGACCGAGGTGCTCGTCGTGCCCGCGGACCCCTCCGGCGGTGACGAGCACCTCGACGCACCGCTGCGCGCGCCGCTCGCGCGTGACGGCCTCGCCGCGTGCGGAGAGGTGCGGGTGCCGGTCGCGGTGGGCGACGTCGTGCGGCTCGACGCCGAGTCGGGCCAGGTCGCGACGGTCCTGCCGCGCCGTACGGCGCTCGAGCGCGACACCGCCGGGCGGACGTCGCACGTGCAGGTGCTCGCCGCGAACGTCGACGTCGTGCTCGTCGTCGAGCACCTCGACCCCGACCCCGACCTCGGGCGTGTCGAGCGGCTGCTGACCCTCGCGTGGCGCTCCGGCGCCCGGCCCGTCGTCGTGCTCACCAAGGCGGATCTGGTGCCCGACCCGGCCGGCATGGCGCAGGACGTCGCGACGGTGGCCCTCGGCGTCGACGTGCACGCGGTCTCGGCCACGACGGGCGATGGGCTCGAACCGCTGCGCGCACTGCTGGCACCCGGGGTCACGCTCGTCGCGGTCGGGCCCTCGGGTGCCGGGAAGTCGACGCTCGTCAACGCGCTCGCAGGTCGCGGGGTGATGGCGACGGGTGAGCGCCGGGCCGACGGACGAGGCCGGCACACGACGTCCCACCGTGAGCTCGTCCCGCTGCCCGGTGGCGCCGTGCTCATCGACACGCCCGGCATCCGCGCGGTCGGCCTCGTCGCCGACGCGCAGGCGCTGGACCACACGTTCGCCGACGTCGCGCAGCTCGCGCAGCGGTGCCGGTTCGCCGACTGCTCGCACACGACCGAGCCCGGGTGCGCGGTGCTGGCGGCGGTCGAGCGCGGCGAGCTGGACCAGCGGCGCTTCACGAGCTGGCGCAAGCTCGAGCGCGAGGCCGCCTACCAGGAGCGCCGCGTCGACGCGCGTCTGGCCGCCGCCGAGAAGGCGCGCTGGAAGCGGATCACGCAGGCGTACCACCGCGGCCAGCGAGGCCCGGGCGCCCCTCGCCCCTGATCGTCGCGGGCGAGGCAGAATCGGGCCATGCCTCCTCGTCGTCGTACCGATCCGGCCGCGGGCCGTGCGGCGCTCGCGGCCTGGCGGGCGGACCCCACGTCCGTGCCCGACCGCCGCACCGCCGTGCGGTTCACCCTCGAGGAGCTCGCGGACGTGGCACCGGGGAACTCGGTCGAGGTGCGGGTCCCGCCCGACGGCGCCGTCCAGGCGGTGGCCGGCCCGCGGCACACGCGGGGTACACCGCCCAACGTCGTCGAGACCGACCCGCAGACCTGGCTCGCGCTCGCCACGGGCGCGCTCGCGTGGGCGGACGCGCTCGCGGACGGTCGCGTGCATGCCTCGGGCGAGCGTGCGGATCTGGCCGACTGGCTCCCGCTCCAGGCCACCCGCATCCGCTGAGGCACCTCGCCCCTGCGACGGCCCACCCGACCCAGCGCCTTGATCGACGCCGGCGGATCGATGCAGGCGTGGCCGATGCAGGCGTGCTCGATGCAGGGATGAATGCAGCCTGGGTGGCGCAGGCGCGCACGTCGGCTGCATTCATCCCTGCATCGACGCGGGGCATCGACGCGGGGCATCGACGCGGGGCGTCGGGGCGAGGGGGCGTCGGGGGGCGTCGGGTGGGGGCGACGCGGGTGGCGGGGCGGCGGGACCCTCGTCCCGACGTTGGGTTACCACTCGGTAACACACTGGTGTCGGGCGCCGGTGCCTTCCGGCGCACGGACCGGAAAGGCCTCTTCATGACCGACTTCTCGACGCTGCTCAGCCCCGGACACATCGGGTCTCTCACGCTCCCGAACCGCGTGATCATGGCGCCGATGGGCACCGAGATGGGCACGCACGAGGGCCTGTTCACCGAGCGGGAGATCGCCTACTACACCGAGCGTGCCAAGGGCGGCACGGGCCTCGTCGTGACGGGCATCAGCGCTGTCTCGCAGGACTACGAGCAGATCAACCCGGGCCTGTGCCGGGTCGACACCGACGACTGCATCCCCGGCCTGACCGCGCTCGCCCGTTCCGTGCACGAGGTGGGCGGCCTCATCTCGCTGCAGCTCACCGCGGGCCTGGGCCGCAACATCAACGTCGTCGACCCGGACCGACTGCCGATCTCGGCCTCCGACAACCCGCACTACGCCGACCCTGCGGTGCTGTGCCGCCCGCTCGAGACCCACGAGATCCGCGTGCTGGTCCAGCGCTTCGGCGAGGCCGCTGCGCGCGCCGCCGCCGCCGGCATCGACGCGATCGACATCCACGGGCACACCGGGTACCTCATCGACCAGTTCATGAGCCCGCAGTGGAACCGCCGGACCGACGAGTACGGCGGCTCGACCGAGAACCGGTGCCGCTTCGCCGTCGAGATCATCCAGGCCGTCAAGGCGGCGGCCCCCGGCCTGCCCGTCAGCTTCCGGCTCTCGGTGGACCACCGGTACCCGGGCGGACGCGGGGTCGCCGAGTCGCAGGAGATCGCCCGGATCCTGCAGGACGCCGGGCTCGACCTGATGATGGCCGACGAGGGCTCCTACGAGGCCATGGACTACGTCTTCCCGCCGTACTACCTGGGCGACGCGTGCATGGTGCCCGCCGCGCGTGCGATGAAGGACGTCCTGACGATCCCCGTGATGGCGGTGGGCAACCTCACACCCGAGAACGCGGTCGCCGTCCTGGACAACGGCGACGCGGACTTCGTCGGGATCGGTCGCGGCCTCATCGCGGACCCGCAGTGGGCGGGCAAGATCGCCGCCGGTCGCCGCGAGGACATCCGTCCGTGCATCCGCTGCAACCAGCTGTGCGTCGGCAACGCGTTCTTCGCGCTCCCGCTGGGCTGCGCGGTCAACCCGCAGGTCGGCTTCGAGCGGGAGCGGGTCCTCACGCCGGTCGCCACGCCGCGCCGCGTCGCCGTCGTCGGCGGCGGCCCCGCGGGGCTCGAGGCCGCGCGCGTCGCCGCGTCCCGCGGTCACGACGTCGACCTGTACGAGGCGAGCGACCACCTCGGCGGCGTGCTGTGGCCGGCGGCGACGCCCGAGTTCAAGTCCGAGCTGCGCAAGATGATCACCTGGTGGGAGCGCCAGCTCGCCGAGCTGCCGGTGCGCATCCACCTCGGGACGACCATCACGGCCTCGTCGCCCGAGCTCGACGGCGTCGACGACGTGATCGTCGCGACGGGCGCGGCGCCGGTCGTGCCCGCCTCCATCCCCGGCATCGAGCGCGCCGTCGAGGTCGTCGACGCGCACCTGGACCGCTCGCGCGTCGGTCACCGCGTGATCGTCGCGGGCGGCGGCTTGTCGGGCGTGGACCTCGCGCTCGAGCTCGCCGAGGACGGCCACGCGGTCACGGTCGTCGAGATGGCCGACGAGATCGCCGCCGACCTGCTCATCATCAACAAGATCACGCTGCTGCGCCGGCTCGAGGCGGCCGGCGTGCGCGTGCTCACGGGCCACGCCGTGACGCGGGTGACCGACACCGGCCTCGTGGCCGAGGGGCCGGACGGTCCCGTCGAGCTCGAGGCGGACACGGTCGTCGCGGCGTTCGGCGTGCGTGCCGACCGCGGCCTGGCCGAGGCGCTCGAGGGTCGCACGAAGGTGCACGCCGTCGGCGACTGCGTGCACCCGGCGAAGGTCGCCGAGGCGGTCAACGCCGGGTTCGAGGCCGCGTTCGCTCTGTGACCACCGGGACGTGCCGGCCCTGTCCCCTGCCGGCACGTCCCGGTCACTGACCTACGATCACGGGGTGGCGGACGACGACTCGCAGACCCCGGTGCCCGACGAGAACGAGCTCGAGCGCACGGCCGTGCCGGCCCGCGTGCGCCGGGCACCCAAGTTCGGCGCGTTCATCGTGGCCGGTGCGGTCGTGGGCGTCGTGGTCGCGGTGCTGGCGACGTTGGTCGTCGGGTGGGTGCGCCCGGACGGTGCGAGCTCGGACGTCGCCGCCGGTCAGGGCTTCATCTCGGTGCTCGAGGGCCAGGGCGCGATCCGTGCCCTGATGGGCGCGACCGGGGCCGTCGTCGGCGGGTTCGTCGGCGGTGCGCTCGCCGTGCGCGCCGACCGCCGCAGCCGCGACCCCCTGCGCTGAGCTCCCGGGGCCACCCGCTCGGGCGCTCGTCGCGCACCTAAACGATGTGGCAGGCGCGCGACTGTGGCAGCCGACCCACCCGTCGGGTTGTCTCGTCGGTACCGGTCCCGGGCGGCCCTCACGCGTCGACGTCGACGCGCTGGGCGGGAGGCTGTCGCTCCGTCGCCGCTCCCCAGGGGCCGGACGGTTCCGTCCCGAACAGCCCGAGGAGCGTCCATGACCGCCCGCAGAACGTCCACCCGGGCAGCCGCCGCGCTGCTGTCTGCCGCAACGCTCGTGATCGGCGGGCTCACCGTCGCCGCGAGCTCGGCGACCGCAGCCGAAGGCTGTCGCGTCGACTACACCGTCCAGAACCAGTGGCCCGGTGGCTTCCAGGGTGACGTGAAGGTCACCAACCTGGGCTCGCCCATCTCGTCGTGGAAGGTCGCGTGGACGTGGCCGTCCGGCCAGTCCGTCGCGCAGGCGTGGAACGCCCAGATCTCGACCTCGGGCTCGCAGGTCTCGGCCACGAGCGTCGGCTGGAACGGTGCCCTCGGCACGGGCGCGAGCGCCTCGTTCGGGTTCATCGGTTCCGGTTCGGCGACCCCCGCGCCGAGCTCGTTCTCCGTGAACGGCGTCGCGTGCACGGGCACGGTCCCGACGACGACGCCCACGCAGACCCCCACGCAGACTCCCACCCAGACCCCCACCCCCACCCCCACGCAGACCACGACCCCGCCCCCGCAGCCGTCCGGCGACCTGTACGTCGACACGACGAACCAGTCCTACGCGGCATGGCAGGCGGCCTCGGGCAGCACCAAGGACCTCCTGGCCAAGATCGCCCTGACGCCGCAGTCGGTGTGGATCGGCAACTGGAACAGCCCGTCGGTGTCCCAGCAGCAGATGCGTGACGCCACCAGCCGGGCCGCGGCGGCCGGCAAGACGGTCTCGGTCGTGATCTACGCGATCCCGGGCCGCGACTGCGGCTCCTACTCCGGTGGCGGCGTCGCGCAGAGCGAGTACGCCCAGTGGGTCGACACCGTCGCGAGCGGCATCGTCGGACGCCCGATCGTCATCCTCGAGCCCGACGCGCTCGCCCAGCTGGGTGACTGCGGCGGTCAGGGCGACCGCGTGGGCTTCCTGAAGTACGCGGCGAAGTCGCTCACGCAGGCCGGTGGCCGCGTCTACATCGACGCCGGGCACTCGGGCTGGCTCTCGGTCGACACCGCCGTGAACCGCCTCAACCAGGTCGGCTTCGAGTACGCGGTGGGCTTCGCGCTCAACACCTCGAACTACCAGACGACGTCGGCCTCGCAGTCGTACGGCGAGCAGATCTCGCAGCGGCTCGGCGGCCGGGGCTACGTCATCGACACCTCGCGCAACGGCAACGGCTCCAACGGTGAGTGGTGCAACCCGCGTGGCCGTGCCCTGGGTGACAAGCCGCGACTGGTCAACGACTCCACGGGCCTCGACGCCCTGCTGTGGGTCAAGCTGCCCGGCGAGTCCGACGGCACGTGCAACGGCGGCCCCGCCGCCGGCCAGTGGTGGCAGGACATGGCCCTGGAGCTCGCGCGCAACGCCAAGTGGTGACCTGAACCGGCAGTGAACGGGGGGCCATGCGTCCGCGGTCGATGTGCGACCATGGGCGCGTGGCCCCCCGCGCTGACGGACGACTGAACCACGACCTCCTCCCGGACGAGAAAGGCCCCCAGGACGCCTGCGGCGTCTTCGGTGTCTGGGCTCCGGGCGAGGAGGTCGCCAAGCTCACCTACT
>JAEYUL010000150.1 GCA_023432565.1 Actinomycetes bacterium | reverse complement strand
GGGCGGCATCGGCCGGATCTCGGGTGCCATCGTCGGTGCGCTCATCATGGGCGTGCTCAACATGGGCCTGTCGATCATGTCGGTCGACCCGTCGTGGCAGCAGGCGATCAAGGGCCTCGTGCTCCTGTTCGCTGTGGCGTTCGACCTGATCAACAAGCGGCGCGCCGGGACCAGCTGACGCCCCGGAGGGGCAACTGGACCGTCACGGACACTAAGGTGCGAGCGTGAGCAGGAGAACGGGAGCAGCCGGCTCCCAGTCGTCCCTGCGGGAGGCCAACCGCCAGCTCGTCGTCGAGACGGTCAAGAGGTTCGGCGGGCTCACGCAGGTCGAGCTCGCCGAGGCCACCGGTCTGTCCCAGGCGACGGTGTCGACGATCGTGCGGGAGCTGTATGCCGCGGGGGTCGTCGACACCGTCGCCACGACGCGCAGCGGGCGGCGTGCCCAGATGGTCACGCTCGCCCGCCGCGTCGGTCTGGCGGCCGGGATCCAGATCGGTCACCGCAACCTGCGGGTGGCGCTGGGCGACTTCTCGCAGGAGATCCTCGCGGAGCAGTCGCTGCCGCTGCCGGTGGAGCACCGGGTCGACACGACACTGGACCGGGTGGCGCTGCTCGTCGTCGACCTGCTCGAACGCGTGGGCGGAACGCTCGGCGACGTCGTCGGGATGGGCGTGGGTGTCCCCGCCCCGGTCGACTCGGCGACCGGGATGATCTCGGTCGAGGGCATCATGCCCGGCTGGGACGACGTTCACCTGGGGCAGGTGCTGGCCAAGAGGCTCGAGCTACCCGTCTACGTCGACAACGACGCGAACCTCGCCGCCTTTGCCGAATCCACGGTGGGCGCCGCGCGCGACCGGGCCGACAGCCTGTTCCTGCGCGCGTCGTACGGCGTCGGCGCGGGGATCGTGCTCGGCGGGCAGGTGCTGCGCGGCTTCGCCGGGACGGCCGGCGAGATCGGGCACCTCACCGTGCGGCCCGACGGCGAGCTCTGCCGCTGCGGCCGGTACGGATGCCTCGACACGCTCGTCGGCGCGAGTGCGCTGCTCGAGGCCGTCGGGCCCGTGCCGGGAGTTGCGAGCCTGCGGGACATCGTCCAGCGGGCCGAGCAGGGCGACGAGCGCTGCGCGGACGTGGTCGCGGAGGCCGGGGCCACCATCGGGGCGGCGTTGGCGGGCCTGGTGCTCGCGGTCAACCCGCAGGTCGTGGTCGTCGGCGGCGAGCTCTCCGAGACGGGCGAGACGCTGCTCGCACCGCTGCGCGGCGCGCTGCTGCGGCACGCGCTGCCCAACCGCATCGCGCCGCTCGAGGTCGTCCGATCCAGGCTCGGCGCGCGCGCCGAGATGGTGGGCGCCCTCGCGCTCGCGGTCCAGTCGACGGCGGTGCCGTTGACTCTCGAGGAGACGGTCGACGTCGGGGGGCTCGGATGACGACCGTTGACGAACCACGAGCAGGAGACTTCACTGACCAGCAACACGACGACGTGGAGCAGGTGAGCCCGATGAGCACATCGCCCGTCCCCTTGCTGTCCGTCCGGGGTATCAGCAAGAACTTCGGTGCGGTCGAGGCGCTGGCAGGGGTCGACCTCGACGTGTTCGGCCACGAGGTGGTCGCCCTCGTCGGCGACAACGGCGCCGGCAAGTCGACGCTCGCCAAGATCATCGCCGGCGCGTACACGCCGGACGCGGGTCTCATCGAGATCGCCGGCGAGCCCACGTCGATCCCCACGCCGACCGCTGCGCGCTCGCTCGGCATCGCCACGGTGTTCCAGGACCTGGCGCTGTGCGACAACCTCGACGTGACGAGCAACCTGTTCCTCGGTCGGGAGGTCCGGCGAGCGGGCTTGCGTGACGACGGCTACATGGAGGCCACCGCGCGGCGCGTGCTGCAGTCGCTCAACAGCCGGATCCCGTCCGTGCGCACCCCGCTGTCGACGTTGTCGGCGGGGCAGCGTCAGGCGGTCGCGATCGCGCGCACGCTCATCGGCGACCCCCGGATCGTCGTGCTGGACGAGCCCACCGCCGCGCTGTCGGTCGGCCAGACGGCCGAGGTGCTCACGCACATCGAGCGTCTGCGCGAGCTGGGCCTGGCGGTCATCCTCATCAGCCACAACATGACTGACGTCCGTGCGGTGTCCGACCGGATCGTCGTGCTGCGGCACGGCCGCAACAACGGCACGTTCGACGCCGCGACGACGAGCCACGAGGAGGTCCTCGCGGCGATCACGGGCGCCACGGTGCGCCGGGCACCCCGGCTGCACGCGCTGCGCTGACCGAATCGTCCCGACTTGCGCGTGTCGGTCGACGGGTCCTCGCTCGCCTTCACGGGACCTGCCAACCTCGACGGCGTGTCGGCCCGCCGGGCCGACGGGCGCGGTGCCTAGTCTCGACGAGCCGGGCGCCGCCCGGCGGCCGGGGTAGCCCCGGTCACGTCGTGCGGGAGCCGCCGCCGGAACGCCAGAGCGAGCAGCGTGATCAAGTTCGAGAACGTCACCAAGGTCTACGCGCGCGGCGCCAGGCCTGCGCTGGACAACGTCTCGCTGGACGTCGAGCGCGGTGAGTTCGTCTTCCTCGTCGGTGCCTCCGGGTCCGGCAAGTCCACGTTCCTGCGCCTCGTGCTGCGCGAGGAGCGCGCGTCGGCGGGCAAGGTGTTCGTCGCCGGCAAGGAGCTCGGCTCGCTCTCGTCGTGGAAGGTCCCGCAGCTGCGCCGGCAGATCGGCGCGGTGTTCCAGGACTTCCGGCTGCTGCCGAACAAGACGGTCTTCGAGAACGTCGCGTTCGCGCTGCAGGTCATCGGCAAGCCGCGCCACCAGATCCTGACGACCGTGCCGGACACCCTCGAGATGGTGGGCCTGGCCGGCAAGGAGAAGCGCCGCCCGCACGAGCTGTCCGGTGGTGAGCAGCAGCGCGTCGCGATCGCCCGCGCGTTCGTCAACCGTCCGCAGATCCTGCTGTGCGACGAGCCGACCGGCAACCTCGACCCGACCACCTCGCTGGGGATCATGCGCCTGCTCGACCGGATCAACCGCACCGGCACCACCGTGGTCATGGCCACGCACGACGACG
>JAEYUL010000130.1 GCA_023432565.1 Actinomycetes bacterium | reverse complement strand
CCGCTGCGCCCGGGGCGGCCGCGCCCGGGGCTGCCGCACCGGCCCCGGCCCCTTCGCCTGAGCCCACGGCGCAGTACGCGCAGCCGTCGCAGCCCCATCCTGGCGAGGCTCAGCCCTACGTGACGGCGCCCGGCTACGTCCCCGACGGCTACCCGCAGCCGGTCCTCGGCCAGGGCGCCGCAGGGATGGTCGACCCTGCCCTCGCGGGCGAGTTCGCGCCCGTCGGCGAGCAGCCACGTCGTCGGCGCACCGGCCTGTGGGTCGGCGCGGGTGTCGCTGCCGTCGTCCTGATCGGCGTGGGCGGGTATGCGGCCTGGGCGACGGTGCTGAGCAAGCTCGGCGGTGCGTCGTCGCCGGACGCGGCCGTGAGCCAGCTCCTCGACGGCGTGGCGGACAAGGACGGCATCGCGGTCTACGGCGTGCTCGCACCGTCCGAGGTGCGCTCGTTCCGGGACGCTGTCGACAGCGTCGACGACCTAGGCGGAACGGACGCGTACGTCGACATGGCGAAGGTCGGCGACGCCCTCGACGCGCTGGAGGTCGAGCTCGACGGCGTCGAGCTCGTCGTCGAGGAGGTCGACGAGGGGCTCGCCAAGGTCCGGCTCGCCGAGGGCACGCTGACGGTCGACGGCGACGCGGAGAAGATCACCGAGCTGATGGTCGAGGCGTTCCAGCCGATGATCGAGGCGAAGCTGATCTCGGATCCGACGGAGCAGGAACGCAAGGAGGGCGCCGACGACCTCGCCGCCGAGCTGCCGTGGTCGATCAGTGCCGACGAGCTGACGTGGGAGTCGAAGGCCGGCACGGAGCAGCCGTTCCTCATGGCGGTCAAGGAGGACGGCGACTGGTACGTCAGTCCGCTCATGACCCTGGGCGAGTACGTGACGGTCGGCACCGGCGGGACACGCGGGCCGATGCCGTCCGCCGACGCGAAGGCCTTCGGCTCGTCCGAGGACGCGGCTGCGGCCTTCGTCGAGGCGCTCCCGGCGGTCACGACGGGCGATCTCGCCGTGCTGTCGGACGTCCTTTCCGTCGGTGAGCGGCGGTTCGTCTCGGTGTACGCCTCGCAGTGGGCCGGTACCGGCTCCTCGGATGCCGCATCGCTCGTGGTCGAGTCGGCTCGGTTCACCTCGAAGGACCTCGGCTCGGGCCGGGCGCTTCTGCGGCCCGAGAAGCTCGTGATGTCGTCCGGCGGCGAGCAGGCGACCGTCGAAGGAACGTGCGTCACCGCCCCGCAGGGCGACGGCGAGCCGGTCAGGATGTGCATCGAGGACGAAGCTCCTGGCTTCACGGAGCTGGGGCTCGACGAGTGGGGGCTCGTCGCCGTCAAGGAGGACGGCGGGTGGCGGGTCTCCGTCCTGGCGTCCGCGGCACACATGCTCGAGGTCCTGAGCGAGAACGTCGCCCGGCTGCAGGACGAGGGCAAGCTCGAGGACCAGGAGTGGCTCGAGGAGAACTTCGGCTCCAGCCTGCCGGGGATGCTCGGTGGAGGACTCGGGGGACTGGGTGGTCTGGACGGACTCGGCGACCTCTCGTCGGGCAGCGACTGGGGCACCTCGGGCGACGAGTGGCTCGACGACGCTGAGGACCTCGACGTGGGCGGCGGCTCCGACAACGCCGGTGGCGACGACAGTGCCGGTGGCGACGACAGCGGTGAGGACTCCGGCGACGACTGGGACTGGGACGCGAGCTCGTGGGCCGTGCAGTCCGACCTGTTCACGCTCGGGATCGAGGTCTCGGTGTACTACATCGACCCGAAGGGTCCGCTGACGCCGAACGCGCTGAGCATCGACGGCGGCTCGTACGTGCTGACCACGCCCGACGGCTCGCGTGAGGTCGCTGCGGTCTCCGAGGGCGTGACGGGGGTGCGGTTCGTCCCCGGCTCGGACGGCTCGGACTTCTGCGTCGAGCTCCAGACCGCGGACGGGCCGTGGTCCTACACACCGGCGGGCAGCGCGGCACAGGGCGCCTGCACGGGCTGAGCGATCAGGTCCTGCCGTCCGGCGGGCCGCGCCGCGTCAGCGGTCCGGTCAGTCGGACGGCAGGATCCCGCGCGCCATCGCGACGGTGACGGCACGCGTGCGGTCGTCGACGCCGAGCTTGGCGAAGACGCGCAGCAGGTGCGTCTTGACCGTCGCCTCGGCGATGTACAGCTCCTGACCGATCGCGGCGTTCGACAGGCCGCGCGCGACTGCGGCCAGGACCTGCGTCTCGCGGGCGGTGAGGCGCTCGTCACCGCCGCGCAGCTGCTGGACGAGGCGTCGTGCGACCGACGGCGAGAGCGCGGCCTCGCCGCGCGCGGCGGCCCGCACGCCTGCGACGAGCTCGGCGCGAGGCGTGTCCTTGAGCAGGTAGCCGGTCGCTCCGGCCTCCACGGCCCGCAGGATGTCGGTGTCGGTCTCGTACGTCGTGAGGATGAGCACTCGGGTGCCGGGCAGCTCGGCGACGAGCCGGGCGGTCGCACCCGCACCGTCGAGCCGCGGCATGCGCAGGTCCATGAGGACGAGATCGGGACGCAGCTCACGGGCGAGGGCCACCGCCTGCTCACCGTCGCCGGCCTCGCCGACGACCTCGACGTCCGGTTCGACCCCGAGCAGGCCCGCGATCCCCGAGCGGACGACGGGGTGGTCGTCGGCGATCACCACGCGGATGGTCATGCGAGGACCCGCGTCCCCGGGGCGAGGGTCGGCAGCCGCAGCGTGACGCGGGTGCCGGTCCCGGGTGTCCCGACGATCCGCAGGTCGCCGCCCGCGGTCCGGGCGCGCTCGCGCATGCCGCGCAGCCCGGTGCCCTCGCGGTCGTCGGCCCGGATGCCCCGGCCGTCGTCGACGACCTCGAGCTCGACGCCCGGACCGACGCCCGCAGACCCGTGCGAGCCTTCGTCGTCCAGGACCTCCTCGTCCCAGCCCTGAGCGGGAGCGGGCGCGCTGCGGCCCACGTCGGCGAGGCGCCGCAGGTGCACCTCGACGCGCTCCGCACCTGCGTGCCGTCGCACGTTGGCGAGCGACTCCTGCGCGGCGCGAAGCACGACGACCGCCACGTCCTGCGGGACGTCCACGTCCTCGGCGTCCACCGTCACCTCGATGCCGGTCTGGGCGTGCAGCTGCTCGCCGAGCCGGCGCAGCGCCGCGACGAGCCCGTCGTCGAGCGCGGGTGGGGTGAAGGCGGCGACGAGTGCCCGCGCCTCGGCGAGGTTGTCCCGAGCGACGGACTCGATCTGCGTGAGCCGCTCGCGCGCACGATCGGCGTGCCCCCCGTCGAGCTCGGCGGCGGACGTCTGCGCGAGCATGACGACGCTCGTGAACCCCTGGGCGAGCGTGTCGTGGATCTCCTGCGCGAGGCGCCCTCGCTCCGCGTACACGCCCTCGGCGTGGTGGCTCGCGGCGAGTGCCGCCTGCGCGGTCCGCAGCTCCTCGAGCAGGGCCGCGCGTTCCTCGCTCTGCTCGGCGACGTGCGTGACCCACAGTCCCAGCGCGATCGAGAAGACCAGGCCGAGCGTGGCCTGCCCCGCGATGGACGGCAGGTCCCGTGGTGCGGCCTCGACCTGCAGCGCGGTCGCCCCGACGACCCCGATCGTCAGTCCCACGGCCCACCCGACACCCTGCAGTCGCGAGAGGGCGAAGAACCAGATCTGCGAGTACGCCACGAACAGCAGGACGATCCCGAGGGCGACGACCCACGTCTCGTACGTCGTGACCAGCACGAGCACCACGAGGTAGGCCTGGGTGAGGCGCGCGTCGCCACGGTGTGCTCCGCGGCGTCCGAGCAGCTGGTAGGCGATGACGAGGACGACGAGCCCCGCCAGCGCCGTGAGCGCCCGGAAACCGGTGTCGGCCGTGGGTACCGCGAACGCCGCGGAGATCGCGATCATCAGCCAGAACGCGATGTCCCAGCCGCGCATCGAACGCCGCCAGAACTCCTCGCGTCCGACGACCTCGCTCCCGGGGCTCACGTCGGGCAGTCCTGCCGACCGCGCG
Source organism: Actinomycetes bacterium (assembly GCA_023432565.1). GTDB lineage: Bacteria > Actinomycetota > Actinomycetes > Actinomycetales > Cellulomonadaceae > Cellulomonas. The sequence goes on along the minus strand of JAEYUL010000130.1, from coordinate 4,287 downwards.
GTGTCCTGCGTGATCACGTCAGCCGTCGTCCCGCCGCCGCCAGCGGAACCACCGCGCACCGACGACGAGCCCGGCGACGAGCCACACCAGGAGGACGGCCGCGATCCCGCCGAGCTGCCACGACCCGCTCGGCTCGAGCGCGGCGGCCTCGTCGGGCAGGAACACCGAGCGCATGCCCTGCGCCATCCACTTGAGCGGGAAGACCGAGGCGACCTGCTGCATCCACGACGGGAGCTGGTCGAACTGGAAGAACACCCCGGAGATGAACTGCAGCACGAGGACGAACGGCGTCACCACGGCGCTCGCGGACCGCCCGCTGCGGGGGATCGACGAGAACGCGACGCCGCACACGGCCCCGGTCGCCGTGCCGAGCAGGAACACCCACGCGAACGTGCCCCACGACGCTGCGTCGTCGGGCATCGGGACGTCGAACACGAGCGAGGCGACGAGCAGGAGGATCGCCACCTGCAGCACGCAGCTCACGAGCACCTGGCCGACCTTGCCGACGAAGTACGCCGCGGCGGGCAGCGGGGTGGCGCGCAGCCGCTTGAGGCCACCCTCGTCGCGCTCGACCGCGATGGCGATCGCGAGGTTCTGGAAGCTGGACAGCATGACGCCCGTGGCGACCATGCCCGGCAGGAAGTACTGCGCGAACGGCACCTGGTCCGTGCCGAAGTCGATGCTGCTGCCGTCCTGCCCGAACACCGTCGCGAAGATCGCGAGCATGATCACGGGGTAGGCGAAGATGAAGATCACCGCGTCGCGCTCGCGGAAGAAGCCACGCACCTCGTACGCGGTGCGCGCCAGACCGAGTCGCAGCGTCCCGGGCAGGTGGCCCGTCGCGGGCGCTCGGCGCTCCGCCGGGATCGTCGTGCTCATCGTGCGTCCTCCGTCGTGCTGCGTGCTGCGCGGGCGGGCACCCTCGCAGGCTGGTCGGTGATCGCCCCGTCCGACGGTTCGCCGATGCGCTCGTCGGTCTCCTGCGCCGTGCGCCCGATGAGGCCGAGGTAGACGTCCTCGAGCGTGGGCCGCAGGACCTGCAGCGCGGGGACCTCGCCGTAGGTCTCGGCGAGCGTGCGGACCAGGGCGGTGGGGGTGTCGGTGCGCTCCTCGTGCGGGCCGTCAGGTGCGGTCCAGCGCACGAGGGCCTGACGCGCGGTGCGGCCACCGAGCTCGGCGGGTGCACCTTGTGCGACGACCTTGCCCTCGTTCACGACGACGACCCGGTCGGCCAGGTGCTCGGCCTCCTCGAGGTAGTGCGTGGTGAGCAGGATCGTCGTGCCGTCCTCGCGGAGCTGCGCGATCAGGTCCCAGAAGGAGCGACGAGCCTGCGGGTCGAACCCCGTGGTCGGCTCGTCGAGGAACACGAGCTCGGGCCGTCCGACGATGCCGAGCGCGACGTCGAGCCGCCGACGCTGACCGCCGGACAGCTGCCTTGAGCGCGTCCCCACCTTCTCGCGCAGGCCCACCGCGTCGATCACCTGGTCGGCGTCGCGCGGGTCGGGGTAGTAACGCGCGAAGTGGTGCACGAGCTCGCCGACGGTCGCCTCGGCGAGGTCGTTCGTGCTCTGCAGCACCACGCCGAGCCGGGACCGCCAGGCGCGGCCGGCCGTGGCCGGGTCCTCACCGAGCACGCGCACGTCGCCGGAGTCACGTCGCCGGAACCCTTCGAGGATCTCGACCGTCGTCGTCTTGCCGGCCCCGTTGGGGCCCAGCACGGCGAGGATCTCGCCGCTCTCGACGACGAGGTCGAGCCCGTCGACCGCCTTCTTCTGGCCGTAGGCCTTGCGCAGCGCGCGGACCTCGACGGCGGGTGCAGGTGTCATGGCTCCAGCCTGGACCCTCGACAGGCCCGGTAACAGCACCGGAGGACCTCATCGGGAGTCCACCGATCGGTGGACCCGCTGCTGCGCCTCGGGCCGCCTCGTGCTGCGCCGCAGCGCTCCGGCACCGGGCTGCCCGCGGGGCCGGAGCCCCGGGCAGACGTCAGTGCGCCTCGGCCAGCAGCTTCTGGATGCGGGAGACACCCTCGACGAGGTCGTCGTCACCGATCGCGTAGGACAGGCGCAGGAACCCGGACGGTCCGAACGCCTCGCCGGGCACGACGGCGACCTCGACCTGCTCGAGGATCAGCGCGGCGAGCTCGGCAGAGGTCGTGGGGGTGGCGCCCCGGATCGTGCGGCCGAGCACGCCTTCGACCGACGGGTAGGCGTAGAACGCGCCTTGCGGGGCCGGCACGGTGACGCCGTCGATGCTCGAGAGCATCTCGACCATCGTGCGCCGCCGGCGGTCGAACGCGGAGCGCATCTCCGCGACGGCGGTCAGGTCCCCGGTGAGCGCGGCGATCGCGGCCCGCTGGGACACGTTGGCGACGTTCGACGTCAGGTGGCTCTGGAAGTTCGTCGCGGCCTTGATCACGTCCGCCGGACCGATCATCCAGCCCACGCGCCAGCCGGTCATGGCGTACGTCTTGGCGACCCCGTTGAGCACGATCGAGGTGTCGACGAGCTCGGGCACGACCCGCTGGATCGGCGTGAAGACGGCGTCGTCGTACGTGAGGTGCTCGTAGATCTCGTCGGTGATGACCCAGATCCCGTGCTCGAGCGCCCAGCGGCCGATCGCCGCGGTCTGCTCGGGGGAGTACACCGCGCCGGTCGGGTTGGAGGGCGAGCAGAACAGCAGCGCCTTGGTCCGCTCGGTGCGGGCTGCCTCGAGTTGCTCGACCGTCACGAGATAGCCCTGGTCCGCACCCGCGAACACCTCGACGGGCACGCCGCCCGCGAGCCGGATCGCCTCGGGGTAGGTGGTCCAGTAGGGGGCGGGCAGGATGACCTCGTCGCCGGGGTCGACGATCGCGGCGAACGCCTGGAACACGGCCTGCTTGCCGCCGTTGGTGACCAGGACGTCCTGCGGGCGCACCTCGTACCCGGAGTCGCGCAGCGTCTTGGCCGCGATCGCCTCGCGCAGCGCGGGGAGCCCCGCGGCCGGGCTGTAGCGGTGGTTCGCAGGGTCACGGACGGCCGCGGCGGCGGCCTCCACGATCGCAGGCGGCGTGGGGAAGTCCGGCTCGCCTGCGCCGAACCCGATCACGGGGCGCCCGGCGGCCTTGAGGGCCTTGGCCTTGGCGTCGACCGCGAGGGTCGCCGACTCGGCGATCGCGGCGAGGCGCTGGGAGACACGGGGGCGGGACGGGGTCTGCTGGCTCACGCGTCCATAGTGGCAGAGGTCACGAGGGGCAGGGGGCGTCCGACCGGCCCGCGGACGGTGCGAGGCCGGACGCGGTTCGACCCGGGGCCCGCTGTCACGTATGGTTGTCCACCGGCGGTTGACGTTCGCCAAGATGACCTGTGCCCGCGGGCCTGCCAGCAGCGCCTCGGGTCGGGTCGTCCTGGGGTCGTCGTCGTCGTAGGGCAGTGGCGCAAGTGGTAGCGCAGCGGTCTCCAAAACCGCAGGTTGCAGGTTCGAGTCCTGTCTGCCCTGCGCAAGGTCCATGCCCGCAGCGGCTTCGCAGCGGGCACCACGAGTATCGACGAGACGCAGAGGCCACGACGTGAGCGAAACCGCAGCCTCCGCGGCGCACGACGCCGAGGGTTCGGCGCGGGCGTCCGGGCCGAAGAGCAAGTCCGGCGAGCGCCGAGGCCTGTTCGCGCGCATCGCGCTGTTCGTGCGCCAGGTGGTCGCCGAGCTCAAGAAGGTCGTCCGTCCCACGCGGCAGGACCTCATCACGTACACGTCCGTCGTCCTCGTGTTCGTCGCGGTCGTCATGGCCTTCGTGACGCTGGTCGACCTGGGCATCGGCCGGTTCACCTTCTGGGTGTTCGGAGGCTGATCCTCCGCGGCCCGCGGCCGCCCCGGCTCGGTCGAGCCGCCTCTCCGTCTTGAAGAAAGCAGGTTCGTACGTGTCGCACGAGTCGTCTGAGCCCACCCCGGCCGACGTCGAGCTCGAGGACGCAGTGGAGTCGGTCGAGGCCGTCGAGTCGTCGGTGGAGCCCGACGAGCCTGCTGCCGCCCCCGGGTCCGACGAGGCTGCCGACGAGTCCGTCACCGAGCCGTCCGACGGCGCGGACGACGAGATCGACCCCGACGAGGACCCGGTCGCCGCGTTCAAGGCGCGTCTGCGCAGCCTGCCCGGCGACTGGTACGTCATCCACTCGTACGCAGGTTACGAGAACCGCGTGAAGGCGAACCTCGAGAACCGCACGCAGAGCCTCAACATGGAGGACTTCATCTACCAGGTGGAGGTCCCCATGGAGGAGGTCGTCGAGATCAAGAACGCGCAGCGCAAGG
>JAEYUL010000125.1 GCA_023432565.1 Actinomycetes bacterium | reverse complement strand
GCACACCTCACAGCCGGTCGAGGTCAACACCGGTGAGTCCCCCGCCCTGTCCCTGAGCGTGCTGGAGAGTGTTCTCAATGGCATTTCCGCCCTCTGACGCCGCGGTGGCCGCTCCGGCCGGAACCGCGGGCGCAGCTGCCCCCACAGTCGTCAAGATCGTCGTCGCCGGTGGCTTTGCCGTCGGCAAGACGACCTTCATCGGGTCCATCTCGGACATCGAGCCCCTCAACACCGAGGCCGCGATGACCGAGCACTCCATCGGCGTCGACGACGCCGGCGGGGTCTCGGACCACAAGACCACCACCACGGTCGCCATGGACTTCGGCCGGATCGCGCTGCCGGGTTCGCTGTGGCTGTACCTGTTCGGCACCCCGGGTCAGGACCGCTTCCTGTTCATGTGGGACGACCTGGTGCGCGGTGCCATCGGCGCCGTCGTGCTGGTGGACACGGACCGCCTCGACCAGTGCTTCCCCGCGGTCGACTACTTCGAGAGCCGTGGCATCCCCTTCGTCGTGGGTGTCAACTGCTTCGACGGGGTCGCCAAGCACGCCCTCGAGGACGTCCGCGAGGCGCTCGCCATCCCGGCGCACGTCCCGGTGCTCTACACGGACGCGCGCTCGCGCGCGGCCACGAAGCAGGCCCTGATCGCCCTGGTGCAGCTCGCGATGGAGCGACTGCGCCAGCGCTGACCAGCCACCGCCGCCGGCCGACCACCGCACCAGCCGGTGGTCGGCCGTCGGCGTTCGTGGGACGTGGCCGCCAGAGCGGCCGTGAGGCCCAGCCGGTGGGCGATCATGGATCCATGCCCCTGACCAGCGTCGACCGTCCGCGCGTGTACGCGGACGGCTCGGCGCTGTCCCGCTACCTACCGGGCGCACCGCACCGCGCGCCGTGGCTGACGTGGGCTCGGCACAACGGCCCGCGGCTCCTGACCACGCAGCTCGGGGTGAGCGAGCTTCGGGGGACGGCTCGGATGCACGGCTCCGACGCGCGTGACGTCGCGCAGCGGGTGCTGCTCGAGATCGAGGTCGTGCGGATCTCCGACCAGGCGGTGAACCGCGCCACCGACGTCGCAGGCGTCTTGCCGCCGTTCGTCGCCGTGCACCTCGGTGCGGCCCGTGCGCACCCGGACGTGACAGCGATCGCGACGTACGACGCGCGGCTCGCTCGGGTCGCAGCGCTCTACGGGCTGGAGGTCGTGACACCAGGCTGCCCCGACAGGTGGTGGGTGTCCGACGCGACGCCCTGGCTCGGCTGAACCGAGCCTCGTCGTCGTGAGACGCCACGGCGTCGCGTCCACCGGTGCCGGCGGTCGTCGGGGCCGACGGACGCTCCCCGCGTAGGCGACCAGGGCACGCTCGTCGGCACCCCCCGCGGGTGTACCGCGTGCTGCGGTGCCCTCCTACGGTGTGCGGATGAGCATCCCGCGGTCGGGCGTCGTCGACGCGGCGACGGCCTCCGCCGCGCGCGGACGCGCGGTGCGCACGCGCGTACCCCGCACGGATCTCGCCGTGGTCGGCACGGACCGCGCGGGCCGCGACCCCGTCGCCGAGGTGCTCGCGCAGGAGGTCGGCCGACTGCCGGACCTCCTGCCCCTGCGGCACAGCCGCATGGCCGCGTCCCCGCTCGCGTTCTACCGCGGCACGGCGGGGCTCATGGCGGCGGACCTGGGGGCCACGACCCACACCGGTCTGCAGGCTCAGCTGTGCGGGGACGCGCACCTGAGCAACTTCGGCGTCTTCGGCACCCCGGAGCGTCGGCTGGTGTTCGACCTCAACGACTTCGACGAGACGTACCGCGGCCCGTTCGAGTGGGACGTCAAGCGCCTGGTGGCGAGCATCGAGCTCGCGGGCCGTGCGCTCGGCCTCGACGCCGACGCGCGTCGTACCGCGTGCCGACGCACCGCGCGGGAGTACCGGCGCGCCATGCGGGCGTTCGCGCAGTCCCGCGCGGTCGACGTGTGGTATGCGAGCCTCGACGCAGCGGACGTCGGTCTGGAGAACCGGCTCGGGCTCGACCGTGCGGCCGCGCGGAGCTGGCGGCGTCTGACGAGCCGCGCGACGTCCCGCGACCACCGGCAGGCCGCCGCCCGACTCACCACGACGACCCCCGACGGCGAACGTCGGTTCGTCGCCGACCCCCCGTTGCTCGTCCCGGCGACGTCCGCCCTGTCCGCCCAGGAGTCAGCCACGTTCCACGAGGGGCTCGAGGACCTCGTCGCGCAGTGGCGGGCGAGCCTGCCCGCGGACCGACGGCACCTCGCGGCGCAGTACCGGGTCGTCGACGTCGCACGCAAGGTCGTCGGGGTGGGCAGCGTGGGCACTCGCGCGTGGGTGCTGCTGCTCGTCGGTGCGACGCCCGACGACGTCCTGGTGCTGCAGGCGAAGGAGGCGGGTCCCTCGGTGCTCGAGCCCTACCTGCCTCCGGGGCCCTACGAGCACCCGGGCCGGCGGGTCGTCGAGGGGCAGCGGCTGATGCAGGCCGCGAGCGACGTCTTCCTCGGCTGGCAGGACCGGATCGGGCTCGACGGTGTGCCGCGTGCCTACTACGTCCGCCAGCTGCGTGACTGGAAGGGTGCGGTCGACGTCGGGCGGATCCGCCACGAGGCGCTCGTGCCGTACGGCCGCGCGTGCGCGTGGACGCTGGCGCGGGCGCACGCACGATCGGGGGAGCGGATCGCGATCGCGCAGTACCTCGGTTCGTCGCCGCGGGCCGACGAGGTCTTCGCGCAGTTCGCGACGACGTACGCCGACCAGGTCGAACGTGACCACGCCGCGTTCGCGGCGGCCGTCGCCGACGGCGCCGTCAGCTCCTGACTCGTCCCGCCAAGCCGACGTGCCCCGACGCCCGCTGATGACAGCCCCTGAGGCCGACGGCACCGTCAGCCGCTGACCCGTTCCGCCACGCCGACGTGCCCCGGCGCCCGCTGACGACAGTCCCTGAGGCCGACGGCGCCGTCAGCGCTGACCCGCCGTCCCGCGCCGACGACGTGCGCGCTGCGGTCACTCGAAGCGCAGGACGGACAGTGTCCAGTCGTCGAGCCAGCCGCTCTCGCTCGCGCCGCCGGTCGTGCCGACGCGCACGGTGATGCGGTGCGTGCCCTTGCCGACCTTGGTGCAGAACTGGGCGCTGCTGCCCTGGTAGCTCGCCTCGGACGCGAACGCGAACGGGCTGCCGTTGGCCGCGAACGGCTGGATCGGCACGTTGTTGTCGCGCACCTCGAGCGTGAGCCAGCCCGAGCCCTGGTAGAACGTCTCCGCGCTGAACGTGACCAGGAGCGTGTCGAGGCCCTTGGACGGCCCGGTGAGCGTGACCTGCGCGCCCGGGACCGCGACGAGCGAGTTCGACGTGCCCACGAACGAGAACGGGTCAGCCTGGGTGCGCGTGTGCAGACGCTTGTAGGCCCCGCCGTCGCACGCGCGAGGCTTGGCCGCTGCCGCGACCACGCTCTGCGGCGCGACCGCGTCGTCGTCGCCGGGGGCGCCGTAGGACGGGGCGAGTGAAGCCGCGCCCAGCCCGAGCAGGAACACCGTGCTGATGCCGACCGCAGCCGACGTCGACTTGTTCATCGACTTCTTCATCGCAAACCCCTGACTCTCAGGCCGTCCGGAGCGGGCCGTGTCTCCTCAGGTGGCCCGCCACCCGCCACGAGATACCCCGCGCCGCAGTCACCACCCCCGCCGCCTCCCGTTGCGCGCGCCGCGCCCCGCACGGCGCCGCGCGTCCAGCACCCGACGCGTCGGTGCAGGTATGGATGCAGCACTCGCGCACCCCGAGCGCAGCCCGCCTGCATCCATACCTGCACCCACCGCGTCGCCACACCGCGGTGCCCCCACCGCGTGCCCCACCGCGGTGCCCCCACCGCGGCGCAGTCGACGCCGAGCTCGTGACGCACGACTCTCAGCGGCCGTGGCGGCACTGTCACGCCCCTCTGAGCGTCCGCAGGACGCGCACGACGAGCGTGGGTGCAGCGATGGATGCAGCGCCGACGCACGTGGAGCGCACGTCGCCTGCATCCATGCCTGCACCCACGGGGCGACGGGCAGGCCGGGCCGGTCCGGGCGGGTGCGGCTCGGCGGCGGGCGGCGCTGTGGGAGACTCGGGGCCGCCGGTCTCGACCGGCGAGGAGGGCTGGCTGAGCGGCCGAAAGCGACGGTCTTGAAAACCGTTAGGGCGGGACCTCTCGTCCTCAAGGGTTCGAATCCCTTGCCCTCCGCAGACAGGTGTTTGTGCAGGTCAGAGCCGGTATCAGAGAGCCGATGACCTGCATGTCCGGACTCAACTTCATGCCCGGATACGGCCTCGGACACCCCGGTTCTGGTTGTCATGTGGCTGTCAGATGGTTGTCAGAGGAGGCCCCACGTCCGGTGGGCGGGCGGGGTGCATCCCACGATGCGACCGTGGCGGGGTCACCCGCAGGGGTGAAATCGCAGGTTGGAGCCTTACGTCAGCCCTCGATGGAAGCGAGGTGCGCGTCGAGCTGGGCGAGCGCCGCGTCCTGCGTGTCCCTCGTCGTCGTCACATACCGCTGCGTCACTGCGATGGTGGAGTGCCCGAGCATCGCCTGCACGGTCGTCAGCGGCACGCCCGCGGCCACGAGGTGCGTCGCAGCGGTGTGACGTGCAGCGTGAACGTCGCGACCGATGCTGGATACCCCGGCACCCTCGCACGCGGCGTGCCACACGGCGTTGTCCACGGCCGGCGTCACATGCCCACCCCTGGGATGGCGGATGACGAGGTCGGCGTCCGCGATGGGGTACACACGCATAGCACGCGAGCGTGCGAGTCGTTGCTGCTCACGCTGAGGACGCGGGTCAGCGTCCACCGGGTGCTGCTGCGCGTACAGGTCCGCCAGCATCGCGGCCTCGCGCTCGCCAACGCGCACGTACCTGACCCGCTTCGACTTGGTCGTCGCGACGATGCGCACCTCCGCGTCAACGCGCTGCGGGCAGCGGTACGCCGACAAGCCCTTCGCACGCGGGTCCAGCACGCGTGCCGCCACTGTGCACGGCGATGTCGCCGGGTCCGGCCAGTCGCCCTCGCACCCGTGGCGGTGCTCCGTGCGCCGGAGCTGCTGCCTCACGGTGATGGTCCTGGCCGCGAGGTCCACGCAGTCCCAGGTCAGCCCGAGCAGTTCCGCCTGCCGCAGACCCACGCTGAACGCGAGCCGCCACCTCACTTGGTACGCGAGGTGGTCTGCGTACCTCGTGGCAATCCACCGCTCGAACCGCCGCATCTCAGGCACGGCCAGCGCGCGCTCTACCGGACTCAAGTCTGCGACTCGTCCCACGGCCTCCACGGATTCGGAGGGCGTCGGGATGCCCGCCATGGGGTCTGCAGGCAGCCAGCCGCGCACGACCGCGTACCGGAGCGCGCTGGTGAGCCGGCTGTGGACCTTGCGCTGGGTGGAGACGCTGAGTGTCCCGCCCCGGCGTGACGGCCTCTTGGCGAGGTCCACGAAGAACCTCCGCAGTCGCGCGTGCGTCAGTGCCTCGAGCTTGATGCCGCCGAGCTCGTCGAGCACGTGCGTGCGAACAACACTCTCGTAGTCGAGCCACTGGTCGCGCTGTACCGGTTGCTCCGTGAACGTCCATGCGACGGTGCTGCGGTCGAGCTCCGAGTCCTTCTCGCTGAGCCAGCGCCCCAGGAGCATCCTGACGGTCGTTGGGCGGTCCCCGGCGGGCATCTCGTTCGGGGGTGTGGCTCGGAACGCCGCAGCGCGAGTGTCCGCCTCGGCCTCGGTGGACGCGTAGATGTACTTCCGCTTGTCCGCACCCGTCACCGGGTCCGTGTAGCGGACGCTCGCGACCCACCGGCGGGTCGACTCCACGTAGGTTGCCACGGGTGGACCCTATCGGTCTGCGGTTGTCAGTGTCCGCGGGTCACGCCGGCGCGAACTCACCACCTGAGCTGCGACCCGGGCAGCCCGGCGCGCTCGGCCGTGCCCGCTGGGCGACGTTTCGGGGCGGGCGGGTTCGTCATCCACGCAACGAGCTCGTGCTCGAGCAGACGCGGTGCGCGAGGCAGTCCGTACCGACCGAGCTGCTCGTCGCGGACCGCGCGCTCGATGGTGGTCCTGCTGTACCCGGTCATGGCGCATGCCTGTGCGATGGTGAGGTAGCGGTAGCGCGGCCCGCCGTCTGCAACCGAGGCGTCTGCGCGCACGACTGACAGCCCGGGCTGCTGCCCGCCTGCCTGTGCCGATGCGCTCGATGCCATACAGACCATCATCCGGATGGGATATACAGGCATTTCACCTGATACCGTCACGAGCCGGGCAGGGCTGATTGTGACGTCTGTCACCGAACAGGTGTTCGATAGAATGGACGCTATGCCCGCCCACCCTCCTCGCCACCCTGACGGGACGCTCGCGTGGGCGCGCACCCCCGCGGGCTGGGTCCGGGTCCCACCAGCGCACTGCCCGGCGTGCGACACCCCATGGCCCTCAGACGGTCCGGCCGCCCCGCGGTCGACCTGGACGACATGCGCCTGCACGACCCGCCGCCAGCACCCCGTTTGGGTCTGCCAGGCGTGCGACGCCAGGGCCGCAGAGGGCTGCACCGACCCGAGCATGTGGGCGCGCTCGACCGTGCCCCTCAGCGAGGCGGGCGCTCCTCGCCGTGGCATCCCAGCGCCCGCGTCAAGAAGCTGAGCCCTGTCGCACGCTCGCCTGGCCGGTCTAGCGTCAGTCATGCGCATCTACCACTCGACGAACCAACGCGGCCGCGACGGCATCGAGGCGCGCGGGTTCCAGACCCCGGGCCCCGAGTTCCGCCTGAACCCCGGCGAGACGTGGTTCGTCGACCATCGCGACCCGATGGTGACGTCATGGCGCGGCCACTGGTGGGTCATCGTCGATGTGCCTAAGAGTGTCGACCTCGAGCCCTACCGCGACGCGGACGCACCGCGGACGTTCCTCATCCCACACGAAGTAGTCAACGACTGGCGCCCGTTCAGCTTCGAGCGGTGGACAGACGACGAGGTTGGGCGCTGACCCTGACACCGGTGGGCATCAGGGTCAACTTGCAGACCCGTTCACGAGCCGCTTGAGCGCGACAGCGTCGGCAGGTGGGATGAACAGGTCGCCCGGATGCACGATGACGACCTCATCGAGTTCCCCGGCGAACCGGTCGCGCCTCGCGTCCCCGACCCCATCCCCACCCGCGTCATCCGTCCCGTCCAGTCCCGTCACGTCTCTCCATGTCCCTCCAGACGCCACGGCCCACCGGGGCCGCGTCCCGCCCACAGTCCGGTCGCGGTGTGCCCGGGACGACACGGGGTGTGCGGGTCGTGGGGTGGGTCCGGGAAGCCGAACGGCCCGCCGACCCTGGAGGGTGAGCGGGCCGGACGGTTCGGTGCGCACGTCGCCCGCCGGCCATCGGGACCGGGCGGCAGAACCAGCGTAGGTGCCCGGCCGGACGGGGCCTGGCGGCACAGGGGTAGGTCACAGTGACCTACCCCTGTCGAAGGGTTGAGAGAACGCTTCGCGTCGTTCGGTCATCGACGTCCCGTCCTCCTTCACACAAAGGCGAGGCTCTAGACGAGATAGATAACCACTGCTGTCCGGAGCGCGTTTCGACGCGGCTTGCCGCGGCGGCAGGAGATTACTTCAACGCAGGGTTCCAGCAGGGTTCATACAGGGTTCCTGTAGGTCACTATGACCTACCCCTGAGGTCACGGTGACCTACCCCTGAGGCCATAGTGACCTACCCCCTAGGTCATAGTGACCTACCCCTGTGGTCATAGTGACCTACCCCTGTGCGTGGCGCCCTAGCGACAACCCGAAATTCTGTATAGGGCACCAGGTATCGTAAGTGCAGCGGAACAATCACGCAGCACTTGACCATTACAGGAGCCACAGTACAGGAGGGGACTGACACGGTCGCGCCCGCGGTGATCGCAGCACGCCCGAGCCGGAGCGCGCGTGTGACGTGCGAAGCCGCTCCCGAAACCGCCCTCACGCCCGGTGCTCGGCTGCTAGCGTCCCCTCACCGGTCAGACGTGCGCAAACCGGGCGAGCGTCTGCCGCAATGCACGGGGGGAAACATGAGACTGAAGCTGTTCGGTGCGACTCTCGCAGCAGTCGTCGCTGTCGGGTCGCTCACCACAGCAGCCGCGAGCGCACCTCAGCGTGAACCGCATGGGGCGTCCCACAAGTGGCAGGAGTCGAACGACCCGTCGATCAAGGACGGAAGCCCGCTCGACGAGTGCATCGACGCCGCTCAGGACGTCGCCGAGGGCGCGGACATCGAGTCGTGGTCCTGTATCGGTGGTGAGCTCGTGACCACCACCGTCGACACCCAGGGCAAGCTTCAGCGCCAGTCGAGGGATGTCGTTCCTCGGGTTGTCGAGTGGCAGGACCCCGACACCATCACACCAGCGGACGACTACGACTCGTGGTGCGAGAGCGGGTCGATCTGCGGTCGTTCGATCAGTGCGTACATCGCGGAGGTCAAGGGGAACGGCGCGTACGGTGATGGCAACGGTGTGATCGGCAGTTTCGACCAGGTGCTGCGCGCTTCGATGAGCGGCAGCCGTCCCGGTTGGCGCGCGCTGCTCGACTGGGACTCCGGTCCGGCGATCACGCCGCAGGAGTTCACGATCTCGTGCAAGAAGCACGTTGCGAGCGGTCCCGACCCGGTGTGCGGCTCGACGAAGACCTGGTACGCAGGTGTCATCAGCTCGTCGAAGACGCGCACGTGGTATCCGAATTCGACGACGTACTCGTTCCTTGACGTCAACCTGGGTGGTTCCACGACCAAGTACCACGATGACTACCGTGGGACGTTCTTCGCTGCCGGGAAGAAGCCGTTGTTCTCCACAGGAACGCTGCACACAGGCCGGTGGAGCAACTGCTCGAACACCTGCACCTACTACCAGGTGCCGTGGACGTCGACGCCGTAACCGTGAGCGACCCAACCGGTGCGCAACGCCGATGGGGCGGCCTGATCGCTTGTCTGGTCGTCGCTGTGACGTGCAGTGCGTGCGCTCCGGCTGCCAGCGTGCCCTCACCGTCGGGAGGTGAGGGCACGCTGGCGTCAGCCACACCCGGACCTGAGACGCAAGCCCGGTCCGAGGACCCGCGTGACGTCCTGGACAACGGTGAGTACCGCGCAGACGGGCGCTTTGACCTGCCAGTCGCTGACCTCGGCGCCGGTGTTCGCGTGTACGTCGTGGACACCGGTGTAGACCCGGCAGGCCGCATCCCGGTCGACGACGGGTACTCCGCGCTGCCGTCAGACACGAGCACGGTCGACTGCAACGGGCACGGGACCCACACGGCGGGCCTCGTTGCGTCCAGCGAGTTCGGGCTTGCGCAGCGTGCGGTCGTCGTCCCCGTGCGGGTCATGGACTGCGGCGGGTCGGGGACCCGGCAGACGCTGACGGCGGGGTTGCGGTGGGTGCTGACGGACAGCGCGTCGCACGCCGCCCCTTCCGTTGTGCTCATGCCGTTGGCTGGCGGGGTCGACTCTGCTGACATGCATGCGCTGATGACTGCGCTCAACGACGCTGGCGTCGTCGTTGTCACCGCGGCCGGGAACGACCGTGAGGCTGGCTGTCAGCCCGGAAGCGCCGACCGGCCAGGTATCACCGTCGGACCCGCAACAGGCGACGGGCGCGCATCCGCGTGGGCTGCTACCGGTGAGTGCGTCGACGTGTACGCGCCTGGTGAGGACGTCTGGTCGACGTGGCTGTCCACGTCCGACGCGCATGAGCAACCGTTGTCGGGTGCATCGCAAGCCGCGGCGCTCGTAGCCGGTGCAACCGCCGCGATCCTCGGCGAGCACGCGGGCATGACGCCGGATGCTGTTCGCGCGGCACTGACCGACGGATGCGAGACGGGCATCGGCGATGCACTGTCAGAAGGCAAGCTTGTGTGCCTCCCAGAGCTGACGCGAAAGTGAGGACCATGTGAGCGACCAGGACTGGCAGAACGACCCGCCGTCACCGTTGAGCGTCGCCGGCCCTCGCGTGCCCGAGGAACGCGCCCAGCTGCCCGAAGTCATCGAGCTCGAACGTCAAGGGTGGGTGGTGGCACCGGACGCACCGATCTGGTCGTGGCTGCCCGCAGTGTTCCCGCACACGCATCGCACGTGGGTGCGTGACCGTTCGACCTGGTACTCGCATGACTGGGTCGACGGGGTGCCGCAACCGCGCCGACCGCTCCCGGTGGACGACCTCGAGGACGTCCACCGGGTGTACGCGTCTCACGCAGACTTGTGCGGCTTCCCCGGGTGGGACCCAACCAGGATCTGGTTCCTCCGAGGCGAGGGTCGGGTGAGCGTGGACCGGATCGTCGACAGAGTCGCGCAGGCTGCGCGACGTGAGTTCGGTGGCGTTGAGGCGCGTCCTGAGCTGGCTCAGATCGCAGCCGGCGTCGTGGCCCGGGCGCTGGCGCTGGGTCGTCGGGACACTTGACATCCTCTCCCGGCTTCAGCCGGGAGATTCCTGCTCGTCCTCTCACCTCACGGGTGGTGACGTCAGGTGGTTCGCGGTTCTACGCAGCAGCCGCCAGCACCGAAGTGCTGGACCTCTTGCGAGGCTTTTCGGTCTTGCGCTTGCTCCCCGCAGAGCCATTGTCCTGGCTCTTGCTTGTGTACAACTTCACGCCGTCGTCGAGGACGTTGCGTCCGGCGTTCGTGTCAGCGTTCGCGGTATGGCCACAGTTGATGCACCGGAACACCGCTTGGCTTTCGCGGTTCCCTGGTGCTACGTGACCACACGGGTTGCAACGCTGGGACGTGTAAGCGGCTGGGACGGCAACGAACGGCCTCCCAGCCAGGTTGGCCTTGTACTGCACGAGGCTCGCTAGCTGGCCGAGCGCCGCCTTGTGCCTCGCAGCGCCGATCGTGTACGTCCCTGTGCCGGTTGTCATGCGGTTGTCAGCGGGTCAATCCGAAGCGATGTGCAGCGCTCTGAACTGCGCGGATACGTCCCGAAGGTACGCCCTTGAAAACCGTTAGGGCGGGACCTCCCGTCCTCAAGGGTTCGAATCCCTTGCCCTCCGCCCGTACAGCGGCGGCTCGTCACGAGCTGGCCCTTGCGAGGTCATGCGGAGCTCATCGGCGCACCGACCGGACATCTTGACGCCAGCCCGACCCGTGCGGTCACCGTGGCGGGCCGGCGCTGAAGGGCCGGGCCGGGGCGTTCAGGGCCACTCGATTGGGACGCAGAACACATGCATCTCGACAACCAGGCCGCACATACCCACCCAAGAGGGTGTGCCGCGGTGGTCTACTCGTTGCGCCACGCGGTGTGCACGGCCATGAGCAGGGGGATGCATCGATGCTGTCTGGAGTATCGCGATTGTCACGTGTGGCGCTGGTCTCAGGTGTTGTGCTCACGGCCAGCCTTCTGATCGGTGCATCTGCGCCCATCGAGCCGGCCCCCAGCCCTTCCACCGACGAGCAGATCGAGACGCTCGCTGAACTGGTTGAGATCGAGCCTTCGTCCGAACTGGACGGCCCCGTTCTCACCGCGGGCGAGGTGGAGGGGGCTGGGGCCGGGGTTCCCGTGATTGCGACGGCGTAACCCGACCAGGAGACCCTCGACCAGCAGCAGCCCGGGGATAGCGTCGAGCTCGTCGCGATCGCCGCGACCTTGACCGACTCGGATGGCGGCTTCGAGCTCGTCGCGGACCCCGCAGCTGTCGCGGTGCTCACCGGCGGCGGCGAGCGGGTGGTGAACTTCGATGTGACCGCGGCCAACGCTGGCGATGAGGTCGCGCTCGTTGCGACCTCGGCGACACTGTCACCCGAGATTGCCGCTGACGAGACGTTCGAGGACGCGCTGACAGACGCCGTCGCCATCGAAGCTGACGAGCCGCTGACCGTGGACGAGGTTGCCGGTTCATCTGAGGTTGGCGAGGCGACAACTGCCCGCGGCCAGGCGTCGTTCGCCACAGTTGCCCTGGCCTCGGCCGACGAGTACGAGCCGACGGACTCGGCCGACGCGACGCTCGGCTACTACAAGTGCGGGACCACGCTTATCGAGCGACTCGACAAGCGTCCGACGATCATCGGGTCGACGTACTCGACGTCGACCGCTGTGAGGTCGCAGTTCATTCTCACGCGGGGAGGCGCGTCCTCGTTCGGCGTCGGCACCAGCAAGAGCGGGGCGTTCGGGTCCTGGAGCGCCAACGGAACGAGCACGATCACCAGCGAGGACACCGACGAGTTCCCGGTGAAGGCCGGAAAGCACGGAAAGATCTACAAGAAGTACCAGAACTACGGCAAGTATCGGAACGTGCTCTGCGACGGCACCATCGGCCAGCTTGTGACCTACTCGGTCCGGCCAATTGGGAACCCCTACGGCTCATATGAAGCTGCGTCCCCTGTCCCGTCTGCAACGCGCTGCGTCGGATACGCCTCCAAGCACACCTTCTCTAGGGGTAAGGCGCAATACTGGTCGACCGGCGTGACGCTCGAAGCGCTCATCGGTTTCAACGCCTCAGCACAGTCGGGGTACAGTTCTCAGGTGAGGACGGTGACTTACCACTCCTCGGGTGGGACGTACACCGTTTGCGGTACCGGAAACGTCCCCGAGCAAAGCGACACCGGACGGCTGGTCGCCAAGTAGATGCGTCTGCGCATGAGGCATTCGGCGGTGCTCGCCGCAATTCTCGCATTCACCATGGCGGCGAGCACCGCCGCTTGCAGCGGATCGAAGGGTCTGCCTACCGGCTCCCTCAGCATCGGCCCCGGCGGTGAGGAGCTGAACTGCCCGTCACCAGGAGTGCGCAGCACGCGAGCCCTCCCGGCGGTATGGGTCTCGAACCGAGGCGCTTCGCCGATCAAGATTCTCGAGGTCGAGCTCATCGCGCCACATGACGTGGAGGTCGACCCCGCCTTCCTCGTCCCCCCGGGCGACCTCTGGTACACGGTGGCGGGCGACGTCCCGCCCGCGCAAGGCGATGAGATGGCTGCGGACGCTTGGTCGCGCAGGGTTGCCATGGATCAGGCGGTGATTCAGCCCGGAGAGCTTTGGGAGATCGTCGTGCCGATGCGCACGCTGAGCGACGACGCGAGTTTCGAGGCAACGCGCGTCGAGTACGAGGAGGACGGCAAGCGCAGGGCCGGGCAGGACCACACCGCCATGGCCATCGACGGACACAGCGAGATGTGCTCGATCGGTCCGTAGACGCGGGCCTCGCAGGGCGACGGGAGCGGTCGTCCTGAGGTTCTGCTCGCGGACGCTCCCGCTTGGTCCAAGCCAGGGATCGATGTCGGCTGTACACCCTGCTGGCTGACCTACCTGACACCCTGGCGCTCGACGTTGCCGACGACTTCGTTGCATCGCTGCGAGAGCACGTCGGAGAGCGGCTCTCAGACTGAACGGATCAGGTACGGCGCTAGATCATCGAACCGGACCAGATGGATAGCGAGAACTCACCCCGCAAGTCGTCTTCGAGTCCGGGACACCAGTGCGCCATGGGTGCACTGAAGCATGAGGCCGGTACGGAAGCCAGAACCGCAATTCGGATAGTGCAAGAATATGCCGCGCAAGATAGGCGGAATCGGCAGGGTTGGCGCGTCCTCAAGGGTTCGAATCCCTTGCCCTCCGCGTGGCGGCCTCGCGGGCGGTCTGGCCCCGCGGGACCCACGAGCGCCCGCCAGCAGCCGCGAGCTCCTAGCGCAGCGGCGAGGCCGCCAGCGGGTGAGGCCGTCGACGACAGGACGGCGGCCTCGGGCCGGCTGGCGGCCTCGCGGGTCGGTGCGGCCTCAGCCCAGGAGCTTGGCCTTCTGCGCGTCGAACTCCTGCGGGGTCAGGACGCCGGCGTCGCGCAGGGCGGCGAGCTCCTTGAGATGGGCGATCTTGTCGTCCATCGTCGGTTCGTCGGCCGGTGACTCGACCGGAACGGCGTAGACGGGCTGGGGCGCTGCGTACGTGGGCTGTGGCTGCGCGTACGTCGGCTGCGCGTACGTCGACTGGGCTGCCGCGGCGTCCTGCGCCGCCCACCGGCCCTGCTGGCGCCGCTGGACACGGCCCGAGACGGCGCTGGCCGTCCCGGCGACCACTGCTGTGCGGGCTACCCCGCGGATGAGTCCTGGCACGTCGTCCTCCTCGTGTCGTTCGTGCTGGGGTGCACCGTCGGTCAGACGGCCTCGGCCGCGTCGAGCGCGGCGACGATCGCCGGGATCGGGATGCGCCCGCCGGCGACGAGCTGACCGCCGCCCTTGCGCAGCGCGGTCGCGAACGGAGCAGCCCAGGCGTTCTCGTAGACGAGCACGCCGGCCGCGGATCCTGGGCTGAGCGCCACGCCCACCTCCTCCAGGTCGTCCTGCCCGACGAGTGAGGAGGACGCACCCTCGAAGATCCTCAGGTCGAAGTCGCCGGTGACGTCGAGGTCGGCGATCTCCACGCCGGACACGAGGCCGTCGTGGTCCTTGCGGACGAACGTGAGGTCGAGCACGCGGATGATGCCGCGCTCGACGAGGTCGACGAGCAGCGGGAACGCCGTGCCGTCCAGTCCGTCCTGGGGGAACTCGACGACGAGGTAGTCGACGGGCCCCATCTCCTCCAGGTCGACATCCATGGTGTCCTCCTCACCCGCCGGGTCCTTCCCGGCGCTGTCGGTGCGCGCGGCGGTTGCACGCGCGTGGGTGCTGACTGCCTGGTGCGACGACTCGACGCGGTCGAGGAGCTCCGCGAGCTGGACGTCCTCGAGGTGGTAGGTACGTGAGCTCGCGTGCAGCAGGGTGTTCTCGGCGGCGAGCAGGCGGCCCATGAGCTCACCGAGCGCGCCGCGCACGACGATCTCGACCCCGGGCTGGTCGGCGAGGTCCAGCGTGCGCAGCCCCAGGACGTCGAGGCCGAGCGAGCCGAGGCGCTGCAGCACGCCGAACAGCGCTGCGCCGTCACGGACCTCCGCGACGAGCACCGTGTGCGTGGCGCCGTAGCGCACGCCGGACTCCTCGAGCACGTCCATCTGCTCGTCGTCGACGGGTCCCTCGATCGTGAGCTCGATGATCCTGGGTCGCACGGCGTCACCTCCCCGCGCGTCCCACTGTGACCGGGGGGCCAGGTCGGCAAATCACCCATAAGGGGTGCCCGTGCACTAGCCTGCGTGCATGACGGCGCAGACGTCGACGACGCCGGGCGCAGCGCGTCCGGGGCGGCGTGGGGCGCCTCCGCTGGCGCGAGCGCGGCGCACAGCCCCTGCGCCGTCGCACGTGGTGCGGCGTCCTGCGCTCGAGTCGCTGATCGAGCGGTGCACGGAGCGTCGGCTGACGGTCGTGTCCGCGGGGCCGGGGTGGGGCAAGACCGTGGCGGTCGCGCAGTGGGCGGCCGCGACGCGGCGGCGGGTGGCGTGGTTGTCGCTGGAGCCGCACGACGACGTGCCGGGAGCTTTCTGGAGCGACGTCCTGGAGACGCTGTGCGGCAGCGGCGCGGTCCCGCCGGGCAACGCCTTGCGGGGCCTGCGGGTGCCGGCGGCCGCTTCGCACGACTTCCGTTCGCAGCTGCTGCGCGCGCTGGAGGACCTCCCGGAGCCGGTGGCCCTGGTGCTCGACGACTTCCACCACGTGCAGCGACCTGAGGTGGTCGACGGGGTCGAGGACCTCCTGAGGTACCCGTTGCCATTGCGGCTCGTCGTGGTGACGCGGGTCGACCCGCTCGTGCGCGTGCACCGGCTGCGGGTCGAGGGGGAGCTGGGCGAGGTCGTCGCCTCCGACCTCGCGTTCGACGCGCAGGCAGTCGCCGCGCTCGCGAGCTCTCGTGGGTTGCCGCTGTCACATGAGGACGTCGCGCGCGTGCTTGAGGCAACTGATGGTTGGCCGGTCGGGGTGCGGCTGCAGCTCCGCTCGCCCGGCGGGCCGGGCGCGAAGACGAGGCCCGACCAGGACACGTCCGACTACCTGGTGGCCGAGGTGCTGGACCGCCTCGAGCCGGAGGTGCAGCGCGTGCTGCTGATGACGTGCGTGACGCGCTCGACGTGCGCGGACCTGGTCGAGGCGATCCTGCCGGGTGGCGAGGCGGTGGTGCAGTGGCGCAGCTTCGTGGAGCGCAACGACTTCGTGTCGCCGCTTGGCGCGGACGGGACGTGGTTCCGGTACCACCCGCTGCTGCGCGAGATGCTGCTGGGGATGCTGGCGGCCGACGACCCGGAGTCCTGGCGCCTGGCCCACCGCAACGCGGCGACGTGGCTCGTCGGTCACGGCGAGCCGGTCCGCGCGCTCGAGCTCGCGGCGCGCATCGAGGACTGGGCGCTCTTCTGCCAGGTGTTCGTCGACTCGGCTGCGCCCGCGCTCGTCTCGGTGGACCGCGAGCAGGTGCTGGAGCTCGTCGGGCAGGTGCCGTTCGCGGACCTCGGGCCCGACCCCGCGGTGGAGCTGTGCGCTGCCGCCCTCGCCGTCCTGCGCGGCCGGTTCCAGGCGGCCGCCGCGCACGTGGAGCGGGCACGCGAGCTCGTGCCGAGCGGCGCGCCGCCCCCGCTCGTCGCCCTGCTCGAGATCCTCGCGGCGAGCGCCGCGCGCGGCCTCGGGGACGCGGCGACGACCGCGGCGTCCGGCGCGGCCGCTCTCGCCGTGCTCGACGCGGCGCCGCTGCCGACCCCCGCGTGGCCCGCCTACCAGGCGCTCGCCGCGAACGCCCACGCCGTCGGGCTGTTCTGGGGCGGCGACCTCGTTGCGGCACGTGAGCACCTCGAGTCGCTCGTGCGGACGTCCGCGGGTGCGCCACCTCTGCTGCCGCTGCTCAACGCCCGTTCGTACCTCGCACTGGCCGCCGCCGTCGCAGGGGACCTGGAACGCGCCGCGCGCGAGGGCCGGCAGGTCCTCTCGGACGCACGTGAGCTCGGCTGGGCGAGCTACCTGCAGTGCCGGTGCGCCTACACCGCCGTGGCCTGGGTCGCGGTCCTGCGCGGTGCGGTCGACGAGGCCGACCAGATGCTCGCGCTGGCGCTTGCGAGCGACCTGGGCGGGGAGGAGCCCCCGACCGAGATCGCGATCCACCTGCTGCAGGCGCTGGTCGCCGTGCAGCGCGGGCGGACGCGCGCCGCGCAGGCGGCGGTGCAGGCGGCCGGGCAGCTCGCCGGTGCACGGTCGCCGGTGCTCGCGGACCTCGCCTGGAGAGCGGCTCTGGAGACGGCCGAGCTCGCCGGCCAGGACGCGCCGGGCCGGTCCGGGGCGCCGCAGCCGTCGGCAGCGCTGCGGCTCGTCGTCGACGCCCGCACCCACCTGTCCCGTGGCGAGCAACGCGAGGCGGTGCGGGTCGCTGCCTTCGCGCAGGCCCGGGCCCGTGCGGACGCCGACGAGCTCAGCGAGGTCGAGGCGTGGCTCGTCACGGCCGCGGCCCACCAACGCTCCGGGGACCCCGTGCGGTGCGACGCCGCGCTGGACGAGGCGATCGCGGTCGCGGCCGGCTCGGTGCTCGTGCGCCCGTTCCTGCGTCCGGGCCCGCCGGCGCTCGCGGAACGGATCCACGCACGCCTGGACAGGCACCCGGGTGAGCTGGCCGCCCAGGTGCACCGGGCGGCCCACTACGAGCCGCCCGCGCGGGAGCCCGAGCCGCTGATCGACCCGTTGACGAGCCGCGAGCTGGCGATCCTGGGTGCGTTGCCGACCATGCAGACCAACTCGGAGATCGCGGCGGACTTCTACGTCTCGGTCAACACCGTCAAGGCGCACCTCAAGGCGCTGTACCGCAAGCTCGGTGTGGACAGCCGGCGCGAGGCGGTGCGGCGCGCGCGCGAGCTGGGGCTGCTGCCCTGACCCACCGGGAGCGCGGTCGGCGTCAGCCGCCGAGCACCGACTCCGCGGCGTCGTTGGGCTGCGGGTCCGGCCGCCGTCGCATGCGGAGCGCGAGGAACGCCCCCGCGAGGCCGGAGGCCAGCGGGACGAGCAGTGCGACCTGCAGCGCGAGCGGACGCACCTCGGTGTTGATCCGCTGCACCTCGGCGGCGACGTCGGGCGGCTCGTCGGCGAGCAGCTCGCGCAGCTGGGCGTCGCTCATGATCTGGGCGTCGTCCTCGAGCGCCTGCGCGATCTGCGCCTTGTCGTCGGGCGGCAGCACCTCGCTCGCGTCGGTCCGGGCGGTGAACCCGATCGCGAGCGACGCGAGCATGACGGCGCCCGTGAGCGCCAGGCCGAGCGAGAGCCCGAACGAGCCGGTCGCGGAGTTGACGCCGGCCGCCTCGCTGACGCGTGCGGAGCTGACGGGCGACAACGTGTAGTTGTTGAGCTGCGAGACCAGCAGCCCCAGCCCGCAGCCTGCGACGACGAGCGGCACCGCGAGCCACCACCCGGAGCTCGCGCGCGGCACGACGGGCAGCAAGGCGGCGACACCGACGGTCAGCAGGACGAACCCGGCGAGGATGACGACCGCAGGGCGTCTGCGGCCTGCCCGGCGGCCCGCCACGAGCGCGGTGGCGAACATGCTCAACGACAGCGGCGCGATCGACAGGCCCGCGAGCATCGCGTCGTAGCCGAGCACCATCTGCAGGAAGATCGGCAGCGAGATCATCGCGCCGCCGAGCGCGATCTGCTGCAGCATCTGACCGGTCACCCCCAGCCGGAACAGGGGCGGCCGGAACAGGTCCGGGTCGATCAGCGTCGGGCGGGACCGCCGGTGCCGGACGACGAGCCAGCGCGCGAGCCCGAGCAGCGCGGCCAGCCCGACGACGAGGAGTGCAGCCACCGACTCGCCGCCCTCTTGCCAGACGAGCACGCCGAGCACGATCCCGCCCATGCCGACCACCGACAGCACGGCGCCGATCGGGTCGACCGCCCGGGAGCCCTCGTACGGGGCCTCCCGCACGAGTCCCGCGCCGGACAGCACGACCAGGATCACGACGGCCTCGAGCCCGAACGCGACCCGCCACGACAGGTACGTGGTGATGAAGCCTCCGAGCAGCGGCCCGACGGCCGCCGCGATGGACGCCGCCGCGCCCACGAGCGCGTACACGCGCTTGCGCGCCGCGCCCGGGAAGTTGCCGTGGATGAGGGACTGCATGGACGGCAGCAGCAGTGCCGCGCCGAGGCCGCCGACGACGGCCCAGCAGACCACGATGAGCGTCAGGCCGGTCGCGAACGTCATCGCGACCGCGCCGACGAGGTAGCCGCCGAGCCCCAGCAGGTAGGCGCGCTTGCGGCCGAACAGGTCGCCGATCTTGCTGCCGATGAGGATGAACGCTGCCGAGACGAGAGCCTCGAGAGCGATCGCGGTCTGCACGCCGCTGACCGTCGTCCCGACGTCCCGCACGACTGCCGAGATCGACACGTTCATGATCGACGTGTCCACGACGAGCACGAACATCGCCATCGCGAGCAGCACCGCCAGACGGCGCTGCGTCCCGTCGAGGCGTCCCGCCGCCTGGCTGGTGCCGCCCTCGGGCGTCGCGGGCACGGTCACGCGGCGCCCGCCCGGTGCGCCGCGGGCCGAGGGACGGGGGACGGCAGTGCCTGCTCGACGAGAGCGGGCGCGCGGCCGCGTGCCACCGCGCGCAGGACGAGCTTGCCGAGCTCGGCGACCACGAGGTACGCGAGCGTGGTGATCAGGCAGGTGCGCCACTGTGCCCCGTCCAGCTCGACCGTGCCGAAGATGCGCTGCAGCCCGTCGATCGTCGTGACGAGGAACGTCAGGGCGACCACGACGAGCATGAGCAGGACGAACCGGCCGTTGGTCAACGTGTCGTGCGAGAAGATGCTCGCGAGCGGGTCGCGCCACTGCATCGCGGCGACGACGTGCAGCAGCGACATCGTCGTCAGGCCCACCGTCGTCGCGACCGCGGTCCCGTACCGGTCCTCGCCGTAGGCGACCACGACGAGTGTGCCGATCGCGATCAGCAGCCCGCCCACCGCGAGACGTACGCCGAGCGAGCGTCCGATCACGGGGGTGTCGGGGGAGCGTGGTCGGCGGCGCATGAGCCCGGCCGTGGGCGCGTCGAAGCCCAGGCCGATCGCGAGGACCACGTCGATCGCGAAGTTGATCCACAGGATCTGCAGCGGGGTCAGCGGGGTGCCGTCGGCGATCGTGAAGATCCCCGCCCCGACGAACGTGAGGATGAACCCCGTCAGGACGACCATCTGGAACCGGATGTACTTCATGAGGTTGTCGTAAAGGCCACGGCCACCTTCGACGGCTCCGACGATCGTGGCGAAGTTGTCGTCGGTGAGGATCATCTCGGCGGCGTCCTTGGTGACCTCGGTCCCGGTGATCCCCATGGCCACGCCGATGTCCGCGCGGGCGAGCGCGGGTGCGTCGTTCACGCCGTCGCCCGTCATCGCGACGATCTCGCCGCGTCGCTTGAGGACGTCGACGAGGCGCACCTTGTCCTCGGGGGCCACCCGTGCGACGACGCCGATCTCCTCGACGTGCGCGTCGAGCTCGTCGTCGGACATCGCGGCGAACTGCGCGCCCGTCAGCGCGCGTCCCTCGATGCCGAGCTGGCGGGCGATCGCGGCGGCGGTCGTCGCGTGGTCGCCGGTGATCATCCGCACCCGGATGCCGGCGTCGTGGCACTGCGCGATCGCGTCCTTGGCCTCCTTGCGCGGCGGGTCCACGATGCCGACGAGCGCGAGGAGCTCGAGCCCGTCGACGAGTGCGAGGAGCTGCTCGGGTGTCGCGTCGGCGAGCGACCCGGCGGGCAGGTCACGCTGCCCGACCGCGAGCACCCGCATGCCCTCGGCGGCGATCGCGTCGTTCTGCGCGAGCACGAGCGTCCGGATCTCGTCCCACGTCCGTGACGCCCCCTGCGCGCCACGGACAGCGACCGAGCGGGCGAGCAGCACGTCCGGCGCGCCCTTGACGTAGCAGCGCACCACGCCGTCCATCTCGTGGAACGTCGCCATGAGCTTGTACTCCGCGTCGAACGGCACCTCCGCGATGCGGGGGTAGGCCCGGCGCGTCTGCTCGACGTCGAGCCCCGTCTTCGCGG
This sequence comes from Actinomycetes bacterium, assembly GCA_023432565.1. Taxonomy (GTDB): domain Bacteria; phylum Actinomycetota; class Actinomycetes; order Actinomycetales; family Cellulomonadaceae; genus Cellulomonas. Next base: position 19,889 of record JAEYUL010000125.1, on the reverse strand, counting down.
CGAGCACGACGAGCGCGCCCTCGGTCGGGTCGCCCACGCACGCGCCGTCGCGGATCACGGCGTCGCTCGCGAGCGCCATCGGCAGCGCGAACGGCTCGAGCGCGAGGTCCCCGGTGCCCGCCACGGCGAGGATCCGGCCCACCGTCGAGTACCCCTCGCCCTCGACGGACAGCCGGTGGCCGGCGGCGACGAGCGTGCGTGCGGTCATCTGGTTGAGGGTGAGCGTGCCCGTCTTGTCCGAGCAGATCGCGGACGTCGAGCCCAGTGTCTCCACGGACTTGAGGCGCTTGACGATCGCGCCCTTCTCGGCGAGCTGCCGTGTGCCGAGCGACAGCAGCATCGTGACGACCGCCGGGAGCCCGGTGGGGATCGCCGCGATCGCCAGGCTGATGCCGACGACGAACAGGCTGTCGAAGTCCTGCCCGCGCGCGAGCCCGAGCGCGACGATCGCGACCAGCGCGACGGCCGCCATCACCGTGATGATCACGGTGATCCGGTCCAGCTGCTTGGTCAGCGGCGTCTTGTCCTGCTCGACGCCGCTGAGCATCCCGGAGATCCGGCCCACCTCGGTGGACATGCCCGTCGCGGTCACCACCATCTCGCCGCGACCGCGGGTGACCTGGGAGTTCATGTACGCCATGTCGAGCCGGTCGCCGAGCGGCACGTCGTCCCCGGTCACGGCGGCGACCGCCTTGGCGACCGGCGCGCTCTCGCCCGTCAGGCCCGACTCCTCGATCTCGAGCGCGGCGGTCACCAGCAGCCGGCCGTCGGCGGGGACCTTGTCCCCGGCCTCGAAGCCGACGACGTCACCCGGCACGAGGTCCTCGGCGGGCACCACCTGCTGCTGCCCGTCGCGCCGGACCTTGGCGTTCATGACGAGCATCTGGCGCAACGCGGCGACGCTCTGCGCGGCCTTGCCCTCCTGGTGCAGCCCCATGAGCGCGTTGAACACCGTCAGCGCGAGGACGACGACGCCCGTGGTCACGTCCCCGAGCGCGATGATGCTGACCACCGCGGCGCCCACGAGCACCAGCTGCATGAGGTCCTTGTACTGGCGCAGGAACGCCTGCCAGGCGGGCTCCTTGCGCTCCTCGGCGAGGGCGTTGCGGCCGTAGCGCTCGCGACGCTGCGCGACCTGCGCCGAGGTCAGGCCCACGGCGGGGTCGACCTCGAGATCGGCGCAGACCTGAGCCGGCTCGGCCGCGTACGCCTGGAGGCTCGTCGTGCGTGTGACGGGTGCCGCGGTCATGGTTCCTCCCGGTACGTCCGGGTTCCACGCTCACAGCCGCGCCCTGGCCGGGGCCTCACCCGTGACGGGTGAGCGCTCAGTGCAACGAGTGCTTGAGCACCACCATGACCACGCCGAACAGTCCGGTCAGGAGCGAGGCGAGCACGAGCCGGGTCCCACGCAGCCCGCCCGCGCGCCCCATGCGCCAGCCGACGCCGACGAGGAGCACGACGTTGACGGCGAGCGCGACGTCGACCCCCACGGCGGTGGGCACGCCGAGGACGGCCTCGACGAGGAGCACGGCGACGGGCACGAGGCAGGACCCGACGAGGGGCAGGCCGTCGGCGAGCACCGTGCGTTGCTCGTCGCGCGTGAGTTCCCGGGCGTGGATCGTGCGCGCGGCGATCCAGTGCGCGTACGACTCCGCCATCCAGTACACGGTCAGCGTCAGCACCACGGCGACGGCCACGCGACCCAACCTGAAATCCACCGGGGCCGCGGCGAGCACCGACCCGCTGATGATCAAGCCGTACAGGTGCGATGCGCGGCGCCGGTGCAGCCGCTCGGGTTCCACCTGCTCGGCCGACGCCCTCATCCACGCATCCTCACACCGCACCCGACGGCCCCGACTACCCGCGGCGGGTGATGGCCCCGCGGTGACGCGTTCGGCAACAGTGGTCCCGTCAGCGAACGCGCGGGAGTGAGGAGTCGACGATGGAGTTCTGGGACTGGTTCTGGCTGCTCGTGTGGTGGTTCTGCTTCTTCGCCTACCTCATCCTGCTGTTCCAGATCATCGCGGACCTGTTCCGCGATCCCCACCTGGGGGGCTGGGCGAAGGCGCTGTGGGTCATCGGGTTGATCGTCTTCCCGTTCCTGGTGGCGCTCATCTACATCATCGCCCGAGGCCGCGGCATGGCGGAGCGGCAGATGAAGGCTGCCGTCGAGACGAAGCAGGCCACGGACGAGTACATCCGTGAGGCGGCGGGGACGACGAGATCGCCCGCGGCGGAGATCGCCGACGCCAAGGCCCTGCTCGACTCGGGTGCGATCACGCCCGACGAGTTCGCGCACCTCAAGGCGCGCGCGCTCGCCTGACGCCGCGGGACCTGCGCGCGCCGTCGACGTCGTCGTGCCGGCCGGGGTAGCGTCCCTGGCGTGCACGAGGACTCGACGGCCGCGCAGGTCCACCAGGAGCGCGTCGTCGCGCTGACGTTCGACGACGGGCCCGGGCCGCACACGAGGCGCCTGCTCGACGAGCTGGCGGCTCGCTCGGTCCGGGCGACGTTCTTCCTGTGGGGCGAGCACGTCGCGGCGGACCCCGAGACGGTCCGTGCGGCGCACGAGGCCGGGCACGCACTCGGCAACCACTCGTGGAGCCACCCGGACCTCACCACGCTGCCCGCGGCCGAGGTCACCGACCAGCTCGACCGCACCGCCGCCGCGATCCGGGAAGCGGCGGGCGTCACGACGCAGCTGTTCCGTCCGCCGTTCGGCGCGATCGACGACGACCTGCTCCGGCTGCTCGGTGAGCGCGGCGACGCCGCGATCCTGTGGGACGTCGACACGCGCGACTGGGACCACGGCGACGCGGCACTCACCCACCGCAACGCCTTGGCCGGCATCACGCCCGGCTCGATCGTGCTCATGCACGACCCACTGGTCTCGACCGTGGACGCGGTCCCCGGCATCGTCGACGCCTTGCTCGCGCAGGGCTACACGTTCGTCACGGTCCCCGAGCTGCTGGGCGACACGCTGACCCCGGGTGGGCGGCACGAGCGACGCTGACCGGCCGGTGGCGGGAGTCGTCCTGCGGGACGCGGCACGCACGTCGCCGCGCCCGAGCAGGCCCAGGGTCCCGCGCGGGACGCCCGTCCGTGGCTGCCGCCGTGGCGGCACGGCGTCGCAGGGCCTCGTCGCCCGCCGGCACCTCTAGGCTCGGCGCGTGCCTCGACGTCTCGTACGCCTGGTCCCCGCGGTCACCGTCGACCGGACCCGCGCCGTGGACACCGCCGTCCGCAGCGGGCTCGCCGCACTGCGGGACGAGCTCGCCGTCCCCGCAGGCTTCCCTCCCGCGGTCCTCGAGGAGGCCGTCGCACGTGTCGCCGCCGGCCCGTTGCCCGCCGAGCGGCTCGACGCGCGTGACCTGCCGATGGTGACCATCGACCCGCCGGGCTCGATGGACCTCGATCAGGCGCTGCACGTCGAGCGTCGCGGCACGGGCTTCCTGGTCCGGTACGCGATCGCTGACGTCGGCGCCTGGCTCGAGCCGGGCCGAGCGATCGACGACGAGGCGCGCCGCCGGGCCACCACGCTGTACGCCCCGGACGGGCGCACGCCGTTGCACCCGCCGCACCTGAGCGAGGGCGCGGCGAGCCTGCTGCCCGGGCAGGACGCCCCCGCCGCGTTGTGGGAGATCGAGCTCGACGAGGACGGCACCCCGGGGCGGGTCGGCGTGCGACGCGCGATGGTGCGCTCGACCGCACGGCTCACGTACGAGGAGGCCCAGCACGCGATCGACACCGGCTCGGGGCTCGCCGCGGGGGACGGGCCACTGGCCCTGCTGCGCCGGGTGGGTGAGCTGCGGGTCGCTGCCGAGCGTGCGCGCGGCGGGATCACGCTGCCCATGCCCGAGCAGGAGGTCCGGCTCGGGGCGGACGGTGCGTGGCACCTGGCGAGCCGCACCACGCTGCCCGTCGAGGAGTGGAACGCGCAGGTCTCCCTGCTCACCGGGATGTGCGCGGCCCGGCTCATGCTCGACGCCCGCGTCGGCGTCCTGCGCACGCTGCCGGCCTCGCACCCGAAGGACGTGGCCCGCCTACGACGCACCGCCCTGGCGCTCGGCGTGGCCTGGCCCCAGGGCGCTCAGGTGGGGGACGTCGTCGGTGAGCTGGACGCGGCAGACCCTCGTCAGGCCGCCGTGCTCACCGAGGCCACCACGCTGCTGCGGGGCGCGGCGTACGTCGCCTTCGACGGCGAGGTCCCGGAGCACCCCGGGCACGGCGCGATCGCGGCACCGTACGCGCACGTCACCGCGCCTCTGCGGCGTCTCGTCGACCGGTTCGGCACGCAGGTGTGCCTGGCCGTCGCGGCCGACGAGGAGCCGCCGGAGTGGGTGCGGGAGGCGCTGCGGACCCTGCCGGGCCTGATGGCCGCGGGTGACCGGCGTGCCTCGGCGTACGAGCGCGGGTGCCTGGACCTGGTCGAGGCCGCGCTGCTGGCCGGCCGTGAGGGCGAGGTGTTCGACGGCGTGGTCGTCGACGCGTCCGACGACGGCACCTCCGGCGTGCTGCAGCTCGCCGATCCGGTCGTCCACGCGAAGGTCACCGGGACGGGGCTCGAGGCCGGCACCCGCCAGCGCATGCGGCTGGTCGCGACGGACGTCGCGACGCGTACGGTGAGGTTCGAGGAGGCCTGATGCCTGGTCCGCGCGATCCCGAGGCGGTGCACGTGCACGCCGAGAGCGTCGCGCAGTGGCGGGAGTGGCTGGCCGAGCACCACGACGCGGGGATCGACGGCGCGTGGCTCGTGATGTGGCGTCCCGCGACGGGACGCCCCCGCGTCACGTACGCCGAGGCGATCGAGGAAGCTCTCTGCTTCGGCTGGATCGACTCGTTGTCCAACCCGCTCGACGACGAGCGGACCCGGTTGTGGTTCACCCCGCGGCGCCCCGGGAGCCCGTGGTCCCGGGTGAACAAGGAGCGGCTCGCGCGGGTCGAGGCGCAGGGCCGGATGACCGACGCCGGCCGGGCCGTGGTCGAGCGGGCCAAGGAGGACGGCTCGTTCACGTACCTCGACCAGGTCGAGGACCTCGTGGTGCCGGGAGACCTCGCTGCTGCGCTCGCCGGGCGTCCTGGTGCGCGTGATCGCTGGGACGCGTTCTCGCCCTCGGCGCGCAAGCTCGCGCTGCGCTGGATCCTCGACGCGCGCCGCCCGGCCACCCGCCAGACCCGCGTCGAGGAGACGGCACGGCTTGCGGAGCAGGGCGTCCCCGCGCGTCAGCAGGCGCCCCGGCCCTGAGCTCCGGCGGGGGCCCCCGAGCCGTGCCTGGTCGCCCCACGGCCGCACCTCGTCGGCCTGACGTCCTCGTCACCCGCCGCGTGCGCGCGGCCCGGTCCGCACGTGGACCGGGCCGCGCGTCGTGGTCGGGCGTGCTCGTCAGGCGACGACCGCACCGTCGCTCGGCAGGTCGTCCTTGCGGGCGACGACGACGGCCGCGGCCACGACCAGGGCCAGCGCGAACATCGCCGCGCCGACGACGAACGCGACGTGGTACCCCGCCACGCTCGCGGCGGCCCGCGTCGCGGGCGAGGCCGGGTCCGCGCCACCCGCGACGAGCGAGCCCAGCTTGCTGGTCGTGGTCGACAGCGCGAGCGTGCTGAGCAGCGCGATGCCGAGCGACGCCCCGACCTGCTGCGAGGTGTTGAGCATCGCGCTCGCGACCCCCGCGTCGTGCCCGCCGACCCTGACGAGTGCGGTCGAGGACACGGGGATGAACACCATGGCCATCCCGAGGCTCAGCACCACCAGCGCGGGCAGCACGGTGGTCCAGTAGTCGGAGTCCGGCTGCGTGCGGGTGAGCAGCAGCATGCCCGCGATCGCGAGCGTGAGCCCGACGAGCATGAGCGGCTTCGGGCCGACCTGGGGCATCAGACGCGCGACCACCCCGGCGAACAGGATCAGCACGACGCTGAACGGCAGGAACGCGAAGCCGGCCCGCAACGGCTCGTAAGCCATGACGTTCTGGAAGTAGAAGGTCATGAACAGGAACATGGACAGCAGGCCCGCGCCGACCAGCAGGAACACGATGTACGAGCCGCCCCGGTCGCGGTCGAGCACGATGCGCAGGGGGAGCAGCGGGTTGCGCACGCGGCGCTCGAGCAGCACGAACGCGGTGAGCAGCACGGCCGCACTCACGAGCAGGCCGACGACCACCGGGTCGCCCCACCCGACGGTGGTCGGGGTCCCGTCCGCACCGGGGACCACCCGGGCGGCCTCGGTGAAGCCGTACACGAGCGCGACGAGCCCGAGCGTCGACAGCAGCGCCCCCGGGATGTCGAACCGGGTGTCCCCGTGCGCGCGCGACTCGCGCAGCACGCGGGCGCCGACCACGGCGGTGACCAGCGCGATCGGCAGGTTGACGTACAGGCACCAGCGCCAGTTCAGGTACTCGGTGAGGGCTCCGCCGGCGAGCAGCCCGATCGCCGCGCCGCCGCCGGAGATGGCGCCGAACACGCCGAACGCCTTGGCGCGCTCGCGCGGCTCGCTGAACGTGACGGTGACCAGTGCGAGCGCAGCGGGAGCGAGCAGCGCACCGAACACGCCCTGCAGCGCGCGGGCCCCGAACAGCATCCCGGCGTTGGTCGCCGCGCCGCCGATGGCGGAGGCCACGGCGAACCCGACGAGCCCGATGAGCATGGCGCGCTTGCGCCCGAGGTAGTCGGCCACGCGACCGCCGAGCAGCAGCAGACCGCCGAACGCGAGCGTGTACGCGGTGAGTGCCCACTGCTGGTCCTTCTCTGCGATCTGCAGAGCCTTCGCGGCGGACGGCAGCGCGATGTTCATGATCGACCCGTCGAGCACGAGCATCAGCTGGGTGATGGCGATGACGCCGAGGATGCGCCACCGTCGCGGGTCGGGGGCGTGCTGGTCGGACGAGGCCGAGGTACGGGCGGCGGTGGCGGCCGTCGCCGCGGCGAGTGGTTCGGACATGAGTTCTCCCGTGCGATGAGGTGCGCAGGGCGCGAGGTCGAGGCACTCCGCGTCCGGGCTGGAGCGAGGTCGCGGAGCCGAGGCTGTGAGGCAGGTGCGCGGCGGTGCTGGACGCGTGCGCGGCGGGGTGCAGGCGGTGCGGAGCGAGGCGATGCGTGGTGCGGTACTGGTGACGTGGAGCGAGGTCGTGCGGTGCGGCGTCGTGCGGTGCGGCGTCCGGCCGTCGGGACGGCCACCGGCCGGGAGCCAGACGCTAACGAGAGGGTCTGACACGTCCTGATACGTCGGGTTCGCGCCGCCGCGCACGGCGTCCGACGCGTCCCCGTCGTCGTCGGACGCCGTCAGCACACCCCCAGCCGGGCCGACGGTCAACGCAAATTCGCCCACAGCGGACGACTCGGACGGGTGCGTCGCCCACGCGCCCGGTCGCGCACACTGGTCGGGTGACACCGACCCGGTGCCCGTGCTCGAGCGGGCTGACGTACGACGAGTGCTGCGCACCGCTGCACCACGGGACCCGCGCGGCGGGCACAGCCGAGCAGCTCATGCGCTCGCGGTTCAGCGCGTTCGCCGTGGGGGATGGCGACTACCTGCGGCGCACGTGGCACGCGAGCACGCGTCCGGCGGACCTCACGCTGGACGACGACGTGCACTGGTACCGCCTCGACGTCCTCGCGACGAGCTCCGGGGGCCCGTTCGACACCGCCGGCACGGTCGAGTTCGAGGCGTTCTACCGCGGTGCGGGCGGACGCGGGTCGCTGCGCGAGGTCAGCCGGTTCGTGCGCGGCGCGGACGGCTGGCAGTACGTCGACGGGGACGTGACGGCGGACGCCTGACGCCGCGGGCTCGTCGTCGTGGGGGCGTGAGCCGGCCAGAGCACGCCCCGCGCCGTGGGCGCGGTGACCGACGCGCCCGGCCGATCGACCCAGCCGCACGCGCGACGGCACGCCAAGATGTGCAGATGCCTGCGACGAGCCAGATCCAGCCCGACGACGACGAGCTCGACCTCATCCGACGGTCGGGCGCCGCGCTGCAGGTCGGCAAGCTCAGCCTCTCGGGCGGGACCGGCTCGTACCGCGTCAAGGCGTCGATGGCACGGATCGCACGCGCGATGGGCGTCGAGCGTCACGAGGCGCACGTGACCATCACCGAGATCACGACGACCTCGCATCGCGGGCTCTCGTTCCGCACGGAGGTCGCCGAGTCCCGCTCGGTCGGCGTCAACGCCGACCGGCTCGCGCTCATCGAGCGCATGGTGACCCGGTTCGAGCGCCGGTACGACAAGACCGGGGTGCCGGTGCCCGTCGACGACGTGCTCGACGCGGTCGGCGCGATCGCCGCACGCCCGCCGCTGTACAGCGCGTTCCTCAACGCGCTGTGGGCCGGCATCGCGTGTGCGGCGTTCGCGTTCCTCAACAACGGCGGACCGGTCGAGATCGGCGGCGTGCTGGTCGCCGCGTGGCTCGGCCAGCTCGTGCGTCGCTCGATGCTGCACCGCGGGTACAACCCGTTCGGCGTGACCATGCTGGCCGCGGCGGTCGCGTGCTTCACGTACCTCGGCCTGGTCACGGGGCTGCACGAGCTCGGCGCGCTGTCGACCCGGCACGAGGCCGGGTACGTCTCGTCGGTGCTGTTCCTCATCCCCGGCTTCCCGCTCGTCGCCGGTGCGCTCGACCTGGCCCGCCTCGACTTCTCCGCGGGCCTGTCCCGGCTGACCTACGCGCTGATGATCCTCACCTCGGCCGCGCTCGCGGTCTGGGCGGTGTCCTCGCTCGTGGGGCTCCAGCCGGACCCGCCCCCGCCGCCCGCTCTCGGTGCGGCGGCGCTGTGGGGGCTGCGGTTCGTCGCGAGCTTCCTCGGCGTCCTGGGCTTCGCGCTCATGTTCAACAGCCCATGGCCCATGGCGCTGCTCGCGGCGACGATCGGGATGCTCGCCAACGTGGGCCGGCTGCTCCTGGTCGACAACGGCGTCGTCGCGCAGGCCGCCGCGGCCAGCGCCGCGCTCGTCGTCGGCCTGCTCGCGTCCTACCTCGCTCCACGCCTCGACGTGCCGCGCGTGACGGTCGCGGTCCCGGCCGTCGTCATCATGGTGCCGGGTGTTCTCGCCTACCGCGCCGTGTTCCACATGACCGAGGGCCAGACGCTCGACGCGCTGGCGTACGGGGTGCAGGCCGCGCTCGTGGTCGTGGCGCTGTCGATCGGTCTCGCGGTGGCCCGCATGCTCACCGACCGCACGTGGGCTTTCGACCGCTGAGCACCGGTTCACGGAACCGCTTTGGTCCCCGACGACCTCGCCGGGTAGCCTGTGCGCACTTGGAGACGTCGCATAGCCAGGTCTAGTGCGCGGCCCTGCTAAGGCCGTGAAGGGGTCAACCCTTCCGTGGGTTCAAATCCCACCGTCTCCGCCCAGGTGAGGCCCGTGTGCCCCGAGGCGAGACGCCGACGGGACCCGCGGGCCTCACGACTACGTGGCCAGGCGCGCGCGACCCACCCGCGGGGCGTCGGCGGGCAGTCGTACGCTCGACGGGTGGTGGACCCGGGGCACTTCGAGCGCCTGGCGAGCATCTACGCCGACGCGCGTCCGCCGTACCCTCCGCAGCTGTGGGACGCGCTTCGGCGCGCCGGCCACCTGGTGCCCGGGCGGCGCGTGCTCGAGCTCGGTGCGGGCACCGGTCAGGCGACCGGCCCGCTGCTGGCAGCCGGGCTGCACGTCACGGCCGTCGAGCCCGGTCCCCGGCTCGCCGACCGGCTGCGCGCCGGCCACCCGGGTGCCGCCGTCGTCGTCGCTCGGGCGGAGGACGTGGACCTCGGCGACGACGCGTTCGACCTCGTCGTCGCCGCGACCTCGATCCACTGGCTGGACCTCGACGTGGTGCTGCCGAAGGTGCACCGCGCGATGCGGGCCGGCGGCGCGTTCCTGGTGTGGCGCAACGTGTACGGGGACCCATCCGTGCGCACACCGTTCCGCGAGCGCGTCGAGGCGATCGTGCGAGCTGGCGAGCGTCCGCCGCGTCCCGCCGGCCACGCCGAGGACGTGGACGTGACCGTCGCGGAGCTGACACGTCCCGGGCTGTTCCGGGCCGACGAGGTCGCCACGTTCCGGTGGACGGTGGACCTCGACGCCGACCAGGTGCGCCGCCTGTTCACGACGTTCAGCGACTGGACGCCGCAGGAGGCCGATGAGGCCGCCCGGGCCGTCGTCGAGCTGGGCGGCACCGTCACCGAGCACTACCAGTCGTGGCTCGTCGCCCTGCGCCCTACCGCATGACCCGAGCCCGCGGGCGCTGAAGGAGTCAGGACGTGAGCGCGGCGCGGACCAGGGTGGACAGCTTCCTGCCGTCAGCGGCCAGGCGCGCGCGGGACGTGGCCTCCTTCATCACCGCGCCCATGTCCTTCATGCTCGTCGCCCCGAGGTCCGCGACGACCGCGGTGACCAGCGCCGCGAGCTCGTCGTCGGACAGGCGGGCGGGCAGGTACGTCTCGATCGCGTCGGCCTCGGCGGTCTCGTTCGCGGCGCGCTCGGGCGCGTTCGCGTCGCTGTAGATCTGCGCGCTCTCGCGGCGCTTCTTGACCTCGCGGCTCAGCACCGCGAGCACGTCGTCCTCGGTGAGCTCCTTGACCGTCGAGCCCGACTTCTCCTCGGCGCGCACGGCGGCGATCACCTGCCGCAGGATGCTCGTGCGCGCGGAGTCGCGCGCCTTCATCGCGGTGGTGAGGTCGGCGGTCAGTCGGTCCAGGGTCGGGGTGCTCATGCGCCCTTGCTCTCCCGGTCGCGAGCGCGTCGGCCACCCGTCTCACGCGTGGGTGCGCAGCGTCACGTCGGCTCGGTTTGGGCGTCGCTGTCCTGGGCCTGTATCGTCTCTTCCGGCCCGCGAGGGTCGTGCGCCCGTAGCTCAATGGATAGAGCATCTGACTACGGATCAGAAGGTTGGGGGTTCGAGTCCCTTCGGGCGCGCAGCAGAAGGCCCCGGCGATGACCGCCGGGGCCTTCGTCGTTCCCAGGCCCTGCCGCCGACCGCACCCGCAGCGCGCAGGTGCTCGCGCTCGAACGCGCGCCGTGAACGGGGCCCGGCGCGCGAGCGGGTTCGTCGCGCGCCCGCGCACGTCGTGCCCCCGCGGCGTCCCTGACGTCCGGCCGGAGCCGCGCGCGCTCGCGCACGCGCCGTGCGTCACGGGGTGGGCGCGGGCGCCGGAGGTCGAAGGCGCCGACTCGGTCCGAGGGGTGGTGACGGGGCGTCAGGATCGTGCCTTGTCCACCTCCTGCCGACCCTGCACGCGGAGGTCGCCGAGCCCGCCTCGCGTGGTACAGATCCGCGTGATCATGCGGATCGCGGGCCCCTGAACCTGGGGGGCAGGAGCCGTGCTCAGGGGCCCGGCGGCACCATCCGGCCATGTCCCGTACATGGCGTTGCGCAGCCCTTCGGGCGCCGTCAAGCCTGGTCATGTCGCGTCGCACATGCCGCCGTCGTCGCCCGGAGGGCGGTATGCCCCGTTTGGTATCGCCAGGACGGGTGAATCTGCATCGGCGTTCATGGATCTTCGCAAGATGCGCAAGGACTTTCGTCATCACACAGACACACATCATGGTTACGGTTGACGTGTGACGGCTGAAACGACACCCCCCATTGCGACCCGTGAGCACACCGTCGAGGGCTTCGTGCGGGAGTTCCTGCGCGAGCTCAACTTCGGGCAGGGCGTGGACCTGAACCGCGCGTCGGTGAACGACAAGTACCTGGCGATGGCCCGCACCGTGCGCCACTACCTCATGACGCGCTGGCTGGCCACGCTGCGCAGCCAGGCCAAGCTGCAGGCGAAGTCGGTCGCCTACCTCTCGGCGGAGTTCCTCCTGGGGCGCCAGCTCGACAACGCGCTGCTCGCCTCCGACCTCGAGGACATCGTGTCCGAGGGGCTGGCGAGCCTCGGCATCGACCTCGAGGAGCTGCGGCAGGCCGAGATCGAGCCGGGCCTCGGCAACGGCGGCCTCGGCCGGCTCGCGGCGTGCTTCATCGACTCGCTCGCGACCATGAACGTGCCCTCGATCGGGTACGGCATCCGCTACGAGTACGGCATCTTCAAGCAGACTTTCGTCGACGGCTGGCAGGTCGAGAAGCCCGACGACTGGCTGCGACTGGGCTCCCCCTGGGAGTTCCCGCACCCCGAGGCCGCGGTCAAGGTCGGCTTCGGCGGGCACGTCGAGCAGTACCAGGACGACGATGGCGTCGTGAGGCGCCGCTGGGTCCCGGGCTGGTCGGTGCTCGGCGTCCCCTACAACTACATGGTCCCGGGCTACGACGAGGGGCGCGTCAACACCCTGCGCCTGTGGAGCGCTCGCGCGACGCGCGCGTTCGACCTGGAGATCTTCAACTCCGGCGACTACGCCGAGGCCGTCCGCGCCCAGACGTTCGCCGAGAACATCTCCAAGGTCCTGTACCCGGAGGACTCCACGCCCCAGGGCAAGGAGCTGCGGCTGCAGCAGCAGTACTTCTTCGTCGCGTGCTCGATCAAGGACTTCGTCGACCAGGTGCTGCCCGCGGACTTCGACCTGCACCGGCTGCCGGAGCGCGTGACCTTCCAGCTCAACGACACCCACCCGGTGATCGCCGTCCCCGAGCTGATGCGCGTGCTCGTCGACGAGAAGGGCTGGGACTGGGACGAGGCGTGGGCGGTCACGAAGCAGTGCTTCGCGTACACGTGCCACACCCTGCTGCCCGAGGCGCTCGAGGTCTGGCCCGTCGAGCTGCTCGGCCGCCTGCTGCCGCGGCACCTGGAGATCATCTACCGCATCAACGACGAGTTCCTCGCCGAGCTGCGCGTCGCCTACCCGCACGACGAGCTGCGCGTGCGCCGCATGTCGATCATCGCCGAGTACCCGGTCCGTGCCGTGCGCATGGCGTACCTGGCGACCGTCGCGGGGTTCAAGGTCAACGGCGTCGCGGCCCTGCACAGCCAGCTCCTGCGGGACAAGGTGCTCGACGACTTCGCGGGCTACTGGCCGGACAAGTTCACGAACGTCACCAACGGCGTCACGCCGCGACGGTTCCTCAAGCTCTCGAACCCGGGACTGTCGGGCCTGATCACCGAGGCGATCGGCGACGGCTGGATCACGGACCTCGACCAGCTCAAGGGCCTCGAGCCGCTGGCCGACGACGCCGAGTTCCGACGCCGGTTCCGTGAGATCAAGTACGCGAACAAGGTCCGGCTCGCGGGTGTGCTCGCCGAGCGCGACGGCATCGTCGTGGACCCGGACACCCTGTTCGACGTCATGGTCAAGCGACTGCACGAGTACAAGCGCCAGACGCTCAAGCTCCTGCACATCGTGTCGCTCTACGAGAAGATCACGACCGGCAAGCTCGCCATCGAGGACGTCACGCCGCGCACGTTCGCCTTCGGCGCGAAGGCCGCACCGGGCTACGTGATGGCCAAGCAGATCATCGGCCTGATCAACGCGGTGGGCCGCACGATCAACGACGACCCGGCGCTGCAGGGCCGCCTGCGGATCGCCTTCCCGGCGAACTACAACGTGACGCTCGCCGAGACGCTCATCCCCGCGGCCGACCTGTCCGAGCAGATCTCGCTCGCGGGCAAGGAGGCCTCCGGCACCGGCAACATGAAGTTCATGCTGAACGGCGCCCTGACGATCGGCACGGACGACGGCGCGAACGTCGAGATCCGCGAGCTCGTCGGCGACGAGAACTTCTTCCTGTTCGGCCTCACCGAGCCGGAGGTCGCGGCGATCGTCGAGCGTGGCTACCACCCGTCGGCGTACTACGAGACGAACGAGGACCTGCGCAACGCGCTCGACCTCATCGCCTCGGGCGCGTTCTCGGGCGGCGACCGTGCGGTGTTCGAGCCGGTGGTGTCCAACCTGCTCAACGAGGACCGCTTCCTCGCGCTGGCGGACTTCCAGTCGTACGTGGACGCGCAGGCGCGCGTCGACGCCGCGTACGCGGACGTCGACGACTGGACGCGGCGTGCGGTGCTGAACGTCTCGCGCGGCGGGTTCTTCTCCTCCGACCGCTCGATGCGCGACTACATCGACCGCATCTGGCACACCTACCCGGTCCTGCCGGAGTCCTGAGCGACCCACGACGAACGCCCCTCGCCCGCCGTGGCGCAGGGGCGTTCGTCGTCCCTGCGACGACGAGCCGAGCCCGGGCTTGACCTGGAGCGCGCTCCAGGTTGCAGGCTCGTCGGCATGGAACAGAACCTGACGCACACCCCCGCCTCCGAGCCCGTGCTCGGCGCCATGTACTTCGGCACGCGCGCCGACGACGCGCTCTCGTTCGAGCTGCTCGACGCCTTCGTCGACCTCGGTGGACGCTGGATCGACACCGCCAACTGCTACGCGTTCTGGGAGGACCCGTCGGGAGTCGGCGGGCAGAGCGAGCGCGTGCTCGGCCGCTGGTTCGCTGCGCGGCCCGGGATGCGTGAACGCGTGCTCCTGGCGACGAAGGTGCGCCACCAGCCCCTCGTGCCGCACGAGTGGCCGTCGTCGGCGGAGGGCCTGTCGGCCGACGCGATCGCGACCGGGTTCGCCGCGTCGCTCGACCGGCTCGGCCTGGAGTCGGTCGACCTGCTGTGGGCGCACGCCGAGGACCGCTCGGTGCCGCTCGCCGAGACCGTCGCAGCGTTCGGGGCGCTCGTCGCCGACGGCCTGGTGGGGTGGCTCGGCGCCTCGAACCACGCCGCGTGGCGCGTCGAGCAGGCCCGCGCGATCGCGCGCGAGCAGGGAGTCGAGCCGTGGACCGCGGTGCAGCTGCGCTACTCCTACGTGGTCCCGCGCCCGGGTGTGACGCTGCCGGAGGGCGGCCACGTGCACGCCGAGCGCGACCAGCTCGACCACGCGCGCACCGAGGGCCTCGACGTGTGGGCGTACTCGCCGCTGCTCACGGGTGCGTACGTGCGCCCCGACCGCCCGCTGTCGCCGGGCTACGACCACCCCGGCACGCACCGCCGTCTCGAGGTCCTGGCGCAGGTCGCCGACGAGCTCGGGGCCACCCGCAACCAGGTGGTGCTCGCGTGGCTGCTGGGCCAGGGGATCGCGCCGATCCTCGGGGTCAGCTCGGTCGGCCAGCTCACCGAGGCGATGGCGGCACGCGACCTCGCCCTGGCGCCCGAGACGCGTGCTCGGCTCGACGAGCCGGTCTGAGGACCGGTCGGGTCACCCGGCGCCGGGCCCCGGCGTCCGGCCTCGGGCAGCGGGAAGGAGTGGAAGCATGACGCCCATGACGGGGTACGCACCGGGCGAGGCCGCGCAGCGCACGGGCCTGAGCCTGGACACGCTGCGCTACTACGAGCGCGAAGGGCTCGTCGGGCCTGTCAGCCGCTCCGCCGGTGGGCAGCGCAGGTACGACGAGGACGACGTCGCCTGGATCGGCATCGTCACGTGCCTGCGGGACGCCGGCCTGGGCATCTCCGACCTGCGCCGCTTCACCGAGCTGCTGCGCTCCGAGGCGGGCCACGACGACCGCGTGGCGTTCCTGCGCCGTCGTCGCGCCGAGCTCGAGGAGCAGGCGGAGCGCATCCGCGCGGCGCTCGACGTGCTCGACGGCAAGATCGCCCACTACTCCGCCGACGACTGAGCCGACGCCGGTACCCTGCGCGTTCCCGCGTAGGGTGTCGGCGTGGCCAAGAAGACGCAGGAGATGAAGCCGTCGACGGCGGCGGCGAAGCTCGACGTGTACCTGCCGGCGACGCCCGAGGAGTTCCGCACCGGCACGGTGACGCGTGACGAGCTCGCCGAGCTGCAGAAGAACCCGCCGCAGTGGCTGACCGACCTGCGCCGCAACGGCCCGCACCCGCGCAACGTCGTCGCCGCGCGGTTGCGGGTCTCGACGTCGGGCCTGGCGCGTGCCGGGATCACCGACCCGCTGACGACCGAGGAGATCAACGCGCTGATCGCGGAGCCTCCGCAGTGGCTGGTGCGCGAGCGGCAGACGTTCGAGGAGGTGCGTCGCGAGGAGCGCCGCCTCGAGGCCCGTGAGGCCGACCGCCGGGCCGAGCAGGCGCGCCGCGAGAAGGCCTGACCGCACTCGGCTCGCCCGCGGCGGGCAGGTCAGCGCTTGCGACCCTTGCCCGAGCCTGGCTTGCGACCGCCTGACGTGCGCGGACCGGGGGCTCGTCGCCCGCCCGCCCCCGGTCGACCCCCGCCCTGACCGGACGGCGTCGACGCGCCCCCACCCCTGGCGGAGCCCTTGCCCGACGACGTCGTCGTCGGCTTGCGCGGGGACGTCGTGGGTGACTGCTCGGCGGTGCCCCGTCCGCGGGACGAGCTCGCCGTGCGGCCGCGGACGATGCCGATGAGCTCCTCGGTGAGCTCGTCGTAGGCGGCCGTGAGCCAGGCCAGACCCACCGCCGAGCCGGGGGCGTCGACCACCGGGCGAGTGGTCACGCCGCGGCGCAGGTGCAGCCGCGCCACGGAGTGGGGTGCGACGAGCACGGCGTGTCCCGCGGCGACGAGGTCCACCGCGTCGCTCGTCGTCGCGACCGCACCCGCGAACCGCTCGCCGGGCGCGTCGGACCAGCGCAGCACGTCGTCGTCCGGCACGACGAGCGTCTCGTCGGCCAGGTCTGCGGAGGTGATCTCGTCCGCGGCGGTGAACAGGTGGTCCTTCGCGACGACGACGACGGTGGCCTCGGTGTACATCGCGATCGCGTCGATGCCGTCGCGGTCGACGGGCAGGCGCAGGAGGCTCGCCGCGACGTCGCCCGACCGCAGCGCGGCCACCGCGTCCGCCGCGGCCACGGGGACGAGCTCGAGCACGTGGTCCCGGATCCGCTCCTTCCAGACCCGCGCCCACCGGTCCGGGTTCACCCCGGGCACCATGCCGAGGCGGAAGCGCGGCCGGGGGTCGGCCGTCGCCGGGGTGCCGGACTGCGTGCTGCCGTCCGACGCCGCGTCCTGCGCAGGGTCCTGCTCGCTCATGCCGTGCGCCTCGCGATCACGTCGGTGGAGGGGCGGCCCGTCGCGATCGCGCGGGCCTCGAACTTGGTGACCGGGCGGTGCGCCGGACGCGGGACGGGACCGGCGGAGTCGAGGCCCTCGTCGGCCGCGAGGACCTCGACCATCTGCTCGGCGTACGGAGCCCAGTCGGTCGCGACGTGCAACGTGCCACCCGGGCGCAGGCGAGAGCGCAGCAGCGCGACGTGCTCCGGCTGGACGAGCCGGCGCTTGTGGTGACGGGCCTTGGGCCAGGGGTCGGGGAAGAACGCGTGCACCGCGTCGAGGCTGTCCGGCGCCAGCGCGTGGCGGGCCAGCTCGAGCGCGTCGCCGTGCGCGACGCGCAGGTTCGTCAGGCCCAGGCGTTCGACGAGCAGGAGCAGGTTCGCCAGCCCCGGCAGGTGCACCTCGACCGCGAGGTAGTCACGGTCCGGGTCGGCCTGAGCCATCGCGGCGGTCGTCTCGCCCATGCCCGGACCGATCTCGAGCACGAGCGGCGCGCGCCGGCCGAACAGCGCGACGGTGTCGAGCAGGCCGTCGGGCGTGCGGGGGAACGGGGCGTGCTCGTCGTGCACCGAGAAGCCGAACCGCGGGAACAGCCGGGTGAGCGCGTCGGTGCGGTCCCGGCCGAGCGCGGCGCGGCGCGGGTGGAACGTGCGCAGCGGCTCGTGCGGGCGCGCGGCCTCGTGGCGGAACGCGTCGGACGGCTGGCTCACGCCCAGCAGCCTACGGACCCCGCGCGACCAGCTCGTCTCGTCGCTCGCGGGCACCACCTGCGGGTGGGCCACCGAGCGCCCGCGACGGTCCGCCGCGGGCCGGGCGTGACCTGGCTGCCCGGCCCGGGGCCCCGCGTCGTGCACACAGCCAGGTCACGGCGTCCCGACATGTGGCACACGCTTCCCGGCGCAAGTGTCAAATCGGTACGGTCCCGACATTCGCGCCGCCCGTGGCGCGAGCCGTCGTCGACGAGAGGCCAGCAATGACCCCCGCCCCGACTGCCTACGCGCGCGTGCGCCCAGCCCTTCTCGCGCTCGGCACCGCGCTCGTCCTGACCCTCACCGCGCTCGTCGCCCCGGCGCAGGCCGCGGACCCTGCGCCCATCAAGGGACGCGTGGTGTTCCCCGCCGGGTACACCTACTCCGCTGCCGCGCCGCCCCGCGTCGAGCTGCTCGTGTACACGGGCGTGGGGAACGGGGTGCAGTCGCCCACTCTCCCGGCGACGGTCGTCGACGTCGCGGCCGACGGGACGTTCACCGTCGACCGAGACCTGCGCGAGGGCCGGGACCACGTGCTCGTCCTGCACGACGGCCAGCACCGGCTGCTCGACGGCTTCGTCTCCGCGTCAGGGACGACGACCTTGTACCCCCGGGATGCCGCGATCATCGCGCCCGGCACGACCGGTCTCGTGTGGAACGCCTCCCTCGGGGTGCAGGTCGCCGGGCAGCTGGAGCTTCCGTCCGGGTACACGGGTGACCCGACGGCACTCACGGTCAACGTCGTCGTCGGCTCCTCGCCGGTCCGCTACGTCTACGGTGTCGTGCGCGCCGACCGCTCGTTCGTGATCGGCGGCCTGCCGACGGGCGTCGACGCGCGCCTGACGCTGAACGACCGGACGCGGGTCTTGTTCACGGGGGCGTGGAACTCCGCGGACGGCACCTTCACGTCCCGGACGAGCGTCGCGGCACCGGTGCGCACCCCCGCGACCGGGCTCAAGGTCAAGGTCAACCTGCGCGGCTCCATCTCCGGGCGCCTCGTCGCGCCCGGGCAGAGCTGGCAGGGCAACGGCATCCTCGTCGGTGCGCTCCTCGGACCGGACGGAGTCCATGAGGACGCCCGGTGGCTCAAGGGCGACGGGACGTTCCACATCGAGGACCTCGACGCCGGCCGGAGCTACGGGTTGACGGTCCAGGACGCACAAGGGCGGGTGCACGACGGCCTGCTGGCCACCGACGAGTCGCTCCTGCCCGTCTACGACCTGTCCACCGACGTCGCGGCGCTCTGGTCGAGGGCGCGCCTCGTGCGGCCCTCCGCGACCGAGGTGGTCCTGCGGCCGGACCTGCGGCCCGGGCTGCGCGGGCGGGTCGTCGCACCCGAGGGCTTCACGTTCGACCCCGACGAGCCGGGCGCGCTCCAGATCCACCGCTACGAGCGCGACCGCACCACGGGCGCGTGGGCCTACGGAGGCTGGCACCGCGTCGAGCAGGACGGCACGTTCTTCATCGGGTGGCCGGACGAGTCCGTCGACATCGCCCTGCGACTCGTGCCCCATCACGACGTCAACGCACGCAACGCGGCCTTCGTCGAAGGCTTCTGGGCCGGCAGCACGAGGCCGTTGTCGACTGACGTCGCCGGCGCGAAGCTCGCCGTCCCCTCCACCGTGGCCGACATCGTCTTCCCCCTCGCGGTGGTGAACGTGACCCGCCCGACCGTGTCCGGAACGGTGCGCGTCGGCTCGACCCTGCGCGTGAGCGCCGGAACGTGGAACCCGGCGTCGGTGACGACGAGGGTGCAGTGGTTGCGTGACGGCAAGGTGATCAGTGGTGCGACGTCGTCGTCGTACACGCTGAAGGCTGCTGATGGTGGGGCGCGGGTCTCGGTGCGGGTCACGGCCTCCGGTGGTGCGGGGTGGTTGCCGACGTCGGTGACGTCCGCGCAGGTGAGCGTGCCGGTGCCGGTGCGCAACGTGACGCGGGCGTCGATCTCGGGGACGGTCGCGTTCGGCAGGACGGTGCGGGTGCAGCGTGGGCAGTGGTCGCCGGAGCCGGTGAGCACGTCGGTGCAGTGGTTGCGTGACGGGGTGGCGATCGCGGGTGCGACCTCGTCGTCGTACACGGTGGTCAAGGCGGACATCGGCACGCGGTTGTCGGTGCGTGTGGTCGCTCGTGGTGCCGACGGCAGTCAGGCGACGTCGACGTCGGTGTCGACGAAGGTGGCCAAGGTTGTTCCGTCGGTGAGGGTCTCGGCGCCGTCGGTCAAGGCGGGCTCGCAGGTCAAGGTCACGGTGCAGGTCGA
>JAEYUL010000119.1 GCA_023432565.1 Actinomycetes bacterium | reverse complement strand
ACCGAGCGCGGCCGCGTCGCGCCGCTCGACACGCCGGCCGCCGAGAGCCAGGCGCCCGCGCACGCCGTCGAGCAGCACGTCCAGCGCGGCGGCGCTCGAGTACCGCGGCACGAACCCCGCGGCCGTGAGACCGTCGGCAGCGACCGTCCAGGGGTAGACCACGTACGCGAGCTCGCTCGCGGGAGCCGGCAGCACCCCCACGCGGTGCAGCCGCTCCGCCGTGCCGAACGCGGTCGCGGCGGCCAGCTCGACCGTCCGCATGCCGGCCGCCGCGCTGACCTGAGCCGGCGTGAGGACGTCGGGTGGACCCACCGTCAGCGGACCTGTCAGGCCGTGCTCGACGACGAACACGCTCGCCGCACCCACGTCGTCGACGTGCACGAGCTGCCACTGGCGTTCCACCCCGCGCACGACGAGCAGGCGCGGGGCCTCGAAGTGCCGCGTGACGAACGAGTCCGTGCCGCGCCCGACCACGGCGGCGGGCCGCAGCACCGTGACCCTCGGTGCCCGACGGCGCGCCGCGCGAGCGGCGACCGCCTCGACCGCCAGCAGGTGCCCGACCAGGCCGTCGGGCACCGCGCGCGCACCCGACAGGAGCGGCTCGTCGTCGTGCACCACGGGACGGTCGGGGCGCGCGCCGTGGACGATCGCCGACGTCACCACCACCACGTGCGCGGCGCCGACCTCACGCGCCGCCGCGAACGTCCGCTGCGCGTGCGCGACCGCGGGAGCGTGCCCGTCCGGGCCTCGTCGGCCCGCCACGACCGTCAGGTCACCCGGGTGCGCCACCAGCACGACCACGCGAGCACCGACGAGGGCCGAGGCCGGCTCGGTCGGTGGGACCTCCTCGACCGAGCGTGCCCGCTCGCCCCACGCCGCCAGCACGCCCGCCGCCACCGGGCCCCCGCCGACCACCACCACGTCGGGCGTCGTGGCCGGAGTCGGGCGCGCCTCGGGCGCACCTCGCGACGCACGGGCGCTGCGCCCTGAGCGAACCTGGCGACCGGACATCGACGTTCCCCTCCACCCCGTGGTTACGGTCGTGGTTACGTGGGGCTCCCGCCCCGACGTCATCCTCGCAGGAGGCGCCCGTGAGCCCCGACCCGATCGATCCCGCCCAGCCACCGTGGGAGCAGATGCTGCGCGCACTGCTGGGCGACCAGGCCGACGAGGCGATCGCCCAGATGCGCGAGCGCGGCATCGACCCCGCCGCGCTCGACGCGGGCGGCACGCTGCCGCAGGACCCGGCGGCCATGCAGCAGGTGCTCGCTCAGGTGCAGCGCCTCTTCGCGAGCGGCGACGACCAGCCGGTGAACTGGGAGATGGCGCACGACCTCGCGCGGCAGCAGGCCTCCCTCGGCGGCGACCCCGCCCTGACCTCCGCGCAGCAGCGTGAGGTGCTCGACGCGCTGTCCGTGGCCGAGCTGTGGCTCGACGCCGTGACCGACCTCGGGCCGTCCACCGCTCCCGCACGTGCCTGGAGCCGCGCCGAGTGGGTCGAGGCGACCCTGCCCACGTGGCGCACCCTGACCGAACCCGTGGCCTCGTCGTTGTCGTCAGCGCTGGTCGACGCCCTCGGCGGACAGCTCGACGACCCCGCCGGGCTCGACGAGCAGATGCGCGGCCTCGGCCTGCCGGCGGGCATGACGCTGCCGGGCGGCCTGGCGCCGGGTCAGCTCCTGCGCCGGCTCGGCTCGGCCGTGTTCGGGCTCCAGGTGGGGCAGGCTGCGGGCACCCTCGCCCGCGACGTGTTCGGCACCACCGACATCGGTCTGCCACTGCTCGAGGTCCCCGCCCCGGCCCTCGTCGCCGCCAACGTCGACGCCTTCGCCGAAGGCCTCGACGCGCCGCTGGACGAGGTCCGCCTGTTCCTGGCGCTGCGCGAGGCCGCGGCGACGCGCCTGTTCACGCACGTGCCGTGGCTGCGCGCCCACCTGCTGGGCCTCGTCGAGACGTACGCGCGCGGCATCTCGATCGACGTCGAGCAGCTCGAGCAGGCCGTCGGCTCGATCGACCCGACCGACGCCGAGGCCCTGCAGGGCGCCTTGTCCAGCGGCGTGTTCGCACCGCAGACGACCCCCGAGCAACGTGCCGCGCTCGAACGGCTGGAGACGGCCCTCGCGCTCGTCGAGGGCTGGGTGGACGAGGTCAGCGGCGCCGCCGCGCTCGCGCACCTGCCGCACTCGGTGGCCCTGCGCGAGATGATCCGACGCCGGCGCGCCGCGGGCGGTCCCGCCGAGCAGACCTTCGCCAACCTCGTCGGGCTCGAGCTGCGGCCGAGGCGTCTGCGCGACGCGGCGGCCCTGTGGTCGCAGATCGCCCGTGGCCCCGAGGGCGCCTCGGCTCGCGACGCGGTGTGGGCCCACCCGGACCTCATGCCGACCGCCGAGGACCTCGACGACCCCACCGGCTACGCGACGCGGCGGTCCGCCGCCGCCGACGAGTCCGCCGACCTCGACCGCGCGCTCGCCGAGATCCTCGGACAGGACCCGGACGCCGCGTCGAAGGGCCAGGCCGAGCCAGACCAGGCCGCCCAGGCAGACCAGTCGCAGGGAGACCAGGCCCAGGGAGACCAGTCCCAGGGAGACCAGTCCCAGGGCGACCAGTCCCAGGGAGACCAGGCCCAGCGAGACCGGGCACCGGACGACGGGACCCAGCACGGCCGACCGGATCAGGAGCGCCCGCAGTAGCTCACCGCGGCGGGACCGGCCGGGCACGTCGCGCACCCGGGCCGCTCGGGCGGCCGGTTGGCCTCAGAGTCGGTCGGCCGGCGCGACCTCGACGTCGACCTCGGTCCCGTCGATCCCCTGCGCCCGCTCGTCCTCGTCGGGCACGTCGGGCTCCGCGCCCTCAGGCGCCGGTCCGGAGGTCCGCTCGTCCAGGTAGGCGTACCCCTCGAGGAAGCCGCGAGCGCGCTGCGTGCGCGGGTAGGCATCGAGCTCGGACCAGAACTCCGGGCCGTGACCCGAGTGGAGCAGGTGCACCAGCTCGTGCAGGATCACGTAGTCGAGCACCCAGCGGGGCATCCCGCGGACGCGGTCGGAGATGCGGATCGTGCCGTCCGCCGGCGTGCACGACCCCCAGCGGCGCCCCTGGTTGTCTGCCCACCGCACGCTCGTCGGGACCGCGCGCCCCTGCAGGTACCGCGTCGACAGGTCTGCCGCACGCGCGACCAGCTCCGCGTCGGACGGGCGGCGTCGTCGCTCCTGCGCGTCGAGACGCACCAGCATCCTGCGCACCCACTCTGTCTCCTGGGCGCGCGTGAACCGCGCGGGGATGGCGACCACGGTCCGGCCACCCTCGCGCCAGGCCGTGACCGTCCGCACACGCTTGCGCGAGCGGCGGATCTCGACATCCTGGTCGACCTGGGGCAGGCCGTACGTCGGGTGCACAGCCCGCACGCTAGCGTGCCGCGCCCACCTCGACAGCCCCAGGCGCCTCCGGCTCGTCACCCTGACGGCTGACACGAAGAGCCGTCCGACCACCCGGTCGGGCGTACGTGGCGGCGCCGCGACACGCGCGCCTCACGGCTCGTCGGCGCGTGCCCACTACTGTTGTTCGCGCTCGGGCAGGTCATCGCTCTGCCCGGCCACCGTCGGCCACGCGGCCCGGTGCACCGGACGACGGCGAGGAGGACCACATGGCTGAGACGTATGCGGGCGAGTTCTACTGCGTGAAGTGCAAGGAGAAGCGCGAGGCGGAGGGCGAGGTCGTCGTCTCCGAGTCCGGGCGCAAGATGGCCAAGGCCATCTGCCCGGTGTGCGGCACCAAGCTCAACCGCATCCTCGGCAAGGCCTGAGCACCGCAGAGCTCGTCGAAGGGCGTCGTCCGCTGGACGGCGCCCTTCGCGCTCCCCGGGGCCTGTGGACGACGCGCCGCGCGGCCCGCACCCGGGTGGCAGCCTGACCCGCGTGAGGCTGCGGAGCGGGGTGCGCGTGCTGCGCCGGGGGCTGGGCGAGATGCAGATCGGAACCGACCGCCGGTGGGCGGTGCGGATCGACGGGCTCTCGTCCGACGAGATGCGCGCGCTCGAGGCGATCGGTGAGGGCGCCGCCGTCGACGTGGTGGCGGACGACCCCCGCGTGGACCGGGCACGGCTCGGCGCACTCGTGGAGCAGCTGACGCAGGCTGGTCTCACCGAACGCACGGCACGTCGCGCGACCACGGGCCCGGCCGGCGCCGACGCGGACGTGCTGTCCCTGCTGCGGCCCGAGGGTGACGGCGACCGGACGGTCGCAGCGCGAGCCGATCGTGCGGTGGGCGTCGTCGGCCTGGGGAGCACCGGTCTCGGGGTCGCGGCGACCCTCGCGGCCGCGGGTGTCGGTCGCGTGCTGCTCGAGGACCCCCGGCCGGTGCGCTCGGCCGACGTCGGGCCGAGCGGGTACCGCTGGCAGGACGTCGGCCGGCCGCGCGCGCGAGCGGCGGCGGCTGTCGTCACAGGGATCGCCCCGGCGGTCGTGACCGAGCTCGCGACGAGCGACGAGCCGTCCGGCCCGGCCGCCCCGCTCGACCTCGTGGTCGTCGTGTCGGACGACGCGCTCGACCCGGCACTCGCGGCCCGCCTCGTCAACCGCGGGACAGCGCACCTGAGCATCGTCGTCCGGGAGGCCGACACGGTGGTCGGACCGCTCGTCGTGCCCGGCCGCGGCCCCTGCCTGCGATGCCTCGACCTGCATCGCCGCGACGCCGACGCGGCCTGGCCCGTCCTGGCCGCCGCCCTCGCGACCACGAGGTCCGCGCGCGCGGCGCCGCCCGAGCCCGCCGCGGTCGCGAGCGTCGCGTCCGGGCTGGCCGCCGCCGCGGCTCTCGCGCACGTCGACGACCCGGACGCACCGGGCCGCCTGCTCGGCTCGACGCTCGAGCTCAGCCTGCCCGACGCGCTGCCCCGGGAGCGACGATGGGCGGCGCACCCGGCATGCGGGTGCACCGCCCATGCATCAGGCGAGTCGGCCGGCGTCGTCAGGCAGCGGGGTGCTTGCGCGGACGGCCCCGACCGCGCTTGGTCGGGACGACAGCGCCACCGATGAACACCTCGCCGCCCCAGACCCCCCAGGGCTCTGCCCGCTCGATCGCACCGGCGAGGCAGCCGGCCATGATCGGGCACTCACGGCAGAGCGCCTTCGCGCGCTCGACGCGCGCGGTCTGCTCCGCGAACCAGAGCTCGGGGTCCTCGTTCCGGCACGGGATGAGTCCCTCGACCAGCTGGTCGAAGGCGCGGTCGTCGGTGGTCGCGCTGCTGCTGGTGGGCCAGGGGCCTGATCCGCTGGTGTCGAGCAGCGTCGTGAGCCGCACGATGTCCTCCTGGTGTCCTGCTGGGTGATCGGGTTGCGGTGAGCGTCCGCGTTCCGTCCTCCCGCCGGGATCACCGGAGAAAGAAAGAGGCCGCGGAGCCTGAGAGGGCTTCCGCGGCCTGAGACCGGAGAGGTCTAGACCATCGAAGCCCCGAGCGGGTCGAGTGCCGTCGTGCCGAGAGCCATCCCGGCAGACACAGCTGCCGGGCGACGCTTGCGGGACGGGGAGGCGGGCGTACGCCACGAAGCGGGCACACCACGCCCCTGGAACCCGACGAACGTGGGCGCGAGGAGACGCGTCGGGAGCGTGCCGCTCGACCGAACCGCCTTGGTGATCTGGATCTTCACCGCTGCCCACCTCCTCTCGGGTACCACCTGCGCCTCATCGGCACAGGTCTGCTCATCAGGACGGCTCTCAGCCTACGGGGCCGCTCTCAGCCGGGACAACCGAATAAACGGGCGAGTTCCGACGAGTTCCTGCCAGCCGCCGTCAGGGCGTCGGCGGACGCCTCGTCCACGCCCCCGCCGACCGCGGCTCAACGGTGTGCGGCAGCCCCGGACGACGCCGAGGCAAGGACCGCCAGCACGTCGTCACCCAGCACGGCGAGCGTCTGCGCGCCGATACCCGGGACGAGCGCGAGCTCCTCGCGCGAGCCCGGGCGCCGCCGCGCGAGCGTGTGCAGCACGTGCGTCGCCAGCACCCGCCCCGGGCTCACCCCCAGACCGCGTGCCCGCTCGTCGCGCCAGCGCGTCAGCGCGTCCAGCGCCGCACGCGTCGCCGCGTCGACCTCGTCGTCCGCGGGGCCGGTGCCGCGAGCCGGACGGGCGGCACCCGCCGCGGCGGGCCACAGCGCCTCCAGGAAGCGCGAGGCGCGCCGCGTGGCCCGGCCACCGGGGAGCCGCGAACGCGCGTAGGACAGCTGCAGGTGCACGCGAGCGCGCGTCACCCCGACGTACAGCAGCCGCCGTTCCTCCTCGACCGCCTCGGGCGTCTCGGCCAGCGACGTCGGCAGCAGGCCGTCGCTCAGCCCGGCGAGGAACACCGCGTCCCACTCGAGCCCCTTGGCGGCGTGCAGCGACGCGAGCGTGACGCCGTCGATCGCCGGCGCGTGCTGAGCGGCCGCACGCTCGTCCAGCTCGGCCACCAGGTCGGCCACGGTGGCCGGCGCACCGCCGGCCGCTCGCGCGCGCGCCTCGACCTCGTCGGCGAGACCCGCGAGCGCGTTGAGCGCTTCCCACTTCTCGCGGGCGGCACCGCGGGTCGGCGGGGCCTGCTCGCTCCATCCCGCGTTGCGCAGCAGATCGCGCGCGGCCTGGCCGAGCGGCACCTGTGCGTCCGCGGCGCGGGCGCCCCCGCGCAGGAACACGATCGCCTCACGCACGTCACGACGGGCGAAGAAGCGCTCGCCGCCGCGCACCTGGTACGGCAACCCGACGGTCGCGAACGCCTCCTCGAACGCCTCCGCCTGCGCATTCGTCCGGTACAGCACGGCGATCTGCGACGCGGGCACGCCGTCCTTCACCAACCGCGCAGCGGCCGCCGCGACGCCCGCGGCCTCCGCCTCGTCGTCGGCGTAGGCCGCCCAGCGCACCGCCGGGCCGTCGGGACGTTGCGCGCGCAGCTCGAGCGGAGCCACCGCCGGCCGCCCGGCGGACGCGATGACCCTGTTGGCGAGCTCGACAACCTGAGGCGTCGACCGGTAGTCACGCACCAGCCGGATCACCTGGGCGCCCGGGTACGCACGCGCGAACGTGAGCAGGTGGTGGGGCGTCGCGCCCGCGAACGAGTAGATGGTCTGGGACGGGTCGCCCACGACGCACAGCTCGGGGCGACCGCCGAGCCACTGGTCCAGCAGGTGCTGCTGCAGCGGGCTCACGTCCTGGTACTCGTCGACGACGAAGTGCCGGTACTGCCCGTGCACCTCCCGCGCGACGTCCGGGCGCTCGGCGAGCATCGCCGCGAGCAGCAGCAGGACGTCCTCGAAGTCGATCACGCCGCGCTCGTCCTTGACCTGCTCGTACGCGGTCATCAGCCGCGCGACCGCGGCGGCGTCGTGGCCGCCGGGGACCGGGCGGTCCACCGCCGCGGCGGCGAGCGGGTACTCGTCGGGCACCACGAGGCTGACCTTGGCCCACTCGATCTCACCGGCGAGGTCCCGCACCCCGGTGCGGTCCGCGGGCAGCCCCACCCGGCGCGCGGCCTCCGCGACCACCTGAGCCTTCGCCTCGACGAGCCGGGGCGGGGCACCCCCGACGACCTTGGGCCAGAAGTACGTGAGCTGACGCAGCGCCGCCGCGTGGAAGGTCCGCGCCTGCACACCAGGCGCGCCGAGCTCGCGCAGCCGTGTGCGCATCTCGCCCGCCGCGCGGGCCGTGAACGTCACCGCCAGCACATGGTCCGCGCGATAGACGCCCGTGCCGATGCCGTAGGCGATCCGGTGGGTGATCGCGCGCGTCTTGCCCGTGCCCGCACCGGCGAGCACGCAGACGGGTCCGCGCAGCGCGGTCGCGACGGCGCGCTGCTCGGGGTCGAGCGCGGCCAGCAGGTCGTCGGGAGACATCGCGCGACAGTCTCTCAGGCGAGGCCGACACTCCCCAGACGCTGTGCACACCGGCCGACCTCGAGCCGCGCACCGCTCCGGCACGCCCCGCACTCCCGGCGAGGCAGGCACGCACGAGCACCCTGGAATCAGCCGGGCGTCGTCGTCGTTGGCTCTGGCAGCCGCCCCGTGCCCCGGGGAGGCGGATCGCCCGAGACCCGACGACCCGCGAGGACCGATGAGCGCGCAGACCCTGCCCGAGCCCGGCACGATCACGATGTACTCCACGACGTGGTGCGGTTACTGCCGGCGCCTCAAGACGCAGCTCGACTCGGCCGGGATCGGCTACACCGAGGTGGACATCGAGGAGCACCCGGGGGCCGCCGAGCTCGTCGCGTCGCTCAACGGCGGGAACCAGACCGTCCCGACCGTCGTGTTCCCCGACGGCAGCGCCGCGACCAACCCGTCGCTCGTCGAGGTCCGTTCCCGACTGTCCTGACCCCAGCGGGTCCGGGCCGCCCGTGCGAGCGGAGACGACCATGAGCTGCTGCTGACGTCCGGAGGCGTCACGAACGCGAGCATCCACGCCGCCCTCGAGCACCTCCTCGGCAAGCCGGTCTCCGCCAGCGCCGCGCTCGTCGTCCCGAACGCCGGCCCGCCTACGCGATCGACGAGCGGACCGCCCTGGTGGTGGCCGCCGGGCGCATGCAGGTGGTCTCCGAGGGCCGCTGGACGCGCGTCGACGCGTGGGCGCGCGGCTCAGCCCCCGCCGGGCTCGGGAAGCGGACCGCCGTACCAGTCCTCGACGAGTGCACGGGCGATCGACGAGTCCGGCGGCGGCACGACGCGCCCGGCGGCGACCGCGGACGCCAGCTCCGCACGCGTGAACCACGCGGCGTGCTCGACCTCGACCCCGTCGACCTCGATCCCGGTGGTCAGCGCGCGGGCCACGAACGCGACCATGAGCGACGCCGGGAACGGCCACGGCTGGCTGCCCGCGTACGTCACGTCGCCCACGACGACGCCCGTCTCCTCGGCGACCTCGCGTCGCACCGCGTGCTCGAGCGACTCCCCCGGTTCGACGAACCCCGCGAGCGTCGAGTACCGCCGTCCGGCCCAGGCGGTCGCGTGCCCGAGCAGGAGGCGGTCGTCGGTGTCGACGACCGCCATGATCACGGCCGGGTCCGTCCGGGGGTAGTGCTCCGAGCCGTCCACCGTGCACGCGCGGACCCAGCCCGCGTCGGTGACGCGCGTCGGCCCGCCGCAGCGCGGGCAGCGCGGATGCCGCTCGTGCCAGTGGTCGAGCGCCACGGCCGTCGTGACGAGACCCGCGTCGCGGGCCGAGAGCCTCGCACCGACCGTGCGCAGCGACGCCCAGCGCGCCTCGCCGTGCCCGGCCGGGCCGCCCGTGGACGAGGTCCCGGGTGGCGTCACGCCTGCGGGCGAGGCGTGGACCAGGCGGTCCGCTGCGCTCCCCTCGCGCGGCAGGTCCGCCGCATCGTCCTGGCCTCGCGGCACGCGCAGACCGACGTACGCTCGCGCGTCGTCGACGCCGAGCAGCAGCCAGCGGTCCTCGAGCGCGTCACCTGCCAGGCCGCGCGCGTCGTCGACGGTGCTCAGGAGCAGGTCCCCCGCGCCGTCGACGAGCAGGTGCCCGTCGCGGACGAGCACGACCCGGGTCGTCGCGCGGCGCAGCAGCTCGCTCAGTGTGCGCTCGTCGCGCAGGTGCGCGCTGCGGTCGACGACCGCGCGGGACAGGGGCAGCTCGTCCGACCTCACTGCGCCACCGTACGCGCGCCAGGCCCGGCATCCCGGCGCGGACCGGGCGCCGGCTGGCGCGCCGTGTTCGGCGGACCGGGCGCCGGCCGGCTCGTCGTGTTCGGCGGACCGGGCGCCGGCCGGCTCGTCGCGTCCGGCGGACCGGGCGGGCGCGGGCGGACGAGTCGGGCGACCCCGCGGCGTGGCGACCGTGCGTCGGGTGCTGCCGGTCCGTGCGCGCTCGAGCGGGCTCTCGCCGCGCGCACGGCCGGCAAGTCGGGACGAACAGGACGGACACGCCGCGGCGCGTGCCGCGGCGTGCGCCACCGACGCGCCTACGCTGAGCGCGTGCCCCGATCCCCGCTCGCCCTCGCAGCCCTGGCCACGGTGGCCGTGCCAGGCCTGGACGCGTTCGACGTCCGGCGGCCGGCGCACCCCGGGACCGACTTCGACATCGCCGTGGTCGTCGATGCCGCGCGCCGGCGCTGGGTGGTGCGGGCGCCGGTGCACGCCGCAGCCGGGGCGGCGCTCGAGGCCGAGGTCGACCTGCTCGCCGCGCTGGACCGCGCCACGCACGACGGCGCGCTGCCGTTCGCGGTGCCTGCACCCGTCGGCTTCGCGCACCTGCCCGAGGGCGGACGAGCCGCCGTGCACGCCGAGATCCCGGGGCACCCGCTGGACGTCGCCTCGCTCGAGCCTGGTCCCGGGCTGTGCGCCGCGCTCGGCCGCGCGATCGCCGCGGTGCACGAGCTGCCGACGAGCGTCATCGAGAACGCCGGCCTGCCGGTGTACGACGCGGGCGAGTACCGCGCGCGTCGGCAGGCCGAGATCGACGAGGCCGCCCGCACCGGCAAGATCCCGCCGACGCTGCTGCGCCGGTGGGAGGAGCGGCTCGAGGACGTCGCGCTCTGGCGGTTCCGGCCGACCGTCGTGCACGGGGACCTGACCAACGAGCGGATCCTGGTCCGCGGCAGCGAGGTCAGCGGCATCCTGCACTGGGGCGACGCGGCCGTGGCCGACCCCGCGGACGACCTGTCCTGGCTCCTGGTCGCGGCGCCGCCGGACGCGGCGGACTCGATCCTCGAGGCCTACCAGCTGCGCCGCACCGAGCTGATCGACCCGCACCTCACCGACCGCGCGCTGCTGGCCGGCGAGCTCGCGCTCGCGCGCTGGCTGCTGTACGGCGTGCGCTCGGGCGACGAGGACGTCGTCGCGGACGCAGTCGCGATGCTCGAGGACCTGGACGAGCACACCCGCACGGAGTCGTCGGACGGCGTCTGGCACGACGACGCGCCCACGGCACCGGTGGCCGCTGTCTCGTCCTACGCCTGACCCACGCGACTCCCCCGCCCGGACGGCCGCCAGAACGCCGGCGGTCCACGTCACGAGCACGAGCGCAGGCGCCCTGTTCGGCGGTGTGCCCTGCTCGGCGGTGCGCGCTGGTCGGCGGTACGCCGTGTCAGCCGGCCGGCGCGACCGACGTGAGCAGCTCGGCGATCTCACGCTCGCCGAGCAGCCGCTCCGGCCACACCGTCTGCGCCCCGCCGACGTAGTGGAAGGCGGCGGCGACCTGGCCGAGCGGGATCCCCGACCGGCGTGACCACGCCAGGCGGTACACGGCGAGCTGGAGCTCGCGCGCCGCGCGCGTACCCGGGTCCCGGGGCGGCGAGCCGGTCTTCCAGTCCACGACGACGACGCCGCCGGGCCCGACCGGGTCCCCGGCGACCGCCGGGAACACCGCGTCGATGCGCGAGCGCAGCACGTACCCCGCGACATGGGTCTCGACGTCCGCCTCGATCTCGAGCGGTGTGCGGGCGGCCCACGGCGACGCGAGGAACGCGGCGCGCAGCCGGGCCTCGTCGACGTCCACGTCGTCCGGCTCGTCGAGCTCGTCGTCCTCCGCACCCGGCAGCGCGTCCAGGTCCACGAGCGACGCGGACCCGTAGTAGCCCTCCACCCAGGCGTGGAAGCGCGTGCCGAGCCGCGCCCGGCCCGACGGCTCCTGCGGCACCGGGCGACGCAGACCGCGCGCGAACACCTCGACGTCCGCGCCGAGCCGCACGAGCGCAGAGGCCGACAGGTGCGACGGCAGCTCGACGACGCCCGAGGACCGGCGGGCGGCCTGCTGCTCGTCGAGCAGGGTGCGCGCCAGTGACTCCCACGGCGACGTGCCCCTGCCCGGCTGCGTGCCGGCGTCGAGCGCGGTCCGCACCCACGCCGCGGCCCGCTCGACCGCCGGGCGGCGGCCGGCGCCGTCCTCGAGCGCGAACGGGTCGGCCGGCCACAGGCCCGTCACCACCTGCGCGGACGCCGGGTTCGTCTCGCCCGGGCCCGGCTGCCCCGCCCAGCCCTCGGCGTCGACGAGCCCGGCCTCGGCGAGCTCGAGCAGGAACGTGGAGGGACGACGCACCGTCTTGCCGTCGCCCCACCACGCACCCGTGAGCAGCAGCCGGCTCTTCGCGCGGGTGAGCGCGACGTACGCCAGGCGCCGCTCCTCGGCCACCTCGTGCTCGCCCGCGTCGCGCAGGAACTGCTTGCGCCGCTCCTCGAGCTCCTTGGGGCTCTCGGCACCGGCGTAGGCGAACCGCGGCAGGTCGTCGGCGTCGCCGCGCAGCGGGTACGGCAGCTCGCCGAGACCCACCAGCCACGCCGAGTCCTTCGGGCCGTCCTTGCCCTGCGTCGCCGTCGCGGGCAGGACGCCGTCGACGAGGCCCGCCACGGCCACCACGTCCCACTCGAGCCCCTTGGCGGCGTGGATCGTGATGAGCTGGACCGCGTCCGGGTCCGGCTCGGTCACGGGCAGCTCGAGCCCGTTCTCGCGCGCGTCCGCCGCCTCGAGCCAGGACAGGAAGCCGCCCAGCGTGGGGGTGTCGACCGAGCGCGCGAAGTCGACCGCGACGTCCCGGAACGCGTCCAGGTGCGCCCGCGCGCGCCCGACCCCCACGCCCGCCCGGGCGGCGACCTCGATGTCGAGGTCGAGCAGGCGCTCGGCCTCGGCGACGAGGTCGGGCACCGAGAGGTAGGAGTGCGCACGCAGGGTGCGGAGCAACGCCCCGAGGTCCGCGAGCCGCGCGCGACCCTCGTCGCTCAGCGACCGGCCGTCCGCGCTGCGCCAGCCGGGACGCGGCAGGTCGTCGAGCGCGTCGACGATGCTGCGCTCGTCGATCACGTCGAGCTCGACACCGGGTGCGCGGCCCGAGCGCCGTCCCGCGAGCTCACCCGCCCACGCGGCGAGGGCGTGCAGGTCCGACGCGCCGAGCCGCGTGCGCGCCCCCGTCACGAGCCGGACGAGTGCGTCGCCACGCAACGGGTCGTACGCGGCCTGCAGCGCCGCGACCACGTCGACCACCTCGGGCGTCGACAGCAGTCCCCCCAGCCCGACGACCTCGACGGGCAGTCCCTTCTCCCGCAGCGCGCGGCGCAGCGCCGCGAACTGCGAGCGCTTGCGGCACAGCACGGCGGCCGTGACCCGCCGTCCGTCCGGCGCGTGCGCGGCGGCGCGCCAGTGCGTGGCGACGAACTCCGCGACCGCACGCGCCTCGTCGACGATCGTGGGGGTCATGAGCGCCTCGACCGCGCCCGGCCCCGCGCCCGGTCGGGCCGCGAGCTCGGGGACGGCGACCCGCGTCGCCCCGGCGCGCAGCGGACCGGCCACGAGGTTCGCTGCGTCGAGCACCGCGACGTCGTTGCGCCACGACGTGGACAGCGCGAGCACCTCGCACGGGCCACCCGTGACGCGACGGAAGGTCGTCGGGAACCGCTCGAGCCCTCCCGCGCTCGCGCCCCGCCAGCCGTAGATGGACTGGTGCGGGTCACCCACGGCGATCACGGGGTGCCCGTCGCCGAACAGCGCGGACAGCAGCGCGAGCTGGGCGTACGACGTGTCCTGGTACTCGTCGAGAAGCACGACGGCGAACCGGTCCCGCTCCGCCCGGGCGACCTCGGGCACCTCGCGGGCGAGCCGTGCGGCCAGGGCCACCTGGTCGCCGAAGTCGATGGCGTCGCTCGCTCGTTTGCGCGCGCGGTACGCGGCCACGACGTCGAGCAGGCGCGCACGCTGCTCGAGGGAGCCGACGAGCCGCGCGACCTCCGCGTAGGGAGCGCGTGGCGGGTCGCCTGCCGGGGTCGAGACGATGTCCTCGCAGATCCGGGCGATGCCGTCCTGCGCCCCGGCCGGGTCCAGCAGGTGCTCGTCGAGCGCTCCGGACAGCGCGAGCACGGCCTCGACGACGGTGGAGACCGCCGCGTCGAGCGCGAGGTCCTCCTGCCACGCCTCGACCACCTCGCTCGCGAGCTGCCACTGCGCGGCCTCGCCGAGCAGCCGCGCGCTCGGGTCGATGCCGATGCGCAGCGCGTGGTCGCGCACCAGCGAGGCGGCGTACGCGTTGTAGGTCGAGATCGTCGGGCGTCCGCCCAGCACGTCGTCGTCCAGGTGCGCGCGGCCGGGCAGCACGACGCCCGCCTGCGCGGCGGCACGCACGAGCCGGCGCAGCCGCAGGCGCACGCGCTCCGCGAGCTCGCCCGCGGCCTTGCGTGTGAAGGTCAGCCCGAGGACCTGCTGCGGCTCGACGAGCCCGTTCGCCACGAGCCACACGACGCGTCCGGCCATCGTCTCCGTCTTGCCCGAGCCCGCGCCGGCCACGACGAGCACGGGTTCGAGCGGAGCCTCGATGATGCGGCGCTGCTCGTCGGTCGGCAGGTCGCGGCCCAGGAGCCGGGCGATCTGCTCGGCGCCGACGACGGGCGGCCGCTCCTGCGCCTGCTGCTGGGCCCGTTCCTCGGCCCGGGCCGCCCCACGCTGCTCGGGCACGCCCGCAGCGGCGGTCTCCCGCTCGTGCGCGAGACCCGCCGACGACGTCCCCTCGCTCGCCGGCGGCGTCCGTGTCGTGTCGCTCATGCGACCACCTGCCCACCCTCGGCGCGCACGGGGCACGAGCGCCGCACCGGGCAGCGGTCGCACTGATCGTTCGCGGTCGCGGTGAACACCGAGCCGGCCATCTTCTCGGCCACCTCGTCGACGAGGGTGCGCGCCCACGACGGCCCGTGGTCCTCCGGCCCCAGGGGTGCCTGGTCGCGCACCGCGGCCGACTTCCCGGTGCCGAGGTACACCAGCTGGGCACCCGCGCTCGTGGTGCCGGGCGGCAGCTGCGCGAACGCGCCCGCGTCGACGGCCAGCTGGTACGCCCCGAGCTGCGGGTTCTGTGCCGCCTGCTCCTTGGACGGCGGGCTCGCGCCCGTCTTGAGGTCGACCACCCGGACCTGCTCGGGGTGCTCGAGGTCGCGCTCGATGCGGTCCGCGCTGCCGCGCAGCAGCGCGCGCTCGGTCCGCAACCGGAAGTCGGCCTCGACTCCGAGCGCCTCGCCCGCCCCGGACAGGTACGCCGCGAGCCGCGCGATCATCGCGTCCGCCTTGGCACGCGTCGCTCGCGCGGGCCAGCCGGTTCCGAGCCCGAGCGTGTCCCAGCGCGCGTCGAGGGCCGCCGCGAGCTCGGCGTGCGTCCCGTTCGGGTGCTCCTGAGCGATCTCGTGCACGAGCGTGCCGAGCGACTGCCCGCTGCTGCTGCCGGCGCTGCCGCCCGCCGACTCGAGCGCCCAGCGCAGCGCGCACCGGTGCGCGGTCTCGAGCTTCGACGGTGAGACGGGCACGGGCTCGCCGTCGGCGTGCAGCGGTGCCGTGCTGCTCGGCTCGGCGAGACCGTGCCAGCGGCCGGGATGCGCGCCCGGCACGCCGCGCGCGGCCAGGTCCGCCAGTGCACGCACCGCGCCCGGGTCCGGCTCGACGCCACGAGCCGCGGCGTCCTCGAGCGTCGCGCGCAGCTGCGCGACGAGGCCGCGCAGGTCCAGCGCAGGCTCGACCTGGGTGCGCCGGTGGTCGACGTCGCCGTCCGGCGGCTCGACGAGGTCGACGAACGGGGAGGGCTGGTGGTCGGCGTCCGCCACCGCGGTCACGAACAGCGCCGTACGGGCGCGCGAGACGGCCACCGCGAACGACCGCAGCTCGTCGGCGAGCACGGCCGCGCGCGCGTCCGGGACCGACGCACCACCCGCGGACCTGCCGGAGACGACGTCGACGAGCGCCTGCGCCCCCAGCAGCGAGTCCCGCAGCCGCAGGTCGGGCCACACGCCGTCCTGGACGCCCGCGACGGCGACCACGTCCCACTCGCCGCCGGCCGCGCCCGCGGGTGTCAGCACCTGGACCGCGGACCGGCGGGCACGCGCCGCCAGGGAGTCCGCCGGCAGGTCCTGCGAGCGCAGCCAGTCGACGAACGCGCTCGGTGCCGTCCGGGGCATGCGCTCGACGAACGTCTCGGCGGCGCGGAACAGCGCGACGACCGCGTCGAGGTCACGGTCGGCGCGCTCGCCCGCAGCGCCTCCGGCGAGCGCGGCACGACGCCACGGCTCCGCGAGCCCGGCCGCGTCCCACAGCGCCCACAGCACACCCTGCGCGTCGGCACCGGGACGCGCCGCGGCCTCGCGGCCCGCGTGCACCACGCGCGCGAGCCGCTCGAGCGCAGCCGCGACCGTCGGCGGGAGCGTCGCGGCGCGGCCCGGCTCGTCGAGGACCTCGACGAGCAGCGCGTCGCTGCTGCGGCCGCCGCCCGCCGCGAGCTCCTCGGACCGCAGGGCACGGCGCGCC
>JAEYUL010000072.1 GCA_023432565.1 Actinomycetes bacterium | reverse complement strand
GCTCACGGGTCCGACGCCGCCGGCGGACGCCCCGCTCACTCCCACGGCGACGGCGGCACCCGACAGCGCCAGGAACGCGCGGCGGCCCAGCACGATCGCCGTGTGCGGCGAGTCCGACCGCGCGGGGGCATCCGGCGCGGCGAGGGGGTCACGGGCCGGGTGGGAGCTCCCACGTGCGCGGGCCGGTGCGGCGGGGGGCGCGGACCGCTGCGGGTCCGTGCGGGCGTCCGGGTGGTTCGTCATCGCGAGTCCCTCCGACGGCGGTGCGGTTGCGGCTCTGCAACCGCGCTCAGGCTAGTGACACGTGTCAGGCAAAGGGAAGAACCCGGCAAAGGCGACGAGCGGCGAGGGGGCGCCGGTCATACGTGGCGCCGCTCCGCATGCCCCACCACGCCCGCCGGCGGCGCGTGACGACTGGCGCGGCCCATCGCATGGCGATAGATTTCTATCGGTAGTCGATGGATCTGCTCGGGGGGACACCGTGGGGACATGGAGCGTCAGGGCGCTGCGTGCGGTGATCGTGCTGGTGATCGCCGGGCTGCTGTTCGTCCAGGCGGTGATCCTGCCGCTGCTCGCGGTGGACATCCAGGAGGAGGAACCTGAGCTCTCCGGCCTGCGTTGGGTCGTCGTCGGCATCCTGATCGCCGGCCTGCTCGCCGCCCAGGTCGCGCTCGTGTGCGTGTGGCGTCTGCTCACGATGGTCCGCCGCGACACGGTCTTCTCCCGGACGGCGTTCCGGGACGTCGACGTCATCATCGGCTGCGCGGGCGCCGCGACACTGCTGGCCTTCACGCTCGGCCTCGTCCTGGCGCCGGGCGAAGCGGTGCCGCCAGGAGTCGTGGTGATCATCGGCATCGCCGGGCTGGACTGTGCCGGGATCGCGCTGCTCGTCGTCGTGCTGCGTGCCCTGCTCGCGAAGGCCGTCGCGCTCGACACCACCGCGAGTGCTCTGCGCTCCGAGCTCGACGAGGTGATCTGATGCCGATCATCGTCGACATCGACGTGGTCCTGGCGCGGCGCAAGCTGTCCGTCGGCGAGCTCGCCGAGCGCGTCGGTATCACTCCCGCGAACCTCGCGGTGCTCAAGAACGGCCGCGCCAAGGCTGTGCGGTTCAGCACGCTCGAAGCTCTGTGCGCCGCGCTCGACTGCCAACCGGGCGACCTGCTGCGCTACGAGCCGGCCGACGAGCCCGAGGTCAGTCCGCCGGTGAGCACCGTGCGGTAGTGCTCGACAGCGGGGAACGGGTCGTAGAGGCGGTACAGCAGCGCTCGCCACCGCTCGTACTGCGGCGAGCCACGGAAGCCCACGGTGTGCGCCTCGAGCGAGTCCCACTCGACGAGGAGGAGGTAGCGCGTCGGCACCTCGAGACAGCGCTCGAGCCGCAGCGACCGGAAGCCGGGCATGCTCGCGATGATGTGCCGCGCCTCGTCGAACGCCTCCTCGTACGCGTCCTGCATCCCGGGGACGACGTCCAGCACCGGGTGCTCGAGGATCATCGCGCTTGTCTGGCACCGGGGCGGCGCCGCCCGGGCGGCGCGTCCACGCGTTGCCCCGCCTGGGGCACCCTGACGGCCGCCGGGGCTCAGCCGGCCGAGCCGCGAACGGTCAGCAGCGCGGGCAGCACCTGGAGCTCGAGCATCGGGGCGAGGTCGTCCGGGAGCGGGTCGGCGCTCGGGTCGAGCCAGCGCAGCTCGGCGATCTCCCCGGCGGGTACCGGCACCTGATCGGCCGGGTGCAGGTAGACCGTCCCGCGCACGTGGCGACCAGGCTCGTTCGCCGCGGCGTCCGTGAACACACCGAGCGCGTGCAGCCGCGCGGGGTCCAGGTGCACGCCGACCTCCTCGGCACACTCGCGCACCGCGGTCTGCGCCGGCGTCTCGCCGGGCTCCGGCTTGCCGCCTGGCAGCATGAACCGGGAGGTCCCGCGCTTGCGCACGGTCAGCACCTCACCCCTGGGCGAACGCAGCACGACCGCGCTCACCTCGATGACGTCGCCGGGCCCGCTCACGGACAGCCATCGTAGGTGGCCCTCCGGACGCGGCGTGAGCCTCCCGGACCCGTTCCGCAAGCGGAACCGAGGCCGCAACTTTCGGTCCGAGGCGGCACGCAACCGGTTCCGTCACGCGCTAAACGGTTCGGACTGTGTGACCGCCGTTCCGCTGCCTGCACCCACGCGCGCAGACTCGCTCGACAGCGGTCGACCCCCGTTCACCCACGTGGAGACGGCTCGACGCCGCACTAGCCCGGCGGTTCGCCGGGCCCGTGCCCGACCCCCGTGCCGGGAGGCGTGCACGGCCCAACCCCGCTCCAAGGAGTGCACCAATGTCCGAAAGTTTCTCTCTGCGTGGGCGACGACGAGGTCGCCGGACGCTGCGTGCCTGGTTGGCCATGGGCACAGCTGCCGTCTTCGCCGCGACCGGTGTGGCACTGGCGTCCCCGGCCTCGGCGATCTCGACGAACGGCACCGGGACGCACGACGGGTACTACTACTCGTTCTGGACCGACTCGCAGGGCACGGTCTCGATGGACCTGGGCTCGGGCGGCAACTACTCCACGCGCTGGTCCAACACCGGCAACTTCGTGGCCGGCAAGGGCTGGCAGACCGGAACCCGTCGCGCGGTGACGTACTCGGGTCAGTTCAACCCCTCGGGCAACGCCTACCTGACGCTGTACGGGTGGACCCGCGGTCCGCTCATCGAGTACTACATCGTCGACAACTGGGGCACCTACCGGCCCACCGGCACGTTCATGGGCACCGTCAACTCCGACGGCGGCACCTATGACATCTACCGCACGCAGCGCGTCAACCAGCCCTCGATCGAGGGGACCTCGACGTTCTACCAGTACTGGTCCGTCCGCCAGCAGAAGCGCACGGGCGGCACCATCACGGCCGGCAACCACTTCGACGCGTGGGCGTCCAAGGGCATGAACCTCGGCACGCACGACTACCAGATCCTGGCGACCGAGGGGTACCAGTCCTCCGGCTCGTCGAACGTGACGGTCTCGGAGGGCTCGTCGGGCGGCAATACCGGTGGGAACACGGGCGGGAACACCGGCGGGAACACTGGCGGGAACACGGGCGGGTCGAACGGGTGCACCG
Source organism: Actinomycetes bacterium (assembly GCA_023432565.1). Lineage (GTDB taxonomy): Bacteria > Actinomycetota > Actinomycetes > Actinomycetales > Cellulomonadaceae > Cellulomonas. Next base: position 24,498 of record JAEYUL010000072.1, on the reverse strand, counting down.
TGACCGCGACGCGCGCCGAGTCGTGGTCCGACCGCTTCAACGTCACGTACACCGTCTCCGGTGCGTCGAGCTGGTCGGTGACCGTGAACCCGGGTTCGGGTCAGTCGATCCAGAACTCCTGGAACGCCACGCGCAACGGCAACACGTTCACCTCGGCCGGCAACCAGAGCTTCGGCGTGACGTACTACTCGGGCGGCAACACCTCGATCCCGTCGGCGAGCTGCACGGCGTCCGGCTCCACGGGCGGGAACACCGGCGGCAACACGGGTGGCAACACGGGCGGGAACACCGGCGGCAACGGCTGGACCTGCACCGCCGGGTACGTGGGCCTGACGTTCGACGACGGCCCGAACTCGGGCACGACGACGCAGCTCATCAACACGCTCACGGGCAACGGCGCCACCGCGACGGTCTTCCCGACGGGTCAGAACGCGCAGAACAACGCCTCGCTCATGCAGGCGTACAAGAACGCGGGGCTGACGATCGGGAACCACTCGTGGGACCACCCGCACCTGATCAACATGAGCTACAACGACATCCAGTCCCAGCTCAGCCGCAGCCAGCAGATCATCCAGCAGACGGCGGGTGTCACGCCCCAGCTGTTCCGCCCGCCCTACGGTGAGACGAACTCGACGCTGAAGTCGGTCGAGAGCGCCCTGGGCCTGCGGGAGATCATCTGGGACGTCGACTCCCAGGACTGGAACAACGCGAGCGCGTCGCAGATCCGCCAGGCCGCGAGCCAGCTGCAGAACGGCCAGATCATCCTCATGCACGACTGGCCCTCCGCCACCGTGCAGGCACTGCCGGGCATCCTGCAGGACCTCAAGGCGCGCAACCTGTGCACCGGCACCATCTCGCCGAGCACCGGCCGCGCCGTCGCGCCGTCGACGGGCGGCAACACCGGTGGGAACACCGGCGGGAACACGGGCGGCAACACCGGTGGCAACACCGGCGGTAGCTGCACCGTCACGGCGGCCCGTGCCGAGTCGTGGTCCGACCGCTTCAACGTCACGTACACCGTGTCCGGTGCGTCGAACTGGTCGGTGACCGTGAACCCGGGCTCGGGTCAGTCGATCCAGAACTCCTGGAACGCCACCCGCAGCGGCAACACCTTCACGTCGAGCGGCAGCTCCAGCTTCGGAGTGACGTTCTACTCAGGAGGCAACACCTCGATCCCGAGCGCCTCCTGCACACCACGCTGACCGTGCGGACCGCCTGATCGACCCGCACGTGGTCGTCAGGTTCCGCACCTGAGGAGCTGCACGACGAGGGCCGCGGCCGCCGGGAGGCGCCGCGGCCCTCGTCGTGCCGGAGTCAGACCGCCGCGCCCGCCGCGTAGCCGGCGTGGATCGCGTCGCCCACCTTGGCGGGTTGCACGCAGTCGCCGACGGCCACGGCCGACGCCCGCGAGGCCAGGGCGTCGGGCAGGGCCCGGTCGGGACGGACGCCGAACGCGAGCAGCGCGGTGTCCGCCGCCAGCTCCACGCGCCCGTCGGGACCGTCGCAGGCGACCGTGCCCTGCCCGATCTCGACGACGCGGTGCCCGACGAGCACGCGCACACCGGTCTCGGCCAGTCGGCGCAGGAGCGCGACGCGGTTGTAGACCACCATGTCCTGCGCGATGGCGGGGGCCATCTCGCAGATCGTCACGTCGTGGCCCTGCTGCGCGAGCTCGAGCGCGGCGTCCGCACCCGACAGCCCGCCGCCGCAGACGACGACGCGCAGTCCCACCGCGGAGCCCAGGTGGAAGTCGAGCACGTGCACGGCGGTGGGGCCGTCGACGCCCGGGATCTCGGGGGCCCAGGGCGTGGACCCGGTCGCGAGCACGAGCGCGTCGGCACCTGCGACCTCGGGGGCGTCGGCCGTGACCTCGTGACCGAGGTGCACGCGGACCCCGAGGCGCTCCAGCTCGCCCGTCCACCAGTCGACCATCGCGTGCAGCTCGCGCTTGAAGTCGGGCATCGCGGCGGGTTCCAGCACGCCCCCCAGGCGTGGCCCGCGCTCGTAGAGGTCGACGTCGTGGCCGCGCTCGGCCGCGACGCGTGCCGCCTCGAGCCCGCCGGGTCCGCCGCCGACGACCGTGACCCGGCGCGGCGTCGGCGCGGGCAGCAGCACGCGCTGGGTCTCGTGCCCCGCCTCGGGGTTCACCGCGCACGCGACGGACGTACCGACCACGACGTTGCCGATGCAGAGCTCGTTGCAGCGGATGCACGGCCGCACCGACTCCGGCCGCCCGGCGGCGACCTTGCGCACCAGGTCGGGGTCGGCGATGAGCATGCGCCCGAATCCGACGAAGTCGGCCGTCCCGTCGGCCAGCACCTGCTCGGCGAGGTCGGGCGTGAGGTTGCCGTTGACCGCGACCGGGATCCGCAGCGCGGGCTTCACGGCGGCGGCGTCCGGCAGGTAGGGGCCGTCACCCAGGTAGTAGGAGGGGAACGACCAGTCGATCGCCTCGAACGCGCCCGCGTCGACGAGGAGCACGTCGAGCCCGGCGTCCTGCAGGATCACGGCGAGCTCGCGCGCCTCGTCGGGGGTGCGACCGCCCGGGAACTGGTGGCGCACGGTGATGCGCATCGACAGCGGGAAGTCGGCGCCGGCTTCCTCGCGCACGATCCGGATCATCTCGGTCGCGAACGTCGCGCGGCCCCGCACGTCGCCGCCGAACCGGTCGGTGCGGGTGTTCCACGCCGCGGTGAGGAACTGGTCGGTGAGGTAACCGGTGTGGCCGTGCAGGTCGATCGCGTCGAACTCGCACTCGAGCGCTCGCCGCACCGCGCCGCGGAACCGGTCGAGGATGTCCTCGACCTGCTCGGTGCTCAGCTCGCGGCAGCGGCGGGTCGGGTCGCTGAGCATGGGGCAGGCCGACGCGGACCACGGCGCGTCCCCGTCCGGCCCGACGGGCATGATCCGGCCGAACCCGGGGGTGAGGTTCGCGGCGATGAGGCCCCCGACGCGGTGCACCTCGCGGACGGCCTCGCGCAACGGCGCCACGTGCCGGTCGTGCGTGAGGCTGATGGTCGACCCGGTGGCGATGTCGTAGACGTCCTGCGTCTGGATGGACTCGCTGATCAGCAGGCCGGTGCCACCCTGGGCGCGCGCCACGAGGAACGCGACGCCGGAGGCGGAGATCGTGCCGTCGGCGTTCGCCGTGTGGGTCCCCATGGGCGGCAGGTAGGTGCGGTTCGGCAGGGCGAGCGAACCCCACCGGGCTGGCTCGAGCATGCGGGCGTGGCGGGTCACGGTGGTCTCCTGAGGGCAGCGGCGCCGAAGTGAAACGGGCACCGGTGCCCGTTTTAGTCGTCCACGAGTCTCGACCCCCCGGCGGGCACCTCACCAGGAACAACGTCCCGGTCCGGTCCGCCGTGCGGCGGCCCACCTAGACTCGGCCGACGTGGCCGACGACCCGCAGGACCGCCCCCGTCCTCGCGAGCGTCGCGACGCCTCCCGCAACCGCGCCGCGATCGTCGCGGCCGCCGAGCGCGTGTTCGCGGCGCAGGGAGCGCTCGCGCCGCTGACGGCGGTGGCACGCGAGGCCGGCGTCGGCAGGGCGACCGTGCAGCGGCACTTCCCCGACCGGTACGCGCTGGCCGCCGCGGTCTACACCCGCGCCCTCGACGAGACCGAGCGCTTCGCGGCGGCGCACGCGGACCAGCCGGGGCTGCTCGACCCGCTGGTACGCCGGATCGTCGACGGGCAGCGCCGGGCCGCCGGGCTGTTCCCGATGCTGCGCGCGGCTCCCGCGGCGGCGGGTCACCTCGAGGCGCTCAGCGCACGCCTGGACCGCATCCTCGCGGCGCCCGTGGCCGCGGCCGTGGCGCGAGGAGAGGTCGCGGCGCGCACGACGGTCGACGACGTCCAGCTCGTGCTGGCCATGGCCGAGGGCCTGCTGGTGTCCTTCGACGGCGACGCGCTCACCCGGGCGCTGGACCGTGGGCTCGAGATCGCCCTCGACGGCCTGCGCCCGGGACGCGCGGAGCCGGGGCCGGCGCCGCAGGTACGTTGGCACGCATGAGCGCACCTGCCCGGCCCCGGAACGCCGCATGACCGCCGTACCCGACCTGACCGCGTGGGGAGCGCACCGTTACGTCTCGCTGACGACCTTCCGGCGCACCGGCGAGCCCGTGTCGACCCCCGTCTGGATCGCGGTGCAGGGTGACGCTCTGGTCGTCACGACGGGTGCCGACAGCGGCAAGGTCAAGCGGCTGCGCCGCGACCCGCGCGTCGAGCTGCGCCCCTGCGACGCGCGCGGCCAGGTGGCTGACGACGCGGACGTCGCGTCGGGCACGGCCGTCGTCGTCGACGACCCGGCGCAGGTGGTCACGCTGCGCACCGCGCTGACGCGCAAGTACGGCGTCCTGCACCGCCTCATCCTGGGGATCGCCCGGCTCCGGCACCCGAAGGCAGGGCCGGGCTGCGTGCTGCGGATCACGCTCGACGGCTGACGCGCACCCGCGCGGTCACTCCTTGGCGGTGCCGGCCTCGAGGATCGACACGATCGAGAAGAGCGTGAAGCACACCGCGCCGAGCCCCACCAGGACGTGCGCCCCGACGAAGAATCCCGACTGGTCCGCGGTGGCCTCGAACAGGAAGGCCGAGAAGAACAGGCACGCCAGGGCCGTGCCGACGGGGATCAACGGGATCCGGTTCGCCAGCGCGAAGGTGCGCCGCCACACCAGGGCGAGCAGGACGACCTTCGACATGATGCTGAAGCAGATGAGCCCGAGCCCGATGAGCACGGTCCCCGGCGCGAGCCGCGACGGGTTGTCCGAGCCGAGCAGGACGACGAGGCCGAGCACGACGTTGACCGTCCCCATCGCGACGACCCACCACGTCCACCAGAAGCGCTCCGCGTCGCCGAACTCGTTGCGCACCTGGCGCACGATGCTCGCCACGAGCGCCACGAGCGCCGCACAGATGAGGGACAGCCCGAGCAGCACGTGCCCCGCGACGAGGCCGAGGTTGCCGCCGCGGACGAACAGGGTGGTCGCGAGCACGATCCCGATCGCCGCGAGCACGGCCGGGATGGCGACGAGCACGGAACCGACGCCGCGCGAGTACGCGCCCTGCGGGGCGGGCGAGCCGACCGGCTGCGTCTGGGCCTTCTGGATGAGGACGAACGTGGTCGACGCCGTCGCCACGGTACTGACGCACGCCGCGATGAAGCCGATGCCGAGCACGACGTGCCCGGCCACCTGCAGCTTCAGCTCGCCACCGCTCGCGATGATCGTCACGCCCCAGATGATCGTGGCGAGCGAGACCGCGTAGCCGAGCGTCGGGAGCAGGATCACCCACACCGGTCCGTACCGGTGGATGAGCTGGCGGATGATCGTGGCGGCCGTGGTGAACAGGGCGACGCAGATCGCCGTGAGCGCGATCAGGACGTGCCCGGCGACGAAGTGCCCGGCATCGTCGCCGCCCGACAGGACGTAGAGCCCGAACGACAGGCAGACGGCGCCCATGAGCAACGGGATGGCTCGGAACAGCACACTGATCGTCGGACTCATGCCCACTCCCCCGGGTGAAGCGACCGCGTGTTCTCACGGTAGGCACCCCGGGGAGCTTCGGCGCGTCGGGGCAGCGACGACTCGGCGCGCGCCACGTGCGTCGCGGCGCGATCCTGGACGCGGCAGCACCGAGCGCGCACCACTGGATGCAGAGCGGCCGACGTCGGCAGGGGGGCCACCGTGGAGCAGGTCAGCGCAGTCCCGCGTGAGGAGCAGTCCGACGACCACGGCGGACGGTCCCGTTGGTGGTCGCTCGCCGCCCTGGCCACCGCCCTGGGCATGATCATCATGGACGCGACGATCGTCTCGGTGTCGCTGCCGGTGATCGTCGACGACCTGAACCTGTCCCTCGACGACGCGCAGTGGGTCACCGCCGCCTACACCGTCGTCCTGGCGGCGCTGCTCCTGACCGCGGGGCGGCTCGGCGACGCGCTCGGCCGTCGCCGCATGCTCCTCGTCGGCGTCGTGGTGTTCGTCCTCGGGGCCGTGCTCGCCTCGACCGCCCGCGGCTCCGGTGCGCTCATCGGTGCGCGGCTGGTCCAGGCGCTCGGCGGCGCGTGCGTCCTGCCCGGCACCTTGTCGACCGTCAACGCGACGTTCCGCGGCCGCGACCGTGCTGCCGCGTTCGGCGTGTGGGGTGCCGTCATCGCGGGTGCCGCGGCGATCGGGCCGCTGCTCGGCGGCTGGCTGACGACGTCGTACAGCTGGGAGTGGATCTTCCTGGTCAACGTCCCGGTGGGTGCGCTCGTGATCGTCGGGATCGTGATCTGGGTCCCGGAGACGCGGGACGAGGACTCGTCGGGGATCGACGGCGTGGGCACCCTGCTGTCCGCGCTGGGGTTCGGGACGCTGGTCTTCGCGCTCATCGAGGGGCAGCAGCTCGGCTGGTGGAAGCCGTCCGGTGACCGCACCGTGCTCGGCCTGTCCTGGCCCACGGACGCGCCGATCTCGCTGGTCCCGATCCTGTTCGCCGCCTCGGCGGTGCTGCTCGTGCTGTTCGTGCTCTGGCAGCGCCACCGCGCCCGGGTCGACCGGCCCGCGCTGCTCGACCTGAGCCTCTTCCGTCTCCCGACGTTCCGCTGGGGCAACGCCACGGCGAGCACCGTGGCCGTCGGCGAGTTCGGGATCCTCTTCGTGCTGCCGCTGTACCTGGTCAACGTGCTGGGGCTGTCGGCGTTGCGCTCCGGGGTGGTCCTGGCCGCCCTCGCGCTCGGCGCCTTGTTCTCCGGCGCGGGCGCACGCCACCTCGCCGCGCGCATCGGCGCGCCCGCCGTCGTGGTCGTCGGACTGGTGCTGGAGATCGTGGGCGTCGTGTGCCTGGCGGTCGCCGTCGGGCCCGACACCGAGCCCGCGCTGCTGGGCGTCATCCTGGTCGTCTACGGGGTCGGCCTCGGCCTGGCCTCCGCCCAGCTGACCGGGACCACGCTGCTGGACGTCCCGCCTGCCGAGTCCGGGCAGGGCTCGGCCGCGCAGTCGACGGTGCGTCAGCTCGGGTCCGCGCTCGGCACCGCCGTCGTCGGCGCGATCCTGGCCGCATCGCTCGCGACGAGCATCCCGCGCGCGCTCGAGGACGTCCCGCGGCTGTCCGAGGCGGACGTCCAGCGCGTGACCGAGGCGACCACGCAGTCCGCCGGCTCGGTCATCGCCCGGCTGCGTGCCGAGGGGACCGCGTCGCCGGCCGGTGAGGACAACCCGGAGATCGTCGCGGCGCTCGACGAGGGCTTCGCGGACGCCACCTCTGCGTCGCTGCGGGGAGCCCTGGTGTTCCTCGTCCTCGGGCTCGGCGGCTCGCTGCTGCTGGTGCGCGCGGCGCGCCGGTCGCACGCTGGGCCGCGAGGGGCCTGAGGCCCTGGCGACACGCGCCGCGCTGCCCTGCGCGCAGATCGGGAGAAACCGCCTCTGACGTGCGGCGATACGCTCACCCGACGGCCGCGTCTCGTATACTGGACGGCGCTTCGTAGGCACGACGACGGGAGAGCAGGCCATGCGCGCGACGGTGATCCACGGGGCTCGGGACGTCAGGCTCGAGCAGGTCCCCGACCCGGTGATCCAGTACCCGACGGACGCCGTCGTCCGCGTCGTCGCGGCGTGCGTGTGCGGCTCGGACCTGTGGCGCTACCGCGGGATCGAGCCCGTCACCGAGCCGGTGCGCATGGGCCACGAGTACATCGGCGTCGTCGAGGAGATCGGCTCGGAGGTCACCACCCTCGCCGTGGGCGACTTCGTCATCGCGCCGTTCTACGTGTGCGACTCGACGTGCGAGAACTGCCGCAACGGCGTGAGCACGTCGTGCCTGCACGGCGGCTGGTGGGGCAGCCACGACGGCAGCGGCAGCTCGGCCGACGGCGGCCAGGGCCAGCGCGTGCGAGCCCCGCTGGCCGACGGCACGCTCGTCGTCGTCCCCGGCGGGCAGCCGGCCGACGAGCTCATCCCGCACCTGCTGACGCTGTCCGACGTGATGGGCACGGGCCACCACGCCGCCCTGGCGGCCGGGGTGCGCGAGGGCTCGACCGTCGCGGTCGTCGGCGACGGGGCCGTGGGACTGTGCGCCGTGCTCGCGTCGAAGCGCCTCGGTGCCTCGCGGGTCGTCGCGATGTCGCGGCACGAGGCACGCCAGGCGCTCGCCCGCACGCTCGGCGCGACGGACATCGTGCCCGAGCGCGGCGACGAGGGCGTCGCGCGGCTCAAGGAGATGTTCGGCGGGATCGGTCCGGACGCGGTGCTCGAGTGCGTCGGCACCAAGGAGTCGATGGACCAGGCGCTGCGCTCGGCACGGCCCGGCGGCATGGTGGGCTTCGTCGGCGTCCCGTGGGGCGGTCCCGAGCTGCCGGTGCGCACGATGTTCGACACGAACGTGGGCGTGCGCGGCGGTGTCGCCTCGGTGCGCGGGTACATCGAGGAGCTCCTGCCCGGCGTGCTCGACGGCACCCTGAAGCCCGGGATCGTGTTCGACCTCGAGCTGCCGCTCGAGGACGTCGCCGAGGCGTACGCCGCGATGGACGAGCGCCGCGCGACGAAGGTGCTGCTGCGGCCCTGAGCCCCTGGCCGACGACGCCCTCCGGGTGCACCCTCGTCGGTCGCGTGCCAGCGTGGACGTGACCGACGAGCGTGACCGACGAGGAGGTGCACGATGCCTGGACGCCGTGACCCCGGCCCGAGCGTCAAGGACAAGGAGCTGTACGAGTCGCTGCGCGACGAGGGCAACAGCAAGGAGAAGTCCGCACGGATCGCCAACGCCGCCGCGGCGCGCGGCCGCAAGGCCGTCGGCAAGAAGGGTGGCGAGTCCGGCTCGTACGACGACTGGACCGTCAAGGACCTGCGCAAGCGCGCCGCCGAGCTCGACATCGGCGGCCGCTCGAGCATGTCGAAGGCCCAGCTCGTCGACGCCCTGCGCCACCACTGACGTCACCTCGGCCGGCCCGCGACCGGCCGAGGAGCACGCCTACGACGAGTACGCCCGGGACTGCAGCGCCCACAGGCGTGCGTAGGGGCCGTCGGCCGCGACGAGCTCGGCGTGCGTGCCGTGCTCGACCACGCGGCCCGCGTCGAGCACGACGATCCGGTCGGCGAGGCGCACGGTGGACAGCCGGTGCGTGACGAACACCGTGACCCCGCCGACGGTCGTCGCGACCTGCGCCGCGGTCGTCTGGTAGGCGTCGACGAGCCGCTGCTCGGCGAGCGCGTCGAGGGCCGAGGCAGCCTCGTCGAGGACGAGCAGCTCGGGGTCCTCGCGCATGAGGGTCCGCGCGAAGCCGAGGCTCTGCCACTGCCCGCCGGACAGGTCACGCCCGGGCGCGTACCCGGTCCCCACGACGTCCTGCGGGCCGAGAGCATCAGCGAGCTCACCGATGTCGGCGCGCCCCACGGCACTGGCGACGGCGGACTCGTCGTCGACGTCCGCGAGCCGGCCGATCCCCACGCTGTGCTGCAGCGTCAGCTCGACGCGCACGAAGTCCTGGTACAGCGCCGCCGTCCGCTCGCGCCAGCGGGCGGGAGCGACCGTGGCGAGGTCCGCGCCGCCGACGAGCACGCGACCCTCGGTGGGCCGGTAGAGCCCGGCGAGCAGCTTGAGCAGCGTCGACTTGCCCGCACCGTTCTCCCCGACGAGCGCGACCGACGTCCCGGCGGGCAGGTGCAGGTCGACCGCGTCGAGCACCACGGCCTCGGAACCGGGGTAGCGGAACGTGACACCCTCCAGGCGGATGCCGTCGGACAGGTCGTCGGGCAGCGGGTCCGTGGCCGGCACGACGTGCTCGGCCGCGACCTCGGACTCGAGCGCGAGGAACCGCCGCAGCCCGGCCGCAGCCCGGTGCACCGACCCGAGCATCTCGATCCCGGCGGACATCTGCACCGAGAGCTGGGTCGCGAGCGTGATCGTCAGGACCACCTGGCCGACGCTCGCGCGCCCCTCGCGGGCGAGCCAGAACGCGCCGAGCACCGCGCCCACGTACGCCAGCCCGAAGACGATCTGACCCGCGGCGCGCAGCAGCGCGTAGCGCGTGTCCGCCCGGCCCATCGCGGCGTCGTAGGAGTCCAGCAGCCCGCGCTGCCGCGCGAGCAGGAAGTCGGTGCCGCCGCCCAGACGGACCTCCTTCTGGGACGCCGGGCTCGTGGCGAGGCGGCGCAGCGAGCGGATCGAGCGCGTGGTCGCGGCCTGCTCCTCACGCACCTGCTGCAGTCCCGACTCGGCGCGCCGGCCGAGCACCACGGGTGCCACCGCGAAGGCCGCGAGCACCAGGAGCCACGGCGAGACCGTCGCGAGCACCGCGGCGGTGAGCAGCACCTGCACGGCGGTCGCGCCGAGCTGCAGACCGGTCTGCACGGTCGCGCGCATCTGCATGACGTCCTGACGCAGCAGGTCGGCACGGTCGGCGAACGCCGGGTCGTCCGTCCGGTCCAGGTGGTCGCTGCCGTTGACCAGGCGCAGCAGCTCGCGGTTGAAGTGCTGCTCGGTCTGCTCCGCGAGCTCGAAGTAGTACAGGTGCGCGAAGTGACCGAGCATGAGGTCGCCGGTCAGGGCGACGGCCACGACGAGCGCCCACGTGCTCGCCCCCGCGACGTCACCGGCGACCACGTGGTCGACCACGCGTCCGGCGCCGATCGCGACGACGGGCGTGGCGACCGCGCCCAGCAGGAGCAGCCCCGCGCCGACGACGAAGCGTCGCCGGTCCAGGCGCCACGCGATGCCCAGCAGCCTGCTCAGGCAGAACGCCACGTCCTTCATCGGGAACCTCCGGTCGTGACGTCGGCCGCGTCGGCCTCGACGGTGGTGGCGGCGCCGGCCTCGTCGCCCGCGAACCGACGGGCCTGCACCTCGAACATGCGCGCGTACTGCCCGCCGGCAGCGACGAGCTCGTCGTGCGTGCCGGCCTCCGTGACCCGGCCGCCGTCGAGCACGACGATCCGCTCGGCCCGCCGGACCGTGGAGAAGCGGTGCGAGATGACCAGGCTCGTGACCCCGCGCGTGAGCTCGAGGAACGTGTCGTAGAACTCGGCCTCGCCGCGCGCGTCGAGCTGGGCGGTCGGCTCGTCGAGGACGAGCACCGACGCACCGTGCCGCACCGCGAACAGCGAGCGGGCCAGTGCGAGCCGCTGCCACTGCCCGCCCGACAGGTCCCGCCCGCCGGGCAGCGCGCGCGTGAGCGGGGTGTCCAGCCCGTCGGGCAGCTCCGCGAGCAGCGACCCCAGACCGACGCGCTCGAGCTCGGCGCGGATGCCCTCGTCGTCGTCGCGGTGCGCGATCGCGGCCATCGCGACGTTCTCCCGCAACGGCAGCTCGTAGCGCAGGTAGTCCTGGAACGTGATCGCGAACGCGGCCTGCCAGGCGTCGACGTCGAGGGTGCGCAGGTCCGTGCCGTCGACCCGCACCGCGCCGGACTGCGGCGTGTACATGCCGGTCAGCAGCTTGACGAGCGTCGTCTTGCCCGCGCCGTTGACGCCGATCAGTGCCGTCGACGTGCCGACGGGCAGCTCGAGGTCGAGTCCGTCGAGCACCGTCCGGTCGGCGGTGTAGCCGAACCGGATCCCGTCGAGCGTGACGGCGCGCTGCGGCGCACGACGCGTGCCGGTCGCGGTGGCGGCGCTGCCGGTGGGTGCGGCCCCGGCACGTGCCGGCTCGGCGCGGCGGGCGATGTCCTCGAGCTCGAGCAGGGCCTGCCACGCGCTGCGGCCGTAGACCAGCTTCACGTCCGCCTCGGGGAAGACCACGCCGAACCGGCCGCACAGGATGAGTGCCTGCACCGCGATGCTGACCGCCGCGACGTCGGCGTCCGTGCGCGCGACGACGAGCAGCCCGACCGCCGAGCCGATCAGCGCCGCGAGCGTGTAGACGACGAAAGGCGCCCCGTACACGGCCCGGCGACGCGACCACAGCGTGTCGAGCACGGCCCGGTCCTCGCTCACGTAGCGCTCGTCGAGCCAGTCGACGAGACCGAGCGTGCGGATCTCCTTGGCGGCACGCGTGCCGGTCGCGAGCTCGCGGACGTAGGCCGCGCGACGTCGCAGCGGTGCGAGCGACCGGATGACCTCGCCCCACCGGTGGAACGCCTCCGTCTGACCGAGCCGCGCGACGACCGCCACGAACCCGCCAGCGAGCGCCGCCCAGGGCCCCGCCGCCCACGTCAGCAGCGCGAGCGAGCCGACGAGCTGGGTGTAGCGCGCGGTGAGGGCGAGCGCCCCCTCGACCGCCGCACCCGGCGTGAGCGTCCACTGCTCGAACGCCTCGTCGGCCTGGCTCAGCCGGTCCGCGACCTCGGGGCGCTCCAGCCCGGCGAGCGAGGCACCGCGCAGCGCGAACGACGCCAGTCGCTCGATGCACGCGGCGTCGACCCGACGCTGCACCCGGCGCGACAGCACCAGCTGCACGGGTGCGACGAGCTGCTGCACGAGGAACGCCCCGGCGGCGAGTGCGAGCCACCCGGCCGCCGCGGCGTCGCCCAGGTCCCGCAGCGCCAGTCCGGTGCCGAGCATGAACGCCACCGGCGCCAGCCCGGCGACGAGGTGTACCCCGACGGTGGCCGCGACCAGAGGGCGCCCGGCGTAGCCGCGCAGCTCGGCGAGCTGACGCGCGGCGAACCGGCGCTGAGCGACGCGCTCACGAACGAACCGCCACCAGGTGCGCGGCGCCGTGCCCCGCTCTGCGACACCCTGCGTGGCGGCGTCCTGTGCTCGCGTGGCTGGCTGCTGCACCTGGGTCATCGACCCTCCCTCGGGCCCGGCGTCGATCGTCGTGGGAACGCTCTCGCAGGGCATGTACGTCCCGCCAGCGGATATCGCATGTCGGTCAGATCCCGACACCGGCCGGGCTCGGTAGCCTCTGCGCGTGATCACCACCGAGCGCAGCGACCCGCCCACGACCGGCGACGACGCCGCGATCCTGCTGGGCTTCGTCAACTTCCACCGGCGCACGCTGCTGGCCAAGGCGGACGGCCTCGACGCCGCGCAGCTCGCGACCCGGCTCGCGCCGTCCACCATGACGCTCGGCGGCCTCCTGCACCACCTCGCGTACGTCGAGGACATCTGGTGCAGCGTCGTGCTCCACGGCAACCCGCCCGCCGAGCCGTGGGCGTCGGCCGACTGGGACGCCGACCGGGACTGGGAGTGGACCGTGGCCGCGACGCTCGCGCCCGACGAGCTGCGCGAGCGGTTCGCCGACGCGGTCGACCGGTCCGACGAGCTCGTCGCGGAGGTCCTGAGCACGCGCGGGCTCGACGCCATCGCCGCCCGGCGCGACCGGCACACCGGTGAGGAGATCTCGCTGCGCTGGATCCTCGTGCACCTCGTCGAGGAGTACGCGCGCCACAACGGCCACGCCGACCTCATCCGCGAGTCGATCGACGGCCTCACCGGGGAGTGAGGGCCGCGCCGCCTGCGGCGTGGCCGACGTCCGTGCGTGAGGCGGTCCACCCGCGACGGGACCGTGCGGCTCGCCGCCGACCGCGCACCCAGTCACGCGGTCGTCGACGGCACTCCTCGTCGTGCGGGCGTCGTCAGCGGTGCTGGTCCGTGGCGGTGCGCGCGACGAGGCGGCGGGTCGTCAGGTCCGCACCCGTCAGCACGCCCGCGCGGCCCAGCAGGCGGCCGTGCTCCCAGTTCGACAGCCCGAGCTCAGGCTGGTCGAGCGCGTACTGCCCGTCGACCCAGCGTGTGAACCCGTCGCCGACGAACGGTGCGTCGACCGCGTCGACGAACGCGCGCCACGCCTGCGCGTCCGTCCCGACGAGCGAGGCGACGAACCGCGGCGAGTACGCGTTGAACAGGGCGACCGCCTGGGCGACGTCCTCGACGACGACGAGCGAGAGCTCCGGGGTGTTCTCCCACTCCCACTCGCGGCCCAGCTCGTCGGCGGCGAGCAGGCTCGCGCGCGGCTCGACGACGACACCCTCGGCGCGGTGCACGTCGATGGTTCGCTCGAGCTCGCCCGCGGGCAGCCACTGCTCGCTGCCCTCGACCACGTGCACGCGCGCGACGGTCCCGCGCACGGCCGCGGCCTCGTCGGCGGCGGCCAGGAGCACGGGGACCAGCTCGGCGGCGCGCGAGCGCGGGATCGCCGCGACGTTGAGGGTGTTGCAGACCTTGCGGTCCAAGGAGTGCCGCACCACGGCGGCGAACCGTGCCGCGTCCGCGGACTCGTCGGCGACGAGCCACGCGCCACCCGTGCCGTGCGCGCTCACGGGCGTGCCCGCCTGACGCGCGACGGCCGCGAGCTGTGCGACCGCGGCGCCCGAGCCGCGCACGACCGCGAGCGACAGGCGACGGTCGGCGAACAGCGCCCAGCCCGCCGAGCGCTCGCGGCTCGACACGAGGCTGATCGCCCCGTCGGGCAGCCCGGCACCCCGCAGGGCGGGAGCCAGCGCGTGCTCGACGATCGCGGTCGCGGTGCCGAGCGCGTCGCCGCCGATCCGCAGCACCGCGGTGTTGCCGGTCGCGAGCACGCCCGCCGCGTCGGCCAGCACGTTGGGACGGCCCTCGAACACGAACCCGATGACGCCGAGCGGCGCGGTCACGACGTCGACGTACCAGTCGTCGTGCGTGACCCGCGGCGGGGCGACGTCGTCGCTCGCGGCCTTCTCGACGAGGTCCGCCCACCCGCGCAGCCCGTCGGCCATCTGGTCGCGCACGCCCGCGTCGATCCGCAGCCGCGTCGTCGAGCGGCCCAGGCCCTCGGCGCGCGTCACGTCCTGGGCGTTGGCGTCGGCGATCGCGTCCCACGCGGAGACCAGGCCGTCCGCGAAGGCGCGGTAGAACGCCGCGACCTGCGCCGCCGGCACGCTGCGCATCGTCTGCGCCGCGTCGACCGCCGCGGTCACGCTCGCCGTCACCGCGTCGCTGACCGCGGCGGGCACGTGCAGCAGCGCGCCGTCGTCGTGCACGACGTACAGCCGGTCACCCGGCTGGAACGCGGCCGCGAGCCTCTCGTCGACGGTCGTGAACCGGTCGCCGCCGAACGGCACGAGCGTGCCGGCGGTGAGCTGCGTGAGCTGTCCTGCGGTCGTGGTCATGGCGTGCCTCGGGGTGCGTCGGTCGTGCTGTCCAGGTGGGCGCTGTGCGATGCCGTGCGCTGCGCGGTGCCGGGCGCTGCGCGGGTGGCATCCGGCGTGCGGCGTCCAGCCTGCCCTCTCGCGGCACGCACGCGCACCGGCGTCCATTGTGCGACGAGCACCCGCATCCTCGGGGCCGTCCTGCGCGCGCCGCCGCCGCGGCTCGGACATCCGGCTCCGCCGGGGGCGCCGCCCTCAGCGAGCGGGCACGGTGCGCTGCGCGGCCCACGCGCGCAGCTCGGCGACGCGCTCGCTCATGACGACCGCCAGCGGCCGGGTGGCCCGCAGCTCGGCCAGCACCGCGGGCGCGTCGAGCGGGACGGCCCTGGCGTGCGCTGCATACGTCGCGGCCACGACCCCCTGCTCGATCTCCGCGCCCGAGAACCCGGGCGAGGACGCCACCAGGGGCGCCAGCTCGTCGTCGTGCAGCGTCAGCCCGTGCCGTGAGGCGTGCAGCCGCAGCAGCGCGGCGCGCGCCGCCTCGTCGGGCAGGTCGACGAAGAACATCTCGTCGAACCGGCCCTTGCGGACCAGCTCGGGCGGAAGTGCCGAGATGTCGTTGGCCGTCGCCGCGACGAACACCGACGAGCGCCGGTCCGCGAGCCACGTCAGGAACGTGCCGAGCACACGGCGCGCGGAGCCGCCGTCACCGTCGGACGACGCGACGGCCTTCTCGATCTCGTCGATCCACAGCACGCACGGCGCGAGCGCGTCAGCGGCAGCGAGGGCGTCGCGCAGGCGCCGCTCCGACTCGCCCACGTACTTGTCGTGCACACCCGCCAGGTCCAGGCGCAGCAACGGGACCCCGAGGACCGACGCCGCGGCACGCGCGGCGAGCGACTTGCCGCAGCCCTGCACCCCGAGCAGCAGCACCCCGCGCGGCGCCGTCAGGTGCGGGGCCGTGCCGTCGAGCGCCGGGCGCCGCAGCGCGAGCCAGCGCATCATCCGGTCCAGCCCGACGACGTCGCCCGCCCCGACGGTCGCGTACTCGTAGGAGAGCACACCGTCGGCCGCGAGCGCCTCGAACCGGGCGCGTTCGACCGCGGGCACGTCGCGGACCGTGATCGCCCCGTCGTCGACGACCGCCCCCCGCGCGAGCCGGGCGACGTCGCTGCGCGACAACCCCGCCAGACGGTGCACGAGCAGCTCCCTGGCCTGCGGGTCCACGTGCGCGGCGCGCCCCGACGCGGCCTGCCAGTGCGCGACGGTCTCGTCGACGATCGCGGCCCGTTCGGCGACCGACGGGAACGCCACGGGCACGTGCACCGCGAGCGGCTCGAGCTCGTGCGGCAGGTCGACCGCGCGCGAGACCAGCACCACCGTGCTCCGGGTGGCCGTGGGCATCTGCGCGACGTCCTTGAGCAGCCGCACGACGACCGGGTCCTCGAACCAGGGGTGCAGGTCGAGCAGCAGGTAGATCGCCGGGTCCGTCCGCTCGAGGATCGAGCGCAGCATCGTCGGCGCGTCCGCGTTGTGCCGCTGCGACGACCCGAGGTCGACGTCGAGCCTGCGCAGGCCGTCGGTGACGGTCCACCGCACGACCGGCCGGGGCTGACCCCCCACGTACCCGCTGCCGGCTCGCACGACCAGCTCGACGGCCGCGGCCTCGTCCGCCGTCTCCAGCACGATGATCGGGGTGTGGGCCGCGATGAGCGCGGCCACGTCGTCGCGCGAGCCGTCGGGGACCACGCGGACAACCTAGCCCCCTCGCCGGGGGTCATGGTCGTGCTCTGCGCGTCTTTCGCACGTCCGCACGCCACGCCCGGGTGACAGCACCGGTCGTCGGGCCCCGCAGGCCCTCCGTCAGGACGTGATCGTCAGCCCCAGCCAGGCCGCAGCCAGGCTGGCGACGAACATCCCGCCCGCGTGCACGACCGCGGCGCGCGCCCGGCCCGCACGCAGCAGCCGCGCACCCTCCACGCTCGCGGTGGAGAACGTCGAATACCCGCCGAGGAAGCCGACGCCGAGCACGTCCGTGAGGTCGCCGAGGCCGGGGTGGCCCGCGACCCACCCGGTGACCATGCCGAGCAGCAGGCACGACGTCACGTTGATGACGAGCGTCCCGGCGGGCACCGTCCAGCGGTTGTGCCGCGCGACGAGCGTGTCGACCTCGAACCGCGCGACCGCACCGAAGCCGCCCGCGAGCGCGACCAGCAGCGCGATCACGCGGCGGTCCGCTCGTCCGCCGCGGAGCGCCGGCGCGAGCTCGTCAGGCGCGTCGCGACCGTCATGCCCGCGACCGCGAGCGCCACCCCGAGCACGACGCTGACCAGCGGGTACGCGACGGCGACCGCGGTCTCGCCGTCGGAGGCCAGCCGCTCGACCTCGAGCACGAACGTGCTGTACGTCGTGAACCCGCCCAGGATCCCCGTGCCGCAGCCGAGCCGCACGGACCGCCGCCACCCGTCGTCGGGCCCACCGCGCACGAGGCGCTCGAGCAGCAGACCCAGCACGAACGAGCCGACGAGGTTGATACCGAACGTCGCCCACGGCCAGCCCGTCGGCGGGGCGAACGCGCCCTCGAGCCAGGCTCGCAGCGCCGTGCCGAGCGTCCCGCCGACGAGCACCAGGGTGACCAGCCGCAGGTGCTCGCGCCGGCTCACCACGGCGACCTCGTCGCGCTCCAGTCGACGACGTCGAGCGGGACGGTCAGCACCGGGCGGTGCTGGTGGTGCGCGAGGTGCACCGCGACCGAGCCGTCGACGAGCTCGCGCAGCCGACCTCCGGGCCCGGGTACGCGCGTGCCGACGACGATCGCGGCGGCGTCGACCGCACGCGCCAGGTGCGTCAGGGCGCGGTCCGGGCGGCCCGCGAGGTAGTGCAGCGTCCAGGGCACGCTCGTCGGCGTGCTGCTCGCGGCGCCCAGCAGCTGCTCGGCCCACGCCCGCAGCTCGTCGGCGACCGTCTGCCAGTCCTCGTCCACGCCGTCCGGGTCGAGCGGGGCGTGCCGCACCTGGCCGTCGGCGAGCTCCTCGACGACGTACCGCGCGGTGTCGACGTACGCCAGATGCAGCGTGCCACCCACCGCTGCCGCCCACCGCGCGGCGGTCCGCACGACGAGCTCGGGCTGGGCGGGGACCACCCCCACGACGAGCCCGTGGGCACGTGGCTCGACGATCCGCGCGACGGCTGGCTGCGGGACCGGACGACTCACGAGATCTCCTTCGTCCCGGGCACCTCGGGCCCGGGTCGTCGCACCGGGCCGAGACCGGGCCGGCGCCTGGCGCCGCGGGTCTCGTCGTCCGGCGCGTGCCCGCCGGACCCGGCGCGTCCCAGCGTAGGACCACCGGGCGTCGCCGGCGGCCACCACGGCACGGGGCGAGAAGGCACGGGGCGACGACGGAACGGGGCGACGACGGCACGGCGTGCGCGACGTGCGACGCGGGGCCACCATCGGAGGACGGATCGCGCGAGCGCCGCGACGGGGGCGACGAGGCGACGCACCGCGCACACCGTGACCGGTCGAGGGGCCCCGTCCCCGCCTCGGCCTCACCAAGGAGGCAACGGCATGTGCACCAGCATCAGGTTCTCTGACGGCACGAGTCTGTATCTCGCGCGCAACCTCGACTGGACCAGCGGGTACGGCGAGCGCGTGGTGGTGACACCCACGGGGTACGCGACGCACTCGCCGTTCGGCGCGGTCGCCTCCATCGCCCACCCCGTCATCGGGATGGGCATCGTCGAGGAGGACACCCCGCTGTACTTCGACTGCGGCAACGACGCGGGCCTGGCGATCGCAGGACTCAACTTCCCGGGCTACGCGACGTACGCCGACGGCCCGGTCGAGGGCAGGACCAACGTCGCCGCCTTCGAGTTCCCGCTGTGGGTCACCTCCCAGTTCACGACCGTCGACGAGGTCGAGGCCGCGTTGCGGGACGTCGTCATCGTCGACCGGCCGATCAACGACAAGTACCCGAGCTCGCTGCTGCACTGGATCATCGGGGACGCGACGCGCGCGATCGTCGTCGAGTCCACGAGCTCGGGCCTCGAGGTGTTCGACGACGACGTCGACGTGCTCGCGAACCAGCCCGGCTTCGCGTGGCACCACGAGAACCTGCGCAACTACCTCAACACCTCGCCCGACTTCCCCGAGCCCAGCACGCTCGGCCGGGCACAGCTGACCGCGTTCGGCTCGGGCTCGCACATGCGCGGGATCCCCGGCGACTACTACTCGCCGTCGCGGTTCGTGCGCGCCGCGTACGTGCATGCCCACTACCCGGGAAAGACCACCGAGGAGGAGAACGTCAGCCGCGCGTTCCACACGCTCCAGCAGGTCGCGATGGTCGACGGTGCCGCCGCCATGGGCTCGGGC
This sequence comes from Actinomycetes bacterium, assembly GCA_023432565.1. Lineage (GTDB taxonomy): Bacteria > Actinomycetota > Actinomycetes > Actinomycetales > Cellulomonadaceae > Cellulomonas. The sequence goes on along the minus strand of JAEYUL010000072.1, from coordinate 5,143 downwards.
GAGTTCGAGAAGACCATCTACACCGGCCTGTTCTCGTCCCGGACCGCGAGCTACTACTGGAACACGTACGAGGACCCCGCGATCCGCAGCGTCGCGCTGGCCGACCACAAGCCCGAGGGGACCGAGCTCGTCGTCGTCTAGCGGGACCCGGGCTCGTCCTGCGGCGGCTGCGCGCGGCGCCACGGGTTGGCCGGGTCGGTCGCGGCGGGCGCCGCCACGACCCGCACCGCGTACGTCGGCTCGCTCGTCCCGTCGACCGTGCCCAGGTACTCGTGGCCGGTCAGGCGGCACCACACCGGCAGGTCGATCGGGGCGATCGGGTCGCTCGTGGACAGGTGCACGACCGTCCCCTCGTCGAGCTCGGCGACGCGCGCACGCAGCAGCACCAGCAGGCGCGCGCACCCGAGGTCGCCCCCGACGATCAGCACAGGCTCCGGCACGCGCCGATCGTGCCACGACGAGCGGGCCGCGACGCACCCGCGCGAGCGGCACGAGACGGGCGATTCCGGCCACACCGGACGCGTTCGGCAGCCATGATGTGCAGGTGGCCTCGGCTCCCGTCCACTCCGCGCACAACCGTCGCACGCCGCTGGTCGTGGCGGGCGTCGGTGCGGCGCTCGTCGCGGTCGGCGTGTACCTCGTCACCACGGCCTGGTCGTCGCAGACCACCTACCTGGTGTCCGAGCTCGCCGACGCGACGGGATCCATGTTCGCGTTCGACGTGGCGGGCCCGCCGGCCGGGCTCGTGGTCGGGATCGTGCTCGTCGCGCTGGGCGCCGCAGCGATCGGCGCGGTCGGCGGCTGGAGGCTGAGCCGGAGCCGGGGCCGGGGCGCCCGTCGTCGGTCGGCGGACGTCGGTCGTGCGGCAGCCGCGCTGTGGCGCACGCACCGCGTGCTCGTCGTCCTCGTCGCGGCCGGGGCACTGCTGGCCGCGCTGGGGGTGCTGATGATCTCCGGCACCGCCACCGCAGCCGGCAGGGGCGAGATCGTCGGCGTGACCTCGCCGACGGTCCCCGCCCTGTAGGGCCCGTACGACAGGGCAGGACGACGCCGCGAACGCATCGTGGGGACACTGCTCGCCGCGGTCGGCGGGTGGGCGCGCGCGACGACGAGGGTGACCTGGTCCCTGCCGGAAGAGGGGCAGACTGGCGCCATGACCATGCCCGCCTTCGGTGTCCTGCTGCCCCGTGACCTGCCCGCCGACCAGGTGCTGACCTATGCCCGACGCGTCGACGAGCTCGGGTTCGACGAGCTGTGGGTGGTGGAGGACCTGGGGTTCCGGGGCGGCGTCGCGCAGACGGCCGCGGTGCTCGCCGCGACCAGCCGCGTGCACGTCGGCATCGGCATCCTGCCCGCCGCGGTGCGCAACGTCGCGTTCGCGGCCATGGAGGCGGCCACCCTCGCCCAGCTCTTCCCGGGCCGGGTCACCATCGGGATCGGCCACGGGATGCCGGGCTGGATGCGCTCGGCAGGGTGCTGGCCGCAGCAGCCGCTGACGTTCCTCGGCGCGTACACCGAGGCGCTGCGCACGCTCCTGCGGGGCGGCGCGGTGACCGACGAGTACCTCGGCCTGACGGACGTCGCCCTCGAGCCGTCGTCGGTGCCCGACGTGGTGCCCGACGTCCTGCTGGGGGTGCGCGGGCCGCGCTCGCTCGGCGTCGCCGGCCGGGTCGCGGACGGCACGATCCTCGCTGAGCCGACGACCCCGCAGTACGTGAGCGCCGCGCTCAGCCAGATCGCCGCCCCGGGCGCGCACCGGGTGGTCGCCTACGGGGTGGCCGCGGTCGACGACGACGAGTCGGCGGCGCTGGCCGCCGCGCGCGCGGGCCTGGTGTGGGTCGGGGAGCCGGACTGGGCGCCGCACCACATCGGTCTGCCGTTCGCGCAGGACATCCAGCGGCTGCGGGCGAGCTGCGCGACCCACGAGGAGTTCGCGGCGGCGCTGCCCGACGAGTGGGTCGCCACGCTCGCGCTCGCGGGCACGCCCGAGCAGGTGCGGGCGCGCGCCGCCGCACTCGGCGAGGCCGGGGCCGCGTCGATCGGGCTGACGCCCGTGGGGCCCGACCCGCTCGCTGAGCTCGAGCGGCTCGCGCGCGTCCTGCGGGCAGGGTGAGGGAGGCAGCAGCGTGAGCCACGACCACCGTCACGGTCCCGACGACGCGAACCGCACCCGGCTCGCTGTCGCGTTCGGGATCACCGCGACGATCCTCGTCGCGCAGGCGGTCGGTGCGCTGCTGACCGGGTCGCTCGCGCTGCTCGTCGACACCGCGCACATGCTGACCGACGCCGCCGGTCTGGCGATCGCGCTCGTCGCTGCGACGCTCGCGAGCCGCCCGCCGACCGCCCGACGGACGTGGGGGTTCCGACGCGCCGAGGTGCTCGCGGCGCTCGCGCAGTCGGCGGTGCTGCTGGCCGTGGGCGTGTACGTGCTGGTCGAGGGCGTGCAGCGGCTGTTCGAGCCGCCCGACGTCCCCGCGACCGAGCTCGTCGTGTTCGGCGCCATCGGGCTCGTCGGGAACGTCGTGGCACTCGCCGTGCTCGTCGGTGGGCGCTCGTCGAGCATGAACCTGCGCGCGGCGTTCCTCGAGGTGCTGAACGACGCGCTCGGCTCGGTGGGCGTGATCGTCGCGGCGATCGTCATCGCCACGACGGGCTGGCAGCAGGCGGACGCCGTCGCGGGTCTGCTGATCGGCGCGCTGATCCTGCCTCGCGCGCTGAAGATCCTGCGCGAGGCCACCTCGGTGCTCCTGGAGACCACGCCCCCGGGCCTGGACCTCGACGACGTGCGCACCCACCTCCTCGGCGTCGACCACGTCGTCGACGTGCACGACCTGCACGCGTCCCTGATCGCCACCGGCCTGCCGGTGCTCTCGGCGCACGTCGTCGTCGACCAGAAGTGCTTCACCACGGGCCACGTGCCGCACATCCTGGACACCCTGCAGGAGTGCGTGGCGCACCACTTCGACGTCTCGGTCGAGCACTCCACGTTCCAGATCGAACCGGCCGCGCACGCCGCCCACGAGGCCCCGGGGCACCCGTGACCTGACGGCCGGCCGACGGGCACGGCCCACGGGGTCCGGTCGCGTCGGCCACGGCGCGGGCTCGGAGCGCGGGCTCGGTGCGCGGGTAGGTTGCCTGCATGACGCTCGAGCCCGTGACGCTGCCCGCCGACGACGCCGGTTGGTCGGCCTTCCTGACGACGACGGTCGACGCCGCCCTCGACGAGGCGCGTGCGCACCTCGCGACGCTCAAGGACGGCACGACGCGCAGCGCCGCCGACACCCTCGAGGTGTGGAACGCCTCCGACCTCGCGCTCGGTCAGGCCTCCGCCGCGGCACACCTGCTCGCCGAGGTGCACCCGTCGGCCGAGCTGCGCGAGGCGGCCGAGCAGCGCGCGCAGGCCGCCGAGGACCTCGCCACCGAGCGCGGTCTCGACCGTGAGCTGTGGGAGGCGTTCAGCGCCACCGACCCCACCGGCCTCGACGCCGAGTCCCAGCGCCTGCACGAGCACGTGCTGCGCGGGTTCCGCCGTGCGGGCGTCGACCGCAGCGAGGCCGAGCGGGACCGGCTGCGCGCGCTCGCGCAGCGGTGCACCGAGCTCGGGCTGCAGTTCTCCCGCAACATCCGCGAGGGGGTCCGGTCGATCCGGGTGCGTCCCGAGCAGCTCGCCGGCCTGCCGGAGGACTTCCTCGCGGCGCACCCCGCCGACGACGAGGGCCTGGTCACGCTGACCACCGAGTACCCCGACCTGATCCCCGTGCGCACGTACGCGCACGACGCCTCCGTGCGACGCGCGCTGACGAGCGAGTACCTGCGGCTCGCCTACCCGGCCAACAGCGAGGTGCTCAGCGAGCTGCTCAGGCTGCGCGAGGAGCGCGCGCACCTGCTCGGCTACCCGGACTGGCCGTCGTACGACGCCGAGGTCAAGATGATCGGCTCGGGCGCGGCGATCGCGGAGTTCATCGAGCGGCTCGACGCGCTCACCGCCGAGCCCGCCGCACGCGACGTCGCGGTGCTCCTCGAGCGGTTCCGGCAGGACGACCCGTCGGCGACGGCGGTCACGGCCGCGGACAGCCTGTACTACGACCAGGTGGTGCGCCGCGAGCAGTACGACGTGGACGCGCAGGAGGTCCGCCGCTACTTCCGCTACGACAAGGTGCGCGACGGTGTCATGTCGACCGTCGGCCGCCTGCTCGGCCTGACGTTCACCGCCGTGGACGCCCCGGTGTGGGACCCGTCCGTGGAGGTCTACGACGTGGCGTCCGACGGTGAGCGGATCGGGCGGTTCTACCTGGACATGCACCCGCGCGCCGGCAAGTTCAACCACGCCGCGCAGTTCTCGCTCGTGCCGGGCGCCGCCGGCGTGCGGCTGCCCGAGGGCGTGCTCGTGTGCAACTTCCCCACGGGCAGCATGGAGCACGACGACGTGTGCACCTTCTTCCACGAGTTCGGCCACCTGGTGCACGAGATCGTCGGCGGGCACCAGCGGTACGCCGAGTTCTCGGGCGTCGCCACCGAGTGGGACTTCGTCGAGGCCCCGTCCCAGCTGCTCGAGGAGTGGGCGTGGGACGCGGACGTGCTGCGCTCGTTCGCGACCGACGACTCGGGCGAGGCCATCCCCGCCTCGCTGGTGGCCAGGATGCGCCGCGCCGACGAGTTCGGCCGAGGCTCGTGGACCCGGCGACAGCTCAACTTCACCGCGCTGTCCTACGGCCTGCACGCCGACCCGCCCGCGGACCTCGACGCGTTCACGGCGCAGGTCGACGCGCACTTCGGCCCGTTCGCGCCGCTGCCCGACACCCACCAGGTCACCGGCTTCGGCCACCTCGAGGGCTACGGCCCGGCGTACTACACCTACCTCTGGAGCCTGGTCATCGCCAAGGACCTGCTCACCGCCTTCGACGGTGACCTCATGAACGAGGAGGTCGGCCGCCGCTACCGCGACCAGATCCTGGCCCCCGGCGGCAGCCGTGACGCCGCCGACCTGGTCGAGTCGTTCCTGGGCCGCCCGCGCACCTACGACGCCTTCACCACCTGGCTCACCACCCCCTAACCCACCCACCCCACCCCACCCGCCGCGAGCTCGTGCGTTCCTCGCGAGGTCGCGCGTTGCTCTGCACGACTTGGCGAGGAACGCACGAGC
>JAEYUL010000014.1 GCA_023432565.1 Actinomycetes bacterium | reverse complement strand
CCCGTGCCCGGAGCCGGCTGGACGCCCACGCCTGCCGCGACGAGCGAGCCGGAGCCCACGGCGGCGGCCGCTCCGGCGGCTCCGGCGTGGGGGCCGACGCCGGCGAGCGCCCCGTCCGAGCCCGAGCGCCCGTTCGCACCCGTCCCGGGCGTCGAGCACGTCGACGAGGAGTCGGCGGCGCAGGCCGACGTCGAGGCCCGCCCCCGCCACCCCTACACGTGGCTGCACCTGATCGTGCTCGCGATCGTCGCGTTCGTGCTGGGGTTCCTGCTCGTGCTGCTCTACACCAAGGCCAACGACGGGGCGAGTGCGGCCTCGAGCCTGCTCGACCTCGTCGCGACCGCCCCGCGGGCCGGGCCGAGCGCCTGAGCCCGCCCCCGAACAAGGAGATCTGTGACCGCCACCGAACGTGCCGTCGAGCTCGCCATCGCCGCTGCCCGAGCGGCGTCCGAGCTCAAGGCGCAGGAGATCATCGCGCTCGACGTGAGCGAGCAGCTCGTCCTGACGGACGTGTTCCTCATCGCGTCCGGGACGAACGAGCGCCAGGTCGGTGCGATCGTCGACGCCGTCGAGGAGGCGCTGCACAAGCTCGGCGCCAAGCCGGTGCGCCGCGAGGGCAAGGCCCAGGGCCGCTGGGTCCTCATCGACTTCGGTGACGTCGTCGTGCATGTGCAGCACGCCGAGGACCGCGTGTACTACGCGCTCGAGCGTCTCTGGAAGGACTGCCCGCTCATCGAGCTGCCCGCCGACGCGCGCGGCGGGGACGGCGGCGCGGCGGACGAGGCGTGAGCGTCGGCCGCCTGCTGCTGTGGCGGCACGGCCGCACGGCGTTCAACGCCACGGCCCGCCTGCAGGGTCAGGTCGACATCCCGCTCGACGACGTCGGCCGCTGGCAGGCGCGCACCGCTGCTGCCGCGCTGCTGGCCCGGTACACGCCGACGAGGATCGTCAGCTCGGACCTGGGTCGCGCCGTGCAGACCGCTGAGGCGCTCGGTCGCATGGCCGAGGTCGCCGTCGAGCTGGAGCCTCGCGTCCGGGAGCGCGGGTTCGGCGAGTGGGAAGGGCTCAGCGGCGAGCAGATCGCCGAGCGCTGGCCGCAGGACTACGCGCTGTGGCGCAGTGGGGGTGAGCCAGTACGCGTGGGCGCCGAGACGCGTCTGGCCGTCGCCCAGCGGACCGCCGAGGCGATCGCCGAGCTCAGCGCGGCGTCGGGCCGGCAGGACACGCTCGTGGTCGTCTCGCACGGCGCGGCCATCAGCTCGGCCGTCGCCGAGCTGCTCGGCATGTCTGCCGCCTGGCGGGGGATGGCGGGGATGCACAACGCGCACTGGGCCGAGCTGGTGCCGTCGTCGGGCGACGTGCTGCCCGCCTGGCGCCTCGTCGGCTACAACCTCGGGCCCACCGACGCCTCGACGGACTGGAACGCGGGGCCGGACCGTGCCGACGAGCAGCACTCGGGCTCGACACGCGATCCCGACTGAGTCGCGCGGGCGACGCGCGCGGCTCACGGCATCGTGGCGGGTCCGACGCGCGCGAGGGCGTGACGCGCGTCGCCCGGGCGGATTGGCGTCCGAGGGCGTCGTCGTCCTAGACTCTCCGAGCGCCCCCACGGGGGAGCGACAACTGCACAAGGGGCTGTGGCGCAGCTGGTAGCGCACCTGCATGGCATGCAGGGGGTCAGGGGTTCGAGTCCCCTCAGCTCCACCGGATCCAGAGGCGGGACGTCGTTAACGACCTCCCCCCACTGTAGTCGTGGCCTCGAGCCGTGACCGCCCGGGTGCAGGAGGCGCGCGCAGCGCGGCACGCCCTGCGACGCGCTCGCCCGCGCCCGCTCGCGGCAGGTCCGCGTCCGCGTGCCGACGAGAGGCAACGATGCGAGGGTGGATCGGCAGCGGAGGGCCGCCAGAGGTACCTGCGGCTGCTCGTCCGTGAGGAGCCGCCCGTGCGTGCACTGACCTGGCAGGGAACCCAGAAGGTCGCGGTCGAGGACGTGCCGGACCCGACGATCCAGGACGGCCGGGACGCGATCATCCGGGTCACGTCGACCGCGATCTGCGGATCGGACCTGCACCTGTACTCGGTCCTCGGGCCGTACCTGGAGCGGGGGGACGTCCTCGGCCACGAGGCGATGGGGATCGTCGAGGCGGTCGGGCCGCAGGCCGCCGACCACCTGCGGGTCGGCGATCGCGTGGTCGTCCCGTTCGGCATCGCGTGCGGCAGCTGCGGCATGTGCGCGCTCGGGCTGCAGTCGCAGTGCGAGACCACCCAGGTGCGCTCGCAGGGCACCGGCGCCGCGCTGTTCGGCTACACCTCGCTGTACGGTGCTGTGCCCGGCGGCCAGGCGCAGTACCTGCGGGTGCCGCAGGCGCACTACGGGCCGGTGGTCGTGCCCGACGACGGCTCGCCCGACGAGCGGTACCTGTACCTGTCCGACGTGCTCCCGACGGCGTGGCAGGCGGTCGAGTACGCGTCGGTGCCGCCCGGGGGCAGCGTCGTCGTGGTGGGGCTGGGGCCGATCGGGCAGATGGCCGCGCGCGTCGCCCTGCACCGCGGCGCGGACCGGGTCATCGGGATCGACCCGGTGCCGGAGCGGCTCGCGATGGCGGCCAAGCACGGCGTGGACACGGTGGACTCGTCGACCGACGACGCGGTGGCGGCGGTCCTCGAGCTCACGGCCGGTCGGGGCGCCGACGCCACGATCGACGCGGTCGGCATGGAGGCGCACGGTGCGCCGTTCGCGCACGCCGCGCACCGCGTGACCGCGCTCCTGCCCGACGCGGTGGGACGCAAGGCGATGGAGACGGTCGGCATCGACCGGCTGGCCGGCCTGCGGACCGCGCTGGCGACCGCGCGGCGCGGCGGCACGGTCTGCGTGGTGGGGGTGTACGGCGGCGCGGCCGACCCGATCGACCTGATGTCCGTGTTCGACCGTCAGCTGACGCTGCGGTTCGGGCAGGCCAACGTGCGCCGGTGGATCGACGCGCTGCTGCCGCTCGTCTCGGACCCGGCCGACCCTCTGGATGTGCTGGGGCTGCGCACGCACCGGCTCGCGCTCGAGGACGCCCCGAGGGCGTACGAGATGTTCCAGAGCAAGTCCGACGGGTGCATCAAGGTCGTGCTGGACCCGGCGGCCTGAGCGGCGCGGGCCCCGTCGTCGCGGAGTCTCAGCGCTCCGCGACGGCGGTGTCGCGCGGGTCGGTGTCCCGCGTGTCCGGCGCGCGCCCGGGGTGACGGCGGGCCTCCCAGCGCGTGAGGACGTACAGCAGGGTGCCCAGCACGAGCAGTGCCGCGGCCAGCAGCCAGTGCTTGGCCTCCTGCTGCGTCAGCAGCAGCAGGCACGTGCCGATCGCCAGCACCGGCAGGAGCGTCCAGACGCGGAAGTGGTCGTGGCCCACCTCGTCACGGCGCAGCACGAGGACGGCGACGTTCGTGGACAGGAAGACGAAGAGCAGCAGCAGCACCACGGTGGAGGCCAGGTCCGCCAGCGACCCGGTGAGCGTCAGGGCCATCGCGAGCAGCGTGGTGGCCACGATGGCGACCACGGGCGTGCGCCGGCCGGGCAGCACGCGACCGAACACCGACGGCAGGAGCCGCTCCTCGGCCATGCCGTAGGTGAGGCGGGAGGCCATCACCATCGTGAGCAGCGCACCGTTCGCGACGGCGACGAGCGCCACGACCGAGAACACCTCGAGCGGGACGCCGCCGGCGACCTTGACCACCTCGAGCAGCGGACCGCTCGACTCCTGCAGGTCGTCGAGCGGCACCACCGCGGGAGCGACGAGCGCCACGAGCAGGTAGACCACTCCGGCCGTGACGATCGCGCCGAACAGCGCGCGCGGGTAGACCCGGCGCACGTCGCGCACCTCCTCGGCGATGTTGGCGGACGTCTCGAACCCGACGAAGGAGTAGAAGGCGATGAGCGCGCCCCCCAGCGTCGCCCCGGCGACGCCCGTGCCCAGCGGCAGGTCGCCCAGCCGGGCGACGTCGCCCTCGCCGCGACCGAGGACGAGCGCGCCCAGCACGACGACGAGCACGAGCCCGCTGAGCTCGACGGCGGTCATGAGGACGTTCGCCCGCAGCGACTCCTTGATCCCACGCAGGTTCAGTGCGGCCACGAGCGCGAGGAAGACCACGGCCGTGGGGATCGTCGGCACGTCGAGGAAGGTGCCCAGGTAGTCCCCGGCGAACGCGAGCGACAGCCCGGCGGCGGAGGTGACGCCTGCCGCGAGCATGCAGAACCCGACGAGGAAGGACAGCAGCGGGCGGCCGAAGGCGCGCTGGGCGTAGACGGCCGATCCACCCGCCTGGGGGTACTTGGTGACCAGCTCGGCGTAGGAGGCCGCGGTCAGCAGCGCCATGCCGAGCGCGACGAGCAGCGGGAGCCAGATCATGCCTCCGGCCTCGGCGGAGAGCTCACCGACCAGCGCGTAGACACCGGCACCCAGCACGTCGCCGAGGATGAAGAGGAACAGCAGCGGAGCGGTCACCGTCCGGGCGAGTCGCGTCGGGCGGTCCGTCGTCGGTTCAGCGGCCATCGTCAGAGTCTGCGGCGCGGTGACAGCGCTCGCATGGCGAGGGCGGCTGCGCTCACCAGGTCAGGGAGCGCTCCGCGGAGCATGATGGGCCCATGGTCGGGGTTGCCAGGGTGTACGACGAGGTCAGCGGCACGAGTCGTCGCGTCCTCGTCGACCGCCTGTGGCCGCGGGGCTTCCGCAAGGGCGACGCGCGGATCGACGCGTGGATGCCCGCCGTCGCGCCGAGCACGGCGCTGCGACAGTGGTATGCCCATCGCACCGAGGAGTACGAGGAGTTCGCTCGTCGGTACGAGGCCGAGCTCGAGCAGGAGCCGGCCGCGGACTCCTTCGCACGGCTGGCGGCGCTCGTCCGGCTCGAGCCGACCACGTTGCTCACGGCGACGCGCGACGTCCGGCGCAGCCACCTGACCGTGCTGGCCGGGCTGCTCGACCGCGTGCACGACGCGGGACGTACGCCTGGCGGCCCGTGACGGCCGCGCACACGGGCGTCGTCGACGAACCGCTCGCCACGGACCCGCCCGTCGGCGAGCAGTCGGAGCAGACCCCCGCACCGAGCGTCTCGACCACGCCCACGCCGACGCCCTCGCCCGAGCCGACCTCGGCGACGCGCGAGCCGACGCCGGAACCGACGCGGGAGGCGACGGCCCCGCCCTCGCAGCCGGTGACGACGCCGACGCCGGTCGTGACGTCCTCGCCCACGAGGGCCGTGACGCCCGAGCCGTCCCCGACCAGCACCACGATCACGCCTGCCTGGTCCACACCGCCCACGGTGACCACGAGCGACCTTCCGGTGTCCATGCTGGCGCTCGCGTTCGTCGTGCTGCTCGCAGCCGGCGCGGTCGTCGCGGCGCTCGTCCGGCGTTCGCGCTCGCGCACGCAGCCGCCGGCCTCCGACCGCACGGCGCCCGGTGACGCGCCCGGGTCGACGGCGTCCACGGAGCCGACCGCCGCAGCGACGCCACCTGCCGCGGCCGGCACGTCTCCCGCAAGCACCCCTGCCGCGAGCACCTCGGCCGCGAGCACCTCCGCCGCGAGC
>JAEYUL010000008.1 GCA_023432565.1 Actinomycetes bacterium | reverse complement strand
GTGCGTCTTGAGCTCCGACTTCACCGACTTGTTGCGCAGGCGCGCCTTCTCGTTGGTGCGGATGCGCTTGATCTGGGACTTGATGTTCGCCACGTGTGGACTCTCTTGTGCGTTCGCCGAAGCGATCTGACAGGTCGTAGAGGGCGCGCGCAGCTCCGGGACTGGGGCGTGGGGACACCCTCGGAGAGGAGCTGGGCGAGTGCCCGCCGACCTGGGCGGACACGCAATGGACCATGCTACCCGACCGGCGGGCCGCCGCCCAAGCCGACGCTGCCCAAGCCGACGCCACCCGAGCCGACGCCGCCCGGCGGCCTGCTCGCCGGTGCCCCGCCGGCGCGCACCGCCTCAGCGACCGCGCAGCTCGGCGAGAGCCTGGGTGACGCGGGCGAAGAGTGCCGGGTCGACGATCGCGCCCTCGCGCCTGATGGCCGTGGGCTCCAGGCGCAGGACGCGATCGAGGCGCACCTCGCTGTCCCTGCGCCTGGCGTCCCACGGGCCGGCGCCGATGTCGAGCCAGACGCGTCCGCGCCGGGCCTCGCGCGCGGCGTTGCGGGTGTGGTCCGTGGTCGTGAGCATGAGGCCGAGCACGTGTCCGCCGTCCCAGCCGACGACGAGCACCGGACGGTCCTTGCCCTGCGTCGGGTCCTCCTCGTAGGGCACCCACGTCCAGACGATCTCTCCGGGGTCTGCGGCGCCGTCGAGCTCAGGGCTGTACTCGGTGTGCACGGGCCCGGTGTGGTCCGGCAGCACCACGCGCACGGGGCGCACGGTCGCCGACGTGCGTCTCGGGCCCTTCGGCATGCGGCGGGACCTCGTGCGGGCCGGCGCGGCGACGGCGGGGCGACGGCGGCTCAGCGTGTCGCGCACGGAGGCGGCTGCCTGGCGCAGCGCGGAGGTCCAGGTGACGTGGGGCACGGTCCGAACCTAGCGAACCGCCGGCGGTCGCCGGGCCGTCGGCGGCCCGTACGGGCGCCCGACGGCCGGTCCGTCACGGCCGGTCGCGCGCCCGGGCGCCGTGCGACAGGTCCCGACCCCGGTGACGACGTCGCTCCGTAACGCGCGCGTGACACGGCCGGGCTACGTTCGGCGCATGGCGGACCTCTTCGACGACTACCCCAGCGGGGTCGCCTGGGACGAGATGCTCGACACGGCGACCGGCCCCCGCAGCGCCTACCGGCAGGTGCACGCTGCGCTCGCACAGCTGTCGGCGGGCGAGCTGCGGGCGCGCGCGGACGCTCTCGCGCGGTCCTACCTCACGCAGGGGGTCACGTTCGACTTCGCCGGCGAGGAGCGGCCGTTCCCGCTCGACGTCGTCCCGCGGGTGCTCGCGGCGGACGAGTGGGACCACGTGGCGCCGGGCGTCGCGCAGCGGGTGCGCGCCCTGGAGGAGTTCCTCGCGGACGTGTACGGACCCCAGCGCGTGATCGCGGACGGAGTGCTGCCGCGCTCGCTCGTCGTCTCGTCGACCAACTACTGCCGTGCTGCTCGCGGCATCACGCCGCCGAACGGGGTGCGGGTGCACGTCTCGGGCATCGACCTGATCCGGGACTCGCTGGGTGGGTGGCGCGTGCTCGAGGACAACGTGCGCGTCCCGAGCGGCGTGAGCTACGTGCTGTCCAACCGTCGCGCGATGACCCAGAGCTTCCCCGAGCTCTTCTCGGCGCTGCGCATCCGTCCTGTCGCCGACTACCCGCGGCGGCTGCTGGCCGCGCTGACGGCCGCGGCCCCGGCCGGCGTGGACGACCCGACGGTCGTCGTGCTCACCCCCGGGGTCTTCAACAGCGCGTACTTCGAGCACTCGCTGCTCGCCCGGACCATGGGGGTCGAGCTCGTCGAGGGGCGCGACCTGTTCTGCGCGGGCGGCCGGGTCTGGATGCGCACGACGCAGGGCCGGCGCCGGGTCGACGTGATCTACCGGCGGGTGGACGACGACTTCCTCGACCCGGTGACGTTCCGCGCCGACTCGCTCCTGGGTTCCCCGGGCCTGATGACCTGCGCGCGCAACGGCACCGTCACGATCGCGAACGCGGTGGGCAACGGCGTCGCCGACGACAAGCTCGTCTACACCTACGTCCCGGACCTCATCCGCTACTACCTCGGCGAGGAACCGATCCTGGCGAACGTCGACACGTGGCGCCTCGAGGAGCCCGGGTCGCTCGAGGAGGTGCTGGACCGGCTCGACGAGCTCGTGGTCAAGCCCGTCGACGGCTCGGGCGGCAAGGGCCTGGTCGTCGGCCCGGCCGCGTCGAAGGACGAGCTCGCGGCGCTGCGCGCACGGCTCCTGGCCGACCCGCGCGGCTGGATCGCGCAGCCCGTCGTGCAGCTCTCGACCGTGCCGACGCTCGTCGACGAAGGGCTGCGCCCCCGGCACACGGACCTGCGTCCGTTCGCGGTGAACGACGGCGACGACGTCTGGGTGCTGCCAGGCGGTCTGACGCGCGTGGCCCTTCCTGAGGGCAGGCTCGTCGTGAACTCCTCGCAGGGTGGCGGCTCGAAGGACACCTGGGTGCTCGGCGGGTCCCCGCCGCGGCGGCGCACGCCACCGGCGCAGCACCACCCGGTGCCGGTGGGCAACGCCGTGCCGATCGAGGCGAACCCCCATGACATGCGTGCGCACGTCATGCAGCAGCAGCAGTCGCTGGCCGCGCCGCAGGAGGTGGACGGGTGCTGAGCCGTATCGCCGAGTCGCTGTTCTGGATCGGCCGCTACGTCGAGCGCTCCGACGACACCGCGCGCCTGCTCGACGTCCACCTGCAGATCCTGCTGGAGGACCCGTGGGCCGAGGTCGACCTCGCGTGCCGGTCGCTGCTGTCGGTCATGGACCGGCCGACCCCGGCCCAGGACGTGGCGATCGGGCGCGTCGAGGTGCTCGACGTGCTGGCCTACGACCGGTTCTCGCCGTCGTCGATCGCGGGAGCGCTCGTCGCGGCCCGAGAGAACGCCCGCCGAGCGCGTGAGGTCATCTCGACCGAGCTGTGGGAGAGCCTGAACTCGACCTGGAACCAGCTGCCGTCCCACATGCGTCCCGCGCGACCGCACGAGTACTTCACGTGGGTTCGCGAACGCGCCGCGGTGGTCGCGGGGATCATCGACGCGACGATCTCGCGCGACGACACCTGGGCGTTCCTCGTGCTGGGGCGCTCGATCGAGCGCGCGGACATGACGGCCAGGCTGCTCATGACGCGAGCCCTCGCGGGCACCGGGGGCCCGGGCTGGACCACGCTGCTGCGCTCGTGCGGTGCGCACGAGGCCTTTCTGCGCACGTACCGGGGCATCGCATCCGACGAGCGTGCCGCTGGGTTCCTGCTGCTCGACCGGCTCTTCCCGCGGTCCATCGTGTACGCGCTCGACCAGGCCGACGCGTGCCTCGCCGCGCTCGAGCCGGTGGCGGACCGTGCGAGCGTCGACGAGGCGCGTCGGCACATCGGCCTGGTGCGCACGAACCTCGAGTACCGGCCGCTGATCGAGATCCTGGACGCGTTGCCCCACGAGATGGAGCAGGTGCAGCGCGCGTGCGCTGCCGCGTCCGACGCCGTGCGCGGGAAGTACTTCCCGTCCTCGGCGGCGACCACCTGGCTGGGGGAGAACCTGTGAGCAGGCTGCGCGTGGTGCACACCTCCACGTTCCGGTACGCCGCGCCCGTGCAGGCCTCGTACAACGAGGCCCGCATGACGCCCGTGTCGCAGGCGGGCCAGACCGTGGTCTCCTCGCGCCTCGACGTGCACCCGCACACCTGGTCGTTCGAGTACCGGGACTACTGGGGCACGGCGGTCACGGCGTTCGAGGTCCTGGTGCCGCACGAGTCGATGGTCATCACCGCCGAGCACGTCGTGGAGACCGGTGAGCCGGCCGCGCCGCGGACGGTGCTGGGCTGGGACGGGCTCGCTGCGGCGGACGTGCGCGACCGGACGGCCGAGTTCCTCTTCGACACGGCGACCACCGCGCCGCCTCAGGAGGTGGCCGAGCTCGCGACCGCCGCCGCCGTCGGCCTGGAACCGGGCGAGGCTGCGGTCGCCGTGTGCGGCGCGCTGCGCGACCGCGTCGAGTACATCCCGGGGGCCACCACGGTGCACACTCCCGCCGCCGAGGCGTGGCAGGCCGGGGCCGGCGTGTGCCAGGACGTCGCGCACCTCGCGCTCGGTGCGCTGCGGTCGCTGGGCATCCCGGCGCGCTACGTCTCGGGCTACCTGCACCCCACCCGCGGCGGCGAGGTGGGCGAGACGGTCTCCGGCGAGTCGCACGCGTGGGTCGAGTGGTGGGTGGGTGACTGGGTCGCGTACGACCCGACGAACCGCATGCCCGCCGGGTCCCACCACGTGGTGCTCGCACGGGGGCGCTCGTACGACGACGTGGCCCCTCTGCGGGGCATCTACGCAGGTGCCGGGACACAAGAGCTCGCCGTCGAGGTCCGCATCACCCGCGAGTCGTGAGACGATCCGCCCCGAAGGACGACATACCAGGCGGCGACCCCGGGGGCGACGTGAGTGAGCTGACGACTGACCTGACGACGATCGACCGTGCCGGGCAGGTGCTCGCACGTCAGGGCGAGCACTGCCGAGCGATGAGCGCGCACCTCGAGGCGCACGGGTCGTTGCAGGGGTCGCTCGGGTTGGTCCTGCTCGGGCTCCAGCCGTACGCCGACGCTGCCCTGGGCGTGGGACGGGTGGTCACCTCGACGCTCGCGCGCGTGTGCGACACGACGGCGTACACCGCCTCGACGACGTTCTCCGCGTACGTGACGGCCGACGAGTCGGCGTTCGAGCGTCTGCGCCGGCTCGGCGGCGACCTCGATGCGGGCTGGGGTGGAGCGGCCGCACCGGTGACCACCTCGCCGATCGGTCCCGCCGAGTCCGGCGCGCCGGCGAGCTGGGGCAGCACGGACTCCTACCCGTGGGAGGCGGTCGGCTCGACGCAGCAGTCGGTCGTGGAGCTGATCGACAGCGCCCGGGGACTGCTCGGGGACGTCCAGAGCTGGGGCGGCGCGGGAGGCCCGGTCGCCGAGTCCGTGGACGCGCAGTCGTACCTCGTGACGCCCGTGGCGAGCGAGAACGTCATGCAGGACCTGCGGTGGAGCGCGGGCCTCCTGCTGGGCAGCGTGGACTGGGTGTTCGAGCAGCTCGTCGGGTACTCGATGCTGGAGGAGCTGATCTTCAAGCCCTTCGCGGGTGACCCGCGGGGGGTCGAGAAGGCGGCGCAGGCGTGGACGAACGTCAGCGGCGCGCTGCAGGCCGTCGCGCAGAACCACGCGCACCTCGTCTCGACCACGGTCACCGGCTGGTCGGGAGCAGCCGCCGACGCGTTCCGCGGGTCGATGGCCGCGATCGCCGCGGGTCTGCTGAAGGTCGCTCCGCTGTTCGACGCCGTCGCCACCGCGATGGGAGCCGTGGGGTTGCTCATCAAGGGCGTGTGCGCGGGCATCGGCTACGGGCTGCGCAAGCTCTCGCAGCTGCTGATCGAGATCGCTGCGGAGCTGGCCGTGCCGGGTGTCGGGTGGGGCGTCCTGCTCGCGACCGCCTACTGGAAGATCGAGTCGATCTTCAGCATCGTGCGCCTGGTGTGCAACCTCATCGACTCGCTGTTCGACGCCATCGCGTCGTTCGCCGACGCCCAGGCTCAGGCCGTGGCGGGTCTGGCGATCATCGAGGACCTCGCGGAGGGCGTGTTCCGCCGCGCCGGGGCGGCGGTCTCGTGAGCGCCGGACCGCGGGGTACCGACGGACTGACGCCCGGCGAGCGCATGGCCGCTGCGTTCGCTCGCGTCGAGCAGGCCAACGCGGCGCTCGACCAGGTCGTCCGTGCCGCCGACGAGCGCGCGGCGCAGGACCCGCCCTCGCGTCGCGAGGAGGCGGCGCGCCGAGGCGAGCTCGGCCCGCACTGGCAGCGTGTCCAGGTCCGGATCGACGCAGGCCAGACGACGCTCGAGGCGGTCCTCGGAGGTCAGGACACGTCGCGCGAGGCTGCGGCGATCCGCGAGGCGGCCCGCGCGCAGCTCCGCGCGGCGGCCACGGTGCCCGGCGACGAGGGCTCGCGTCTGCGCGAGGAGATCGAGCAGATCCAGGACCTGGTGCGGGCGGCTCGACGTCCGGCCGGTGGGCCGGCATGAGCACGCGCGTCGAGCCGTGGGGTGCGCGGCGATCGGACCAGCCGCAGTGCGTGGTGCACGCAGACGTGGGTGCGGCAGCGGTGCTCGACTCGATCGCGGGCGCGAGCGCGGCGTGCGGCCTGCGCGTGCACCGGGTCCCCGGCGGTCTCGACGCGGTGCGTGGCATGACGGGGGGCTACCTGGTCTCGGAGATCGTCCAGCTCCCGCTGATGACCGCGCTCGCGCGCGTCGAGGTGCAGGTGCGCGTGCTGGACGACGCGCCCGGCGGCTCCACGGTGGCCGTCACGTGCGTCACCGGGGCCGGTGAGCTCGGTGCGGGCAAGCGCGTCGCCCGCGCGCTGACGGGGGCGGCCGCCCGGCTCGCGCGCGGGGGCGCCGCCGTGCGGATCGGTCCCTGGGTCGCCGGGTGGGAGCGCGAGAAGGGCGACGCCCGCTGACCGGACGTTGTCCGCAGGTGGGTGCGTCGCCGGCTGCGCGGGTGCCCGCTTCGGTGGCGGTGAGCGTCGATCACGCGGGCGGTGTCGGCGCGGGGCCGGTCACTCCAGGACGAACGTGACCTCGAGCACGACCTGGTAGCCGGTGATCGCACCGTCGGCGACGTCGACCTTCAGGTCCTTGACCCACGCGCCGGAGACGTGACGCAGCGTGGCGGACGCACGCTCGACGCCGACGCGCACTGCGTCGTCGAAGCTCGTCTCGGACCGGGCGCTGATGGTGGTGATACGTGCGACGGACGACATGGCATGACCTCCGGTGGTCGGGGCGGGCGCCGCTGCGGCTGAGCGCTCACAGCTCTTCGACTGTGACCGAGGTCACATCGGCCCGCAACTGGGCCGCTCGTCCTCACGGCGTCAGCCGCGCCGCCAACGCCTCGTCGAGCGCGCTCGCGTCCCCCACGACCCGCACGTCGGCGGGGGTGCGTCGGCCCCAGACGAGCAGTGCGAGGTCCTGCGCGGACGCCTCGACGGTGACGCGTGGGGTCCCGCTGCCGCCGAGCAGCCACTGCGCCGGTGCGTCGGTGGCGACGAGACGCACCGGTGCGGGCAGCGGCGCCATCCGGCCCATCGCCTGCTGGCGCGGCTGCATGACCGTGACGACCTCGTCGACGGTGTCGGCCCACAGGCCCGGGTCGTCGTCCACCGGCAGGCCGCTGCTGGCGCGCAGGTCCCACAGGTGCACGGCCGTCTCGTGCAGCTGGCGACGGCGCCACCACGACGCCGGGCCGTTCCCCACGAGCGTCCAGCCCTCGGTGTCGCCGAGCCGTTCCAGCGTCTCGCGCAGCTCCAGGGCCTGCGCCGCGTAGAACTCGTCGAGGACGAACGGCCCCCGCCCGAGCGGCGTCTCCTGGCGCTTGGCGGCCTGGCCCGCGGCCCAGTGGTGGATCCGGCCCAGGTGCACGACGAGGTGACGCACGCGCCAGCGCCCGCACCAGGGGATCGGCGTGTCGGGGGCGACCTCGCCGATGGAGCCGAGGAAGTCGTCCTGGGCGCGGCGCAGGGCGGTGAGGTGGTCGAGCTGCGACTCGGAGCGGGCCGGCGACATGGGACCATGGTGGCGTCGCGCGTCGTGATCGAGAAGGTCCCGCCCGACCGACAGTCGTCGAAGTCCTGCCACGTCAGTCACAGTCCACCCGGACGAGAGCCAGAACCGGAGCACCCACCGCGTGTCCCCGATCCCGAGTGCCGCAGCCGCAGCGAGCATCCGCCCTGCCGCGACCGCGCCCGAGCTCCTGCGCAACTTCTGCATCATCGCCCACATCGACCACGGGAAGTCGACGCTGGCGGACCGCATGCTGCAGCTCACGGGCGTCGTCGAGGCGCGCGCCATGCGGGCTCAGTACCTCGACCGCATGGACATCGAGCGCGAGCGCGGCATCACGATCAAGTCGCAGGCCGTGCGCATGCCGTGGGCGGTCACGGGCCCGGACGGGCAGAGCACCGCGTACGCGCTCAACATGATCGACACGCCCGGTCACGTGGACTTCACCTACGAGGTGTCGCGCTCGCTCGCGGCGTGCGAGGGTGCCGTGCTGCTCGTCGACGCGGCCCAGGGCATCGAGGCCCAGACGCTCGCGAACCTGTACCTCGCGCTCGAGAACGACCTGCAGGTCATCCCCGTGCTGAACAAGATCGACCTGCCCGCCGCGCAGCCGGAGAAGTATGCGGAGGAGCTCGCCGGTCTCGTGGGTGGTGACCCGGCTGACGTCATGAAGGTCTCGGGCAAGACGGGTCTGGGCGTGGAGGCCCTGCTGGACCGGATCGTCGAGCTGGTGCCGCCGCCCGTGGGCGACGCGGACGCGCCGGCGCGCGCCATGATCTTCGACTCGGTCTACGACACCTACCGCGGCGTCGTGACGTACGTGCGCGTGGTGGACGGCAACCTCAACCCGCGTGAGCGCATCGCGATGATGTCGACCAAGGCCACGCACGAGCTCCTGGAGATCGGCGTCATCAGCCCCGAGCCCGTGCCCACCAAGGGCCTCGGCGTCGGCGAGGTCGGGTACCTCATCACGGGTGTGAAGGACGTGCGGCAGTCGAAGGTCGGCGACACGGTCACCAACGCGAGCAAGCCGGCCGACGAGCCCCTCGGCGGCTACTCGGACCCCAAGCCGATGGTGTTCTCGGGCCTGTACCCGATCGACGGGTCGGACTACCCGGCCCTGCGTGACGCGCTCGACAAGCTCAAGCTCAACGACGCCGCGCTCAACTACGAGCCCGAGACGTCGGTCGCGCTCGGGTTCGGCTTCCGCGTCGGCTTCCTGGGCCTGCTGCACCTGGAGATCATCCGTGAGCGTCTCGAGCGCGAGTTCGACCTCGACCTGATCTCGACCGCGCCGAACGTCGTCTACGACGTCGTGCTCGAGGACCGCACCGAGGTCCACGTGACCAACCCCTCGGAGTTCCCGGGCGGCAAGATCCGCGAGGTGCGTGAGCCCGTCGTCAAGGCGACGATCCTGGCGCCGGCCGAGTTCATCGGCGCGATCATGGAGCTCTGTCAGTCCAAGCGCGGCGACCTGCAGGGGATGGACTACCTGTCCGAGGACCGCGTCGAGATGCGCTACACGCTCCCGCTGGCCGAGATCGTGTTCGACTTCTTCGACCAGCTCAAGTCCCGCACGCGCGGCTACGCGAGCCTGGACTACGAGCCGACCGGCGAGCAGGTCGCCGACCTGGTCAAGGTCGACATCCTGCTGCAGGGCGAGCAGGTCGACGCGTTCTCGGCCATCGTGCACAAGGACAAGGCCTACGCCTACGGCGTCATGATGACGGCCAAGCTCAAGGACCTGATCCCGCGCCAGCAGTTCGAGGTGCCGATCCAGGCCGCGATCGGCTCGCGGGTGATCGCGCGCGAGACGATCCGCGCGATCCGCAAGGACGTCCTGGCCAAGTGCTACGGCGGTGACATCTCCCGCAAGCGCAAGCTCCTCGAGAAGCAGAAGGAGGGCAAGAAGCGCATGAAGACGATCGGCCGGGTCGACGTGCCGCAGGAGGCCTTCATCGCTGCGCTCTCCTCGGACGCCGCCGCACCGAAGGACGCCAAGAAGAAGTGACGTCCCTGCTCGAGGGTGCGTCAGCGTGAGCCCTGCTCTTCCCGACGGCGACGAGGCACCCGCGGACGGCGCCCTGCCGCCGTCGGTGGTCCACGGGGCCGACGAGCGTGCGTTCGGCGTCTACCTGCACGTCCCGTTCTGCACGGTCCGCTGCGGCTACTGCGACTTCAACACGTACACCGCGGTCGAGCTCGGCGGCGGGGCGAGCCAGGCGTCGTACGCGCAGACCGCTCGGCGCGAGGTGGACCTCGCGGCGCGCGTGCTGACCGACGCCGCGCTGCCCCGGCGCGAGGTGTCCACCGTGTTCGTGGGCGGTGGCACGCCGACCGTGCTCCCGGCCGACGACCTCGTCGGGATGCTCCGTGCGATCGAGGACACCTGGGGGCTGGCCGACGGGGCCGAGGTGACCACCGAGGCGAACCCGGACTCGGTGACGCCGCAGTCGCTCGCGACGCTCGCGGCCGGTGGGTTCACCCGGGTCTCGTTCGGGATGCAGTCCGCCGTGCCGCACGTGCTGCGCACGCTCGAGCGCACGCACGACCCGGCACGCATCCCTGACGTCGTGCGGTGGGCGCGTGACGCGGGGCTCGACGTCTCGCTCGACCTCATCTACGGCACGCCGGGGGAGTCGCTGGAGGACTGGCGGACCTCGGTGGAGGCTGCCCTGGCCACGGGCGTCGACCACGTCTCGGCGTACGCGCTCGTCGTCGAGGAGGGCACCCGCATGGCCGTGCAGGTGCGCCGGGGCGAGCTCGTCCTGCCGGACGCCGACGACCAGGCGACCAAGTACGAGCTCGCCGACGACCTGCTGACCGAGGCCGGCCTGGGCTGGTACGAGGTCTCGAACTGGGCGCGAGGCGCGCAGCACGCGTGCCGGCACAACCTGGCGTACTGGCGCGGCGACGACTGGTGGGGGATCGGCCCGGGCGCCCACTCGCACGTCGGCGGCGTGCGCTGGTGGAACGTCAAGCACCCTCGCGCCTACGCCTCGCGGCTCGAGGCGGGGCTCAGCCCGGCAGCGGGACGTGAGGTGGTCGACGGCGAGGCCGCCGCGCTCGAGCGGCTGATGCTGCACGTCCGGCTCGCCGAGGGGATGCCGGTGCAGGAGCTGACCCGCGACGAGCGGCCCCGCGTCGCGGCGCTCGTCGCGGACGGCCTCGTCGACGGTCGCGCGCTGCTGACCGGGCGCCGGCTCGTGCTCACGCGCCGTGGACGACTGCTCGCCGACCTCGTCGTGCGCACGCTGGCGGGCTTCGGCGCCTGAGGCCCGCACGGCGACGGGGCCGCGGCGAGGGCTCCGACTTCTCGGACCTCGCCGCGGCCCCGTGCTGACCGACGGGCAGCGCGCTCCGCGACCACCAGGCGTCGCCTGGACGGAGCGCTCCGCGGTGAGCGGTGCTACTTGATGAAGCGGATCGAGACCGGGTAGCGGTACCACTCGAACTTGCTGGCGGCCACGGCGGCCATGATCTGCAGGACGACCGCGCCGATGCCGGCCGCGATGAGGACGAAGACGCCCACGATCACGAGCGTCAGGATGGCGCCGACGATCGAGACGATCAGCAGCGTGAGCTGGAAGTTGAGCGACTCCTTGGCCTGGTTCTCGAGGTACGCGCCGCGGCCCTTGAACACCAGCCAGATCACCAGCGGGGCGAGGAACGAGAACAGGAACGGCAGGAGGTGGGACAGGATCGCCCAGGTCTTCTCCTCGTCCGGTCGCAGCGGCTGCGGCGCGTTGTACGCGGGGGGCGGGGGTGCCGCGTCCCAGCCCTGGCCGCCGTTCGGGGGCGTCGTGCTCACGGTGGTTCCCTCCTGTAGTGGTCGGCACTCGAGTCGTGCCAGGTGGCAGGGTAGTGGGTCGCGCCGTCCACGGGTTGCCGCCATCCGCCCCTGACGTGCGGAAGTGCCCTTGGTGCACTACCAATGGGCGAAGGGGCCCCGACCTATGCCCGAGGGAGACGCATGAGCGAGAACACGCCGCGACCGGAGGACGAGGACGCGGAGCCCGCCGTCGGCGGGGCACCGCAACCGCCCGAACCTCCCGCGACGCCGGCCGGCCCGCAGGACCCGACGCCGCCGGAGCCTGCCGCACCGGCCCAACCCGCCGCACCGGTCGATCCCGCCGCACCGCAGCAGCCAGCGGCGCCGCCCGTCGGCGCGCCCGGCGCAGCGCCCGAGGCCGGCGCCTCCCCGCCACCCCCTGGTGCGTACCCGCCGCCTGCGGGTGGGTATCCGCCGCCGGCTGGTGGGTATCCGCCACCTGCGGGCGGCTACCCGCCTCCGGCCGGTGGGCCGCCTGCGGGTGGCTACCCGCCTCCGGCTGGTGGGTATCCGCCTCCGGCCGGTGGGCCGCCTGCGGGTGGCTACCCGCCTCCGGCTGGTGGGTATCCGCCGCCGGCCGGTGGCTACCCGCCGCCCACTGCGGCCTACGGCGGGTCCGCCGCGCCGTCGCCCATCGGCGAGGCCTTCTCCTGGGGGTGGAAGAAGTTCACCGCCAACGGTGGAGTGTTCGTCGCGGCCGGACTGATCTGGCTCGTGATCGTCGGCGTCCTCGAGCTCCTGCTCGTGCTGGTGCTCGGCGGGATCTCGTCGTTCGTGCCGATGTACGACGACGGGGTGGCCACCGGCAGCGACGACATCCGCTTCTCGGGCGGTCTCGTCCTGGTGAGCACGGTCTCCGCGCTGCTGGCGGGGCTCGTCCAGGCGGTCTTCGTCCGGGCGTCGCTCAAGACGACGCGCGGTGCGCGCGCCACTCTCGCGGACTTCTTCGACTTCTCGGGCGGCGGGCCGATCATCCTCACGGTCCTGCTGCTCGCGGCGATCAACCTCGTCGTGTCGCTCGTCTCGTGGATCCCGGTGCTGGGCTGGCTCGTCGCCGTCGCCGTGAGCATGTTCGTGTTCTTCACGCTCTACTTCGTGATCGACAAGAACCTGTCGCCCATCGACGCGCTGAAGGCCAGCGTCGCGCTCGTGCGCAACAACCTCGGCCAGACGATCCTGTTCCTGCTGCTCACGTACGCCGTCATCGTCGCGGGTGCGCTCGTGTGCTTCGTGGGACTGATCGTCGCGATCCCGGTCGCGCTCCTGGCCGCTGCGTACTTCTACCGCCGGCTCCTCGGCGAGGTCCCGGTCCCCGCGGTCTGACGGCGCGGTCTGACGTCCGGCGACCAGCGGCCCCGCGTCCAGCGGGCCACTGGTCGCCGCACAGGCTCAGGCCGTGACGAAGTCGATGAGCTCCTCGACCCGGCCGAGCAGCGACGGCTCGAGGTCGGCGTACGTGCGCACCGACCGCAGGATGCGCTTCCAGGCCTGGGCGACGTCCGCCTGGTCGTCGGCCGGCCACCCGAGCTCGCGCAGGATGCCGAGCTTCCACTCGGTGCCGCGCTCGATCGTCGGCCACGCGGACAGGCCGAGCCGCTCGGGGCGCACCGCCTGCCAGACGTCGACGTACGGGTGCCCGAGCACGAGCACGGTGCCGGGCGGCGCGGCGCGCAGCGCCTCGGCGGCGATGCGCTCCTCCTTCGAGCCCGGCACGAGGTGGTCGACGAGCACACCGACGCGCCGCTCGGCGGTCGGCGCGAAGTCCCGGATCTCCTCGACGAGGTGGTCGACGCCCTGGAGGAGCTCGACGACCACGCCCTCGACGCGCAGGTCGTCGCCCCAGACCTTCTCGACGAGCTCGGCGTCGTGCTTGCCCTCGACCCAGATCCGGCTCCCGCGGGCGACGCGGGCGCGTTGCCCGTGGACGGCCCGCGAGCCCGAGGCGGTGCGCTCGGTCGGCTGCGGGGCGCGCGACGTCACGGGAGGGGTCAGCACGACGGGCTCGCCGTCGACCCAGAAGCCCGGGCCGAGCGGGAACGTGCGCGTACGACCGCGCCGGTCCTCGAGGACGACGACGTGCTGCCCGCCGGACTTCTCGACGCGGACGACGGCGCCGACCCAGCCGGTCGTGACCTCCTCCACGACGAGGCCGCGCTCGGCCTGGACGGGGCGCGACACCCGCGGCGCGCGGTGGTGCGGGGCACGTCCACCCCCCGCGAGCACGTCGTTGCCGTACCGATCCATCTCGACCTCCGTTCGTCGCCCCGTCACCCTAGGGGGCGCGGCACAGCGTTCGGCCGGAACCTGACGCGCGCGGCGTACGATTGGCACTCCGCGGTGGTGAGTGCTACTCGTGACACGCGGAGGACGCGAAGCACACCGGGAGTGAAGGGGAGGGCGGAGACGGGCATGAGCGACGAGCGGCGGATGGAGGTGCTGCGCGCGATCGTCGAGGACTACGTCGCCACGAGCGAGCCCGTCGGCTCGCGCGCGCTGGTCGAGCGGCACGCGCTCGGGGTCTCCTCGGCGACCATCCGCAACGACATGGCCGCGCTCGAGGACTCCGGGTACATCGCCCAGCCCCACACCTCGGCGGGTCGCATCCCGACCGACAAGGGGTACCGGGTCTTCGTCGACCGCCTCACGACCGTCAAGCCGCTGTCCGCTCCCGAGAAGCGTGCGATCAGCGCGTTCCTCGAGGATGCCGTCGACCTCGACGACGTGGTGGATCGCTCGGTGCGGCTGCTCGCGCAGCTCACGCACCAGGTCGCCGTCGTGCAGTACCCCTCGCTGCGTCGTTCGACGCTGCGGCACGTCGAGCTCGTGCCCGTGGGCCAGCGGCACCTGCTCGTGGTGCTCATCACCGACACGGGCCGGGTCGAGCAGCGCACGCTCGAGGCGTCGCGCGACCTGGACGAGGTCGTCGTCGCGCAGCTGCGCGCCACCGTCAACGCCCGTGTGGCGGGTCGCCGCGTCGCCGAGCTGGCGGGCCTCGTCGACGACCTCGCCGACCAGTACTCCGCCGACGACCTGTCGCTGCTGCGACGCGTCGTGACCCTGGTCGAGGAGACGCTCACCCAGGAGAGCGAGGAGCGCGTCGTGCTCGCGGGCACGGCGAACCTCGCCCGCAGCAAGGACGACTTCGCGCGCAGCCTCGGGCCCGTGCTCGAGGCGCTCGAGGAGCAGGTCGTGCTCATGCGGCTGCTGTCCGACATGGCGGAGGACAGCGCCACGGTCTCGGTGCGGATCGGGCACGAGACCAAGCACGACGGGCTCGTCGGCACGAGCTTCGTGACGAGCGGGTACGGCGACGAGGGCGGCGCGTCGATCGCGCGCGTCGGCGCCATCGGCCCGACGCGCATGG
The DNA here is from genome assembly GCA_023432565.1 of Actinomycetes bacterium. GTDB lineage: Bacteria > Actinomycetota > Actinomycetes > Actinomycetales > Cellulomonadaceae > Cellulomonas. The sequence continues at coordinate 25,835 of JAEYUL010000008.1, read as the reverse complement.
ACTATCCCGCGACCATGGCCTCGGTGCGCGCCGTGGCCCGCTACCTCACCCGGATCCTCGCCGGGTGAGCCGCCCGACACCTCCACCGCGTCGCCGGCGCTCCAGCACGTCAGAGGCGACGCACGACCCGACGCACGACCCGACGCCGTGGCGTCGGGACCGACCGACGAGCCCGCCAGGAAGCGAGCACACCACCTCGTGAGCAACGACTACTACGAGATCCTCGGCGTCGCGCGCGACGCGACGCCCGAGCAGATCAAGAAGGCCTATCGCCGGCTCGCCCGTGAGCACCACCCGGACGTCGCGGGTGACGATCCCGCGGCCGAGGCGCGGTTCAAGGACGTCTCGCGCGCCTACGAGGTGCTCGGCAACCCCGAGAAGCGCCGCGCGTACGACCTCGGCGCGGACCCGTCGTCGCCCGGCGGCGGCATGGGCGGCGGCTTCGGTTTCCAGGACATCTTCGAGACGTTCTTCGGTGCCGCGACAGGTGCCTCGGCACAGCGCGGTCCCATCCCGCGCTCGCGGCGCGGCCAGGACGCTCTCGTCCGGCTCGACCTCGACCTCGCCGAGGTGACGTTCGGGGTGCACCGCGAGGTGACGGTCGACACCGCGGTCCTGTGCCCGACGTGTCAGGGTTCCTGCTGCCGTCCCGGCACGGCGCCGCGCACGTGCGAGGTCTGCCACGGCCGGGGCACCGTGCAGCGCGTCGCGCGGTCCTTCCTCGGTCAGGTCATGACGAACCAGCCGTGCGCGGCGTGCCGCGGATTCGGCTCCACGATCCCCGAGCCGTGCACCGAGTGCGCCGGTGAGGGGCGCGTGCGCTCGCGTCGCACGCTCGCGGTGGACGTCCCGGCGGGGGTCGACACCGGCACCAGGATCAAGCTCACGGGCCAGGGCGAGGTCGGCCCGGCCGGCGGTCCCGCGGGCGACGTGTACCTCGAGGTGCGCGAGCGTCGGCACGAGGTCTTCCAGCGCGACGGCGACGACCTGCACGCGACGCTCTCGGTGCCGATGACCGCCGCCGCTCTCGGGACGGTGCTGACGCTCGAGACCCTGGACGGCCCGCAGGAGGTCGACCTGCGGCCCGGGACGCAGCCCGACCAGGTCGTGACCCTCAAGGGTCTGGGGGTCGGGCACCTGCACGTGGGCGGTCGGGGAGACCTGCACGTGCACGTCGACGTCACGGTCCCGACGGGCCTCGACGACGAGCAGGCCGAGCTGCTGCGGCGCCTGGCCGCGCTGCGCGGCGAGGAGCGTCCCGACGCCCGCCTGGCGGCCGCCCACCAGGGGGTCTTCGGCAAGCTGCGCGACAAGCTCGCCGGACGCTGACGTGACGGCACCGGTCTTCCTGGTCGAGCCCGGCCGGCTCGACGACGTGGCCCCGGGTGACGTGTTCCGGCTCGACGGCACCGAAGGCCGCCACGCCGGTGTCGTGCAGCGGCGCGCGCAGGGCGAGCGGGTCGACGTCGTCGACACGTGCGGGGTGCGGCTGGTGGGTGTGGTCGCCGCCGTCGGCCCGGACGGAGTCGACGTGCGCGCCCAGGACGTCGTGCGCGAGCCCGTGCCGGACGTGCGGCTCGTGCTCGTGCAGGCCCTGGCGAAGGGCGATCGCGACGAGCTCGCGATCGAGGCCGCGACCGAGGTCGGTGTCGACGCGGTCGTGCCGTGGCAGGCCGACCGCTCGATCGTCGTCTGGCGTGGTGAGCGCGCCGCCAAGTCGCGCGCACGCTGGCTCGGGACGGTGCGGACCGCGGCGAAGCAGTCGCGCCGGGCGTGGGTCCCCGACGTCGAGCACGCGCTGGACTCCACGCGGCTGGCAGCCCGCGCGCGCGAGGTGGTCGCCGCCGGAGGTGCCGTCCTGGTGCTGCACGAGCGCGCGACCGCCCCGCTCGCGCAGGCGTCGCTCCCGCAGACCGGCGAGGTGCTCGTCGTCGTCGGCCCGGAGGGCGGCATCAGCGACGACGAGCTCGCACGGCTGACCGAGGCCGGGGCGAGCGCGGTGCGGCTCGGCCCGCACGTGCTGCGCACCTCGACCGCCGGACCGGTCGCGCTGACGTTGCTCGCCACGCGGCTCGGTCGCTGGTAGCCCACGCACGGACGGGCCCGGCCCGCGAGGTCGACTCGCGGACCGGGCCCAGGTCGTGACCCGCCGGGCGCCAGGAGGGTGAACGCCGGCGGGCCGTCTCGTCAGCGGGTGTCGGCGCTCGACGTGACCGCCGCGCGTCCCGCCTCCAGCCGGGCGACCGGCACGCGGAACGGGCTGCAGGACACGTAGTCCAGGCCGACCGCGTGGAAGAACCGGATGCTCTCCGGGTCGCCGCCGTGCTCGCCGCACACACCGAGGTGCAGGTCCGGACGGACCGACCGGCCCTCCTCGACCGCGATCTTCACGAGGCGTCCGACGCCGCGCTGGTCGATCGTCTCGAAGGGGGAGACCGCCAGCACGCCGTTCGCCGTGTACTGCGCGAAGAACGCACCCTCGACGTCGTCACGCGAGAAGCCCCACGTGGTCTGCGTCAGGTCGTTGGTGCCGAACGAGAAGAACTGCGCCTCGGTGGCCAGACGGTCGGCCGTGAGCGCCGCACGCGGCAGCTCGACCATGCAGCCGACCGGGAGGTCGAGCTCCTGGCCGGTCTCGGCCGCGACGTCGGCCATGATGCGCAGGGCCTCCTCGCGCACGAGCCGCAGCTCCTGCACGGAGCCGACCAGCGGGACCATGATCTCCGGCCGCGGGTCGAAGCCCTCGGTCATCAGGCGTGCCGCCGCCTCGCAGACCGCGCGGATCTGCAGCGCGAACAGGCCGGGGATGACGAGCCCGAGCCGCACGCCGCGCAGGCCGAGCATCGGGTTGGCCTCGTGCATCCGGCGGACCGCCGTGAGCAGCGTGACGTCGTGCGGGTCGACCTCGCCGTTGGCCTCGGCCAGCGCGACCTTGACCGAGAGCTCGGTCAGGTCGGGCAGGAACTCGTGCAGCGGCGGGTCGAGCAGACGGATCGTCGTCGGCAGCCCGTTCATCTCGCGCAGGATGCCCACGAAGTCCTCGCGCTGCACCGGCAGCAGGGCGTCCAGCGCCGCCTGGCGCTCCTCGTCGGTCGTCGCCAGCACGACCCGCTCCACGAGCAGGCGCCGCTCGCCGAGGAACATGTGCTCGGTGCGGCACAGGCCGATGCCCTGGGCCCCGAGCCGACGTGCCCGCTCGGCGTCCTCGGGGGTGTCGGCGTTGGCCCGCACCCGCAGGCGTCGCACCGAGTCGGAGTGCTGCAGGATGCGGTCGACCGCCACGACGAGCTCACGCGTCTCCTCGTCGGGCGCCTCGGCCATGGCGACCTCGAGGCCGTCCTCGAGGTAGCGGCTCACGGGCGAGGGGCGCACCGGCACCGAGCCGAGGAAGATCTCGCCGGTCGTGCCGTCGATGGCGATGACCTCGCCCTCGTGGATCGTGCGGCTGGCCACCTTCATGCTGCGCATCACGGGGTCGATGTCGAGCTGCTCGGCGCCGACGACGCACGTGCGGCCCATGCCACGCGCCACGACCGCGGCGTGCGACGTCTTGCCGCCGCGCGCCGTGAGCACCCCGACCGAGGCGATCATGCCGCCGAGGTCGTCGGGGTTGGTCTCGCGCCGCACGAGGATGACGTCCTTGCCGTCCGCCGCCCACCGCTGCGCGGTCTCGGCGTCGAACACCGCCATGCCCACGGCGGCGCCGGGGGAGGCCGCCATGCCCTTGGCGATCAGCTCACGCTCGCCGCTCGGGTCGAACTGCGGGAACAGCAGCTGGGACAGCTGGGCGCCGGTCACCCGGTCGAGCGCCTCGTCCATCGTGATGAGGTGCTCGTCGACGAGCTGCACGGCGACGCGGAACGCCGCGGGCGCGGTGCGCTTGCCGACGCGCGTCTGCAGCATCCACAGCTTGCCGCGCTCGACCGTGAACTCGATGTCGCACAGGTCGCGGTAGTGGGTCTCGAGGCGACGCATGGCCGTGCGCAGGTCCGCGTACGCCTCGGGGTCGAGGCGCTCCAGCTCGGTGAGACCCGAGGTGTTGCGGATGCCGGCCACGACGTCCTCGCCCTGGGCGTTGGCGAGGTAGTCGCCGTAGACGCCCGAGCGGCCCGTCGCGGGGTCGCGCGTGAACGCCACGCCCGTGCCCGACGTGGGGCCGAGGTTCCCGAAGACCATCGCGCACACGTTGACGGCGGTGCCCAGGTCGTCGGAGATGCGCTCCTGACGGCGGTAGAGGCGCGCGCGCTCGGTGTTCCACGAGTTGAAGACCGCGGTGATCGCGAGGTCGAGCTGCTCGCGCGGCGACTGCGGGAACTCCCGGCCGGTCTGCTCGCGCACGATGTCCTTGTAGGTGCCGACGAGGTCGCGCAGGTCGTCGGTGCCGAGGTCGACGTCGGAGGTGACCCCGCGCGCCGCCTTCGCCTTGTCGAGAGCGTCGGAGAACTCCTCGCCCGGGATGCCGAGCACGGTGCGCCCGAACATCTGTACCAGGCGGCGGTAGGAGTCCCACGCGAACCGCTCGTCACCGGTGAACGCCGCCAGGCCGTGCACCGTCAGGTCGTTGAGCCCGACGTCGAGGACGGTCTCCATCATCCCGGGCATCGAGAACTTCGCACCCGAGCGGACCGAGACGAGCAGCGGGTCGGCGGGGTCGCCGAAGTGCCGGTGCATCGCGTCCTCGAGCCTGCGCATCGCCATGGTGACCTCGACGCGCAGCTCCGGCGGCACCTCGCCGTCGCGCATGTACTCGCGGCATGCCTGCGTCGTGATCGTGAACCCCGGGGGAACGGGGAGCCCGAGGCGGGTCATCTCCGCCAGGCCTGCACCCTTGCCGCCCAGGAGGTCCTTGGCGTCCTTGTCACCTTCGCTGAAGTCCCATACGTAGCCGGCCACGTCCACCTCCACGGTGTTCGACCAGGCCCCGTTGCCCGGCCGCGCTGCCCACCCGGCGCCGTTGCCCGGCGGGCGCTTCCAGTCTCGTCCTGTGCCGTGGACACTTCCACGGGACCAACGTCCGGGGACGCCGACGCGGGCCGCCGAGCACGCTCCGGCGGGGCCGCTCCCGACGCCGGGAGCGGCCGCCGCGTCGCCACGTAGGATGAAGGCCGAGACCGCAGCGACGAAGGAGCGACGGCGCACGCCGAGCACATGGCCGACACGAACCCCGCACCGCGCACCGGTGCACCCGCACGCGTCGAGCACCGCATCTCGGTCCCGGCAGACGTCTCGATGGTCGAGCTCCTCGGCCTGCGCGACGAGGTCCTGCGGGAGATCGAGGCGGGCTTCTCCGGCGTCGACGTGCACGTGCGAGGCAACGAGGTCCGGCTGGCCGGTCCGGCAGGTGATGTCGCGCTGCTGACCAGGCTCGTCGACGAGCTGGTCGAGATGACCTCGGCGGGCACTCCGCTGACGCCGGACGTGGTGCGCCGCACCGTCGGCATGCTCACGGCCGGCTCGCACGCGCGTCCCGCCGACATCCTGACGTTCAACATCCTGTCCACGCGTGGCCGCACGATCCGGCCGAAGACGGCGGGGCAGAAGGAGTACGTCGACGCGATCGACCGCCACACGGTGACGTTCGGCATCGGCCCGGCGGGGACCGGCAAGACGTACCTCGCGATGGCGAAGGCCGTCCAGGCGCTCAACGACCGCCGGGTGAACCGGATCGTCCTGACGCGTCCGGCCGTCGAGGCCGGCGAGCGGCTCGGGTTCCTGCCCGGCACGCTCGCGGAGAAGATCGACCCGTACCTGCGCCCGCTGTACGACGCGCTGCACGACATGGTGGACCCGGAGTCCATACCGCGGCTGCTCGAGGCGGGCACGGTCGAGGTCGCACCCCTGGCCTACATGCGGGGACGCACGCTGAACGACTCGTTCATCATCCTCGACGAGGCGCAGAACACCTCCGTCGAGCAGATGAAGATGTTCCTCACGCGTCTCGGGTTCGGCAGCAAGGTCGTCGTCACGGGTGACGTGACGCAGGTGGACCTGCCGTCGGGGACGACGTCGGGGCTGCGGGTCGTCGAACGCATCCTCGGCGACGTCGAGGACGTCGCGTTCTGCCGGCTGAGCTCGTCGGACGTGGTCCGGCACCGCCTGGTCAGCGACATCATCGACGCGTACGCGCGCTGGGACGAGAACGGGAGCACGGGCCGCCGATGAGCATCGAGGTCAACAACGAGTCGGACCACGCGGTCGACGAGGCCGAGTTCGCGGCCCTGGCGCGCTATGTGCTCGACGAGATGCACGTGCACCCGCAGACGGACCTGTCGATCATGCTCGTCGACACCCAGGTGATGACCGAGCTGCACGTCAAGTGGATGGACGAGCCCGGTCCCACGGACGTGCTGTCCTTCCCCATGGACGAGCTGCGTCCGGGGCGAGACGGCGAGGTGACGCCCCCCGGCCTCCTCGGTGACGTGGTCCTGTGCCCCGAGGTCGCCGCGCAGCAGGCCGCCGCGGCCGGTCACTCGACCGCTGAGGAGCTCCTGCTGCTCACGACGCACGGGATCCTGCACCTGCTCGGGTTCGACCACGCCGAGCCGGAGGAGGAGAAGGAGATGTTCGCCCTCCAGCGCCGGCTGCTGCTGACCTTCCTGGCCGGCCGGTGAACGACGTCCCGGTCGGGTTGCTCGTCGCCGTCGCGGTCCTGGGCACGGTGCTGGCCGCGGCGCTCTCGGCGGGCGAGGTCGCGGTCGTGCGCGTCACGCGTGCGGCTGTCACCGAGCTCGTCGCGCAGCGCCACGCCGCCGCCGCCCGCGTCCAGGCGCTCGTCGAGCACCCGCAGCGCACCGCGTCGGCCGCGGCGTTCTTCCGGCTCGTCGCCGAGATGCTCGCGACCGTCTGCCTCACGATCGTCGTCGCGGCGAGCGACCTGCCCTGGTGGGGCGTGCTGCTCGGCGGCCTCGCGCTCAGCGTGATCGTCGCGTACCTGCTGGTGCGCGTGAGCCCGCGCACGATCGGGCGTCGCAACCCCGTCCGCGTCCTGACTGCGCTCTCCCGCCTGCTCACGGCGGCGAAGGTGCTCGCGGGGCCGGTTGCGCGCAGCAGCGCGGCCGCGCGCGGCGTCGGCGACGACGACGAGGACGAGCTGCGGGACATGGTGCAGCGCGTGAGCGAGTCCGACGCGATCGAGGACGACGACCGCGAGCTGTTCCGCTCGGTGCTCGAGCTCGGCGGCACGCTCACGCGCGAGGTCATGGTGCCGCGCACGGACATGGTCACCACCCACGCCGACACGCCGCTGCGCAAGGCGCTCGCACTGCTGCTGCGCTCGGGGTTCTCGCGCGTGCCGGTCGTGGGGGAGTCCGTCGACGACCTGCGCGGCGTGCTGTACCTCAAGGACATCGTCCGGCAGATCCCGATCGCCGCCGCTGGTGCCGCCGGAGCGCCGGACGCGCTCGACGCGCCGGCGTCCTCGCTCGCGCGACGTCCGGTGTTCGTCCCCGAGTCCAAGCCGGTCGACGACCTGCTACGCGACCTGCAGGCGGGGTCCTCGCACCTGGCGATGGTGGTCGACGAGTACGGCGGCATCGCGGGCCTGGTGACCATGGAGGACGCCATCGAGGAGATCGTCGGCGAGTTGACCGACGAGCACGACCCGAGCGCGCCCGCGGTCGAGGACCTCGGTGACGGAGTCTTCCGCGTGCCCGCACGGCTGGGCCGCGACGAGCTGGGTGAGCTGTTCGGGCTCGAGGTCGACGACGAGGACGTCGACTCCGCGGGTGGGCTGCTCGCCAAGGCGCTCGGCAAGGTGCCTCTGCCGGGATCGGCCGGCGAGATCCACGGGCTGCACCTGGTGGCCGAGCGCGTCGAGGGGCGCCGGCGGCGCCTGGCGACCGTGCTCGTCAACCGCGTCGCCCCCGACGACCAGGACGACGACGACCACGGAGCGGCCCGATGAGCCAGACCACCACCAGCGCCGCGGGCGAGTTCCGCTCCGGCTTCGCGTGCTTCGTCGGACGGCCCAACGCGGGCAAGTCCACGCTCACGAACGCGCTCGTCGGCCAGAAGGTCGCGATCACGTCCGGGCGGCCGCAGACCACACGGCACACGATCCGGGGCATCGTGCACCGCGACGACGCGCAGCTCGTGCTGGTCGACACGCCGGGGTTGCACCGGCCGCGCACGCTCCTCGGCGAGCGCCTCAACGACCTGGTCAAGGGCACGCTCACCGAGGTCGACGTCGTGGGGTTCTGCCTGCCCGCCGACCAGAAGGTGGGCCCGGGCGACCGGTTCATCGCCGAGCAGCTGACCGAGCTGGCCCGCGACGGTCGCGGCACGCCGGTCGTCGCGATCGTGACCAAGGCGGACCTGGTGTCCCGGCAGCGACTGGCCGAGCAGCTGCTCGCCGTCCAGGCGCTGGGGGACTGGGCCGACATCGTGCCGGTCTCGGCGGTCGACGGCTACCAGGTCGGGGTCGTGGCCGACGTGCTGGTCTCGCACCTGCCCGTCGGACCCCCGCTGTACCCCGCCGGAGAGCTCACGGACGAGCCCGAGGAGGTCATGGTCGCCGAGCTGGTCCGCGAGGCGGCGCTCGAGGGCGTGCGTGACGAGCTGCCGCACTCGCTCGCGGTCGTCGTGGAGGAGATCGTGCCGCGTGAGCAGCCCTCGCGCGACGGCACGCCCATCCTGGACGTGCGGGTCAACCTGTACGTCGAGCGGGACAGCCAGAAGGCCATCGTGATCGGGCGCGGCGGCGCACGACTGCGCGACGTGGGCAGCGAGGCGCGACGCGGCATCGAGGCCCTGCTCGGCGCACGGGTCTACCTGGACCTGCACGTCAAGGTCGCCAAGGACTGGCAGCGGGACCCGAAGCAGCTCGGAAGGCTCGGATTCTGAGCGCCGGCAGCGAGGCCGCAGGGCAGGACGCACGCGCGCCGAGACGTGACCGGCGGGCCGAGCACCGGCTGACGGGCCCGTACCGGGTGCTCGCGAGCACCGTGCTGGGGGCCGTCGTCCTGGCGGTCCTCGGCGCGCTCATGGGCCCGCAGTGGGACCCCGTCCCCCTGGCCGACCCGCTCGCGGTCGAGACGGCGGACACCGCGATCGGGAACGCGCCCCCGCTCGAGCACCACGAGGTGCGGCAGAGCGTCGTCACGGTCGAGCTCGACGGAGCCAGCGTCCAGGCGCAGCTCAACGAGCCGGTCGGGCTGTCGGGACCCGCTCGGGGCGTCGTCTTCGTGCACGGTGCGGGGACGGGCACGTACCGCGACGCGTTCCACGAGCAGGCCCGTGCGCTCGCCGAGGCCGGCGTCGTGACCCTGGTGCCGGACAAGCGGCTGGACACGTACACGCTGCGGCACCGGGACTACGTCGAGATGGCCGGCGACTACGCCCGCTCCGTCGCCCTGCTGCGCGAGCTCCCGAGCGTCGACCCCGACCGGGTCGGGGTGTACGCCGAGAGCGAGGGCGCCTGGATCGCGCCGGTCATGGCCGCGCAGGACCCCACGATCGAGTTCGTCGTGCTCGTCTCGGCGCCCGTCGTGCCGCCGCGCCAGCAGGCGGCGTTCGCGGCGGACAACTACCTGCGCGCCACCGGGGTCCCGCACGGCGTGTTCCGAGCGATCCCTCGTGCCGTCGGCATGGCGATCCCGGGCGGTGGCTTCGAGTACGTGGACTTCGACGTGACGTCCTACCAGCGGCGCATGACGCAGCCCGTGCTCATGGTCTACGGCACGGCCGACTCCTCGATGCCGATCGTGCAGGGCGCCATGCAGGTGATCCGCGACGCCGCGATCGCGGGCAACACGGACGTGACGGTGCGCTACTACGAGGGCGCCACGCACGGGCTGCGGGTCGACGGTGAGATCTCGCCCGTGTTCCTGCGGGACATGACCGGGTGGGTCGTCGGGCTCCCCGAGACGGCGGGTGCCGCGCCCAAGGTCGCGGGCGACCAGCCGAGCCAGACGTTCCTCGCGACACCGGTGCCGGAGCCGCGCTGGCTGCACGACGGCGACGTGGTGGCGGTGACGTTCATCGCGTCGTGCGTCGTCGTGCTCCTCGCGGGTCTCGTCGCACCCGTCGCACGCGGGGCGGAGGCGCTCGCCGTGCGCCGTCGCGGCCGCGACGCGGTGCCGATGCGCCGGTTCGCGCCGGGCGTGGCGCGCTGGGCCGCTGCGCTGGGGCTCGGCGTGGTCGTCACGGTCGTGGGGTTCGCCTGGTACATCCTGGCGGTCGCCCGGCTCGCGCTGGACTACACCAGCAACGGGCTGGTCGTCACGGGCGCGTGGATCGCCGTCCGCGTGGTCGGGTTCCTCGTCGTCGTCGCCGCGGTGCTGCTGTCCCGCTCGATGAGGCGCAACCAGGCCCGAGGCATCCCGATCGCTCCCGGAGCGGCACGCACGGTCGCGCTCGTCGTGGTCGTCGCCGCGTCCGTGGTGCTCCTCGTCATCCTCGCCTACTGGGGGGTCTACCAGCTCGGCATCTAGGATGCGGCGAGCGATCAGGGCGAGCGGGACGATCGGCCGCACTTCGGACGTTCGTTGCCCGAGGTCCAGGGGCGTGAGGCACCATGTGGAAGCCGCCGCGGGCGCACCGCCGCGGACCGGACGACGAGAGGAGGGCACGTGCGCACGTCGTGGGGCTCGGCCACCGACCGCGGGCTCGTCCGCGAGGTCAACGAGGACGCTCTCCTCGCGTACCCACCGGTCTTCCTCGTCGCCGACGGCATGGGCGGTCACGACGCGGGCGACCTCGCGAGCCGGATCGTCGTGGAGGAGTTCGCGCAGCTCGCGGGCCAGGCCGCGGCGACCGCCGACGACATCCACGCGTGCTTCTCGCGCACCTCGGCGCGCATCCGCGGCGAGTTCACCGGCGGCCGCCAGGGCGGCACGACGGTCGCGGGCGTCGCGGTCACCGTGCACGACGACACCGCGTACTGGCTCGTCTTCAACGTCGGCGACTCGCGCGTGTACCGCTGGGCCGAGGACTGCCTCGAGCAGGTCAGCGTCGACCATTCGGTGGTCCAGGAGCTGCTCGACGAGGGGCGGATCGAGGCCGCGGACGCCGACACCCACCCCGAGCGCCACGTGCTGACGCGTGCGCTCGGCACCGGGGACCAACCCGAGCCCGACTACTGGCTGCTGCCCGCCGGTCTGCACGACCGCCTCCTGATCTGCACCGACGGCCTGACACGCGAGCTCGCCGACGCCGAGATCGGCGCGGTGCTCGCCCACGTCGCCGATGCGCAGGACGCCGCCAACGAGCTCGTCCGGCGCTCGCTCGACGCGGGCGCCCGCGACAACGTCAGCGCGGTCGTCGTCGACGTGGCCACGTCGGTGGGCGCGCTCGACGACGTCCACATCACCGTCCCGCGCGCCGGTTCTCAGCTCGGTCCCCACCTGTGGGACGAGATGCTGCACGGTGCGACGGTGCCCCGCACCCGCCGATCGTCCGCGTCCGCGTTGCACCCCAGCGTCGACGCGTCGTCCAAGGAGGTCACGTCATGAGCGTCCCCGAGTACCTGCCCGGCGCCTGGTCCGCGGTCTCGCGGCCGGGGTTCGTCGCGCTCCTCGGGCCCACCGCGGCCCCGGCGACCGCGCGTGCGCTGTGGGAGGCCTCGACGGACGGCCTGCTCGCGGGGCTCGTGGTGCTGGCGCGCAACGGCTTCGGCGGCCTGCCGCCGTTCGCGCTCGTGCACGTCGAGCGGGGGCGGGCGCACCTCGCGCTGCGCGGGGACGTCACGGCCGAGGTCGCCACGGCGAACGGCTCGCACACGATCCGGGCCGGTGAGGTCGGCACGTGGTCGGAGCAGGTCTTCGACGACGTGGTCTCCGTACGGCTCGTCACCGACGACGCCCCGCCGGCCGAGGGCGCGTTGCCGCTCGGCGACGGCGTCGCGCCGGCATCCGCGCTGCGGGTCGTGCTCGTCGACGGCCAGGACCTGGTCGAGGACGCGGCCGACGAGGTGCCCGCCGACCTCCCCTCGCCCGGGGGGCCCGCCGCGGAGGCTGTGCCCGACGTGCCCGACCTGGTGCTGCCCCCGCCGGGTGCGGGCTCCGTGGACGCGCCCGGTCCGCGGACGTCGCTCGACCAGCTCGCCGAGGCCGACCCGGCGCCTGGGGGCGACCCGACGTCGGCGGCCGAGCATACGCCCGAGGGCGACGTGCTGCCCGAGCCCGTGCTGCCGGCACCGGTGCTGCCGGAGTCCGTAGTGCCGGAGCCGGTGCTGCCGGAGTCCGTAGTGCCGGAGCCGGTGCTGCCGGAGCCGGTGCTGCCCGAGCCGGTGCTGCCGGAGCCGGTGCTGCCCGAGCCGGTGCTGCCGGAGTCCGTGGTGCCGGAGCCGGTGCTGCCCGAGCCCGTGCTGCCCGATCCGGCGCCCGCCGACCTCACGGCCGTCGACCCGGTGCGGGTCGACGAGCGTGAGCCCGTCCCGGCGCTCGTCGCTCTCAGCGCGCCCGAGGCGGACGTCGAGTCCACCGTCGAGGGTGTGCGCACGCTCGTGGGCCCGGCCTCGCCCGACGACCACGACGGCCTGACCATCCTGTCGTCCGACCTCGCTCAGATCCGTGAGCAGCTGCCCGCGTGGGCCTCGCAGTGGCAGGAGGGCCAGACGCCCGGCCCGTTCGCGGTGCCGGCGCCGGACGCTGCTGCGCACGCGCCGCGTCTGCTGCTGTCGACGGGCGTCGAGGTGAGCCTCGACCGGACCGTCCTGCTGGGGCGTGCCCCCCAGGTCGCCCGGGTCACCAACCGCGAGCTGCCGCGCCTGGTCGCGGTGCCGAGCCCGCAGCAGGACATCTCACGCACCCACGCCGAGGTGCGCGCCGAGGGTGAGCACGTGCTCGTCACCGACCTGCACTCGACCAACGGCGTGCACGTCTCGCGGCAGGGCGAGGGCGCGCGGCGCCTGCACCCGGGCGAGCCGAGCGTCGTCGTGGAGGGCGAGGTCGTGGACCTCGGCGACGGCGTGACCTTCACCGTCACGTTCGCGCCCGATGCCGGGGACCGGTGACGGCACCCGGATGACTTCCCGCATGTCAGTCCGCGCGACGGGGCACGACCGGTGACGGCGCGGCGCGAGGCCTCGGCGCCCCCGGTCCTGCCGGGGTACGCCCACGTCCGTACGCTCGGGCTGGGCGGGTTCGCCGACGTGTTCCTGTACCGGCAGGAGCTGCCGCGCCGTGACGTGGCGGTCAAGGTCCTGCTCGCCGGAAGCCTGGACGACGAGGTGCGCGAGCGGTTCCAGACCGAGGCCAACCTCATGGCCCAGCTCTCGCACCACCCGTCGATCGTGACCGTGTACCAGGCGGACATCGCCTCGGACGGGCGTCCGTACCTCGTCATGGAGTACTGCTCGCGCACGGGGCTGGCCGAGCGGTACCGCACCGAGCGGATCAGCGTCGCCGAGGTGCTGCGCATCGGGGTCCGCCTGGCCTCCGCGGTCGAGACCGCGCACCGCGCGGGCATCCTGCACCGGGACATCAAGCCGGCGAACGTGCTGACCACCGACTTCGGCTGGCCCGCGCTGACGGACTTCGGGATCGCCGCCACGACCGGCCAGGGCGGCGGCGCGACCGTCGGCATGTCGATCCCGTGGTCTCCGCCCGAGCTGCTGGCCGAGCACCCGCGCGGCGACGAGCGCTCCGACGTGTACTCGCTCGGGGCGACGCTGTACTCGCTGCTCGCCGGACGCACGCCGTTCGAGATCCCCGGCGGTCAGAACGGCGCCCAGCAGCTGGTCGCGCGCATCGAGCGGGCGCCGCTGCCGCCGACCGGGCGTGACGACGTCCCGCGCGAGCTGCAGGCCGTGCTGGAACGCTCGATGGCGAAGGTGCCCGAGCTGCGGTACCCGTCGGCCGCCGCGCTGGGCCGTGCCCTGCAGCAGGTCGAGGCGGACCTGCGGCTGCCGGTCACGCCGCTCGACCTGCTCGACGACGGCACGCCGCACGCCGACCCGGCGCCGACGCACGGCGGTGGCGACGTGGCCGACGCCACGCGCCTGCGCTCGATCGTCGCGATCCCGCAGGCGGCGCCGGCCGGCGCCGAGGACGACTCGACGCGCGTGCGCGGCCCGATGTCGGTGCAGGCCCAGCCCGCGGGCCCCGGCTTCTTCGCCCCGCCGCCGCCCCCGCCCGAGCCCGTACCGGTCGGCGAGCCCGACGTCGCGGACGCCGACGAGGCGCATCGCAGCCGGACGGTCGCCGCGGTGGTGTCCGGGGTCGTCGTGCTCGGTGCGATCGTCGTGATCGCGGCGGCGGCGCTGCGGCCGGGCGGCGGCGAGCCGCGACCAGGTGACACCGACTTCCAGCAGAGCGGCGGCAGCGCGGTCGAGGCGGTCGTGCCGAGCCCGCACTCGCTCGAGGGGACGCGCGACGCCTCGGGTGACGTGACGTTCACGTGGATCAACCCGGACCCGCGGCCGGACGACCAGTACCTGTGGGCGGTGCGGACGGTGCAGGGCACCGGCGCGCCGGAGGTCGTCGACGAGCCGACCGTGACCGTGCCGGCGGCGCAGGCCGGCGACGAGGTGTGCATCGAGGTCTCGATCGTGCGCGCCGACCGGCGCGCGTCGGCCACACCCTCGCAGGTGTGCGCATGAGGGGCGCAGGAGCGCGTCGGAACGTGACCACGGCGGCGGCCGTCGTCACCGTGCCCGCCGTCGTCGCCGTCCTCGCGCTGCTGAACCCGGGTTTCCCGCTCGCGCGCGTGGAGCTCAACGACGGCGCGGTGTGGCTCACCGCCACCGAGCTGAGCAAGCTCGGGCGTTACAACGTGCAGGTCGACGAGCTCAACGCGGGCCTCGTCGCGCAGTCGACGACGTTCGACGTCCTCCAGGACGAGGGCGACGTGGTGCTCGTCGAGCCGGGCAAGGTCTCGGTCGTCGACCCGGCGTCGGTCTCGTTGAGTTCGCAGGTCACCGCCGCGGGCGTGCAGCCGTCGCTGGTGCCCGGTGGTGCGGTCTCGATGTCGGCCGGCGTCCTGTCGCTCGTCGACAACGAGGGCGGCCTGTTCGTGCGCCCGCTCTCCGCGCTCGACTCGATGCGCCCGGGTGAGGGTGAGCCGGACGTCGAACTCGGCTCCGGTGGACGCGCGGTCGTCTCGACCACGGGCGTCGCGTACGGCGTGGCGGCCGACGGCACGGTCTCACGCGTGACGGCGAGCGGGCAGAGCGCTCGGGTGCAGCAGGACGGGTCGCTCGGTCAGGGTGAGCTCGACCAGCTGACCACCGTCGGGGACGAGCCCGTGGGCCTGCGCGGGAGCACGGTCGTGACCCGCCACGGCTCGGTCGAGGTCCGCGGCACCAACCTCACGCTGCAGCAGCCGGGACCGGCCTCGTCGCGCGTGCTCGTGGCGAGCGACACCGAGCTCGTCGAGGTCCCGCTCGACGGCGGCACGCCCGTGCCGCACCCCACCCAGGGCTCCGGCAAGCCCGCCGCACCCGTGCAGGTGGGGGACTGCGCGCACGGCGCGTGGGCGTCGACCACGGGCTCCTACCAGCAGCTGTGCGACGGCAGGGCGCCTGTCGTCGAGTCGCTGGAGGACATGTCGGCGCAGGACCAGCTCGTGTTCCGCGTCAACCGCTCGGCCGTGGTGCTCAACGACGCGGCACGTGGCCGGGTCTGGGAACCGCAGGAGGACACCGAGCTGCGCGTCCCGAACTGGGAGGACATCCAGGAGGAGCAGGACCCCGACGACGACGTCGACGACTCCGAGTCCGAGGTCGTCACGCAGGACCTGGCCACCCAGTGCACGTCGGAGTCCGCGCCCCCGACGGCCAAGGACGACGAGTTCGGCGTGCGCCCCGGACGCACCACGATCCTGCCGGTCCTGAGCAACGACTCCTCGTCCGACTGCGGGATCCTCGCGGTGCGTGAGTTCGAGCCGATCGCGCGGTCCTTCGGCTCGGTCCAGGCGATCCACGGCGGGCGCGCGCTCCAGGTCGACATCGCGGCGGGCGCGAGCGGCTCGCAGTCGTTCACCTACACGATCGACGACGGCCGCGGGACGTCCGCACCCTCGACGGCCACGGTCACGCTCGTCGTGCACGGCGACGGCGAGAACTCGCCTCCGGTGCAGGACCGGCAGGGCGCGTTCGAGGTCGAGCAGGACGGTCAGGCGACGTACGACGTCCTGGCGAACTTCCACGACCCCGACGGCGACGACATGGTGCTGATCGGCGCGACCACGGACCCGGCGGTCGGCACGGTGCGGTTCCGGCAGGACGGCACCGTGACGTTCCGCGCCGACGGCGGCAAGCTCGGCAGGACCACGGTCGACGTGCTGGTGTCGGACGGCTCGTCGGACGACCCGACCCCCGGCTCGATCGAGGTCGACGTGCGCTCGGCAGGTTCGTTGCCCCCGCAGGTCGACCCGGTGCACGCCGTCACGTACGTCGACAAGCCCGTGACGCTCGAACCGCTCGCCGCGGTGCGGTCCACCGGCGAGGAGCCCGCCCGGCTCGCGTCCGTCGAGGAGATCCCGGGCGCGACGATCACCACGGACCTGCAGGCGGGCACGTTCACGTTCTCCGCCCCCCGGCCCGGCTCGTACTACGTGTCGTTCGTCGTGGCCGCCCCGCCGCAGCAGGCCACGGGCCTTGCGCGGATCGACGTGCGGGCGTGGCCCGAGGAGGCCGCGCCGCCGGTCGCCGTGCGTGACCGCGCCTTCCTGCCGGCGGGCGGCGAGGTCACGATCGACCCGCTCGCGAACGACTCCGACCCCGCGGGCGAGATGCTCGTCCTGCAGTCGGTCGACACCCGCGACGCCGACGGCCTGAGCGTCGCGATCCTCGAGCACCACCTCGTCCAGATCCGCTCGGAGCGCACGCTCGACCGCGTCGTGGTGCTGCCGTACACCATCACGAACGGCAGCAAGAGCGCGACGGGTCAGATCGTCGTGCAGCCCGTGCCGCCCGCGTCCTCGACCCAGCCGCCTGTCGTCGAGAACGTCGAGGCGACCGTACGCACCGGCGGCGTGGTGACGATCCCCGTGCTCGACAGCGCGTACGACCCGGACGGCGACCCCCTGAGCCTCATGCCGGGACTCGTCGAGCCCGTGGCGCCCGGGGACGGCCTGATGTTCGTGTCCGGGGACGTCCTGCGCTACCAGGCGCCCGCGAGCGCCGTCACCGCCCGCGCGACGTTCGAGGTCGCGGACTCGACGGGTGCGCGCACGGCGGCCACCGTCACGGTCCGCGTGCACGAGTCCGACCCCGGTACCAAGGCCCCGCCGCGCCCCCGCGACCTGGAGGCGCGCGTGTTCGCCGGGGAGACCGTGCGGGTCAAGGTGCCGCTGATCGGCATCGACCCCGACGGCGACGGCGTGACGCTGCTCGGTCAGGCGAGCGGCACGTCGAAGGGCCGCGTCGCCAAGGTCGGCCCGGACTGGATCGAGTACCAGGCCTACCCGAAGGAGTCCGGGACGGAGACGTTCCAGTACGCCGTCGAGGACTGGGTCGGCCAGCGCGCGGTCGCCACGATCCGGGTGGGCATCAGCCCGCGCCCGAGCGACACGGCGCTCGTCGTCGCGCGTGACGACGCCGTGACGATCAGGCCTGGCGAGCGCATCGAGGTGCGCGTGCTCGCCAACGACGTCGACAACTCCGGCGACGAGCTGACGCTCGACCCCGTGCTGAAGAAGGACGAGGGAGTGCAGGCCGAGGTGGTCGGGCGCCGCATCGCGGTGACCGCCCCGCGTTCCGCCGCGGTCATCCCGATCGTGTACCGCGCGGCGAACTCGCGCGGCGGCCAGGACTTCGCGACGCTGACCGTCACGGTCGACCCCGACGCGCCCGTGCTGCCGCCGATCGCCGAGGACGTCGTGGTGCCCGCCACGGAGACGTTCGGGCTCACCGAGGTGGTCGTCGACGTGCTCGCCACCGCGCAGAACCCGAGCGGTCCGCTCAGCGACCTGCAGGTGCGCGTGCCCGGCTCCGTCGCGGACGTCGCGAGCGTGACGCCCGAGCACAAGGTGCTGGTCACGCTCACGGACCAGACGCAGACGCTTCCGTTCCAGCTGGTCAACACGCGCGCGCCCGAGACGGCGACCGCGTACGCCTTCATCACCGTGCCCGCTCTCGGGTTCATTCGCCCGTCCCTGCGGCCCGGGGCGCCCGCGCTGCGCGTGGCGTCCGGAGAGCAGCTGTCGATCGTGCTCGAGGAGCAGGTCAAGGTCGCCCAGGGCAGGCAGCCGTCGGTGGCCGATGCCCTGCAGGTCACCGCGACCCGCGGGGACGTGAAGGTCGCACGCGACGGCAAGGAGCTGACGTTCACGCCCGATGCGGACTACGCCGGGCCGGCCTCGGTGACCCTGCCGGTGACCGATGCGACGAGCGCGGACGACACGTCGGCGCGCACCGCCTACCTCACGTTCCCCATCGAGGTCTTCGCGGTCGACGACCACCCGCCCGCGTTCCTGCCGGCCACGATCGAGGTCGGTCCCGGCGAGCCGGCGATCCAGGTGGACCTGCGCTCGTTCACGACGACGCCCGAGGGGACGACCCCGACCGAGGACCAGTACACGTACACGGTCGCCTCGAGCGTGCCCGACGGCTTCACGGCCACGATCAAGGGCTCGACGCTCTCGGTGGGGGCGGACGTGTCGGCCGACAAGGGCACGCGCGGCGTGCTCCAGGTGCGGATCGGCTTCGGACGCAAGGGCCAGCTCGACGCCCAGCTCGAGCTGCGTGTCATCGCGAGCACGCGTCCGAAGGCCCACGTGCAGGACTGGACCATCGACGACGCGGTCGAGGGGGAGCCGCGCACGATCGACGTGCTCGACGGTTCGTTCAACCCCTACCCGGGCAAGGAGCTGCGGGTCGTCGGTGCGTCGGTGCAGTCCGGCCGAGGGACGGCGACGGTGTCCGCCGCGCGGGTCACAGTCACACCCGCACCCGACTTCATCGGCGAGCTCGTGGTCCGGTACCGGGTGCGCGACGCGATCGACGAGGTCGAGCGCGAGGTCGAGGGTCGGATCTCGCTC
Source organism: Actinomycetes bacterium (assembly GCA_023432565.1). GTDB lineage: Bacteria > Actinomycetota > Actinomycetes > Actinomycetales > Cellulomonadaceae > Cellulomonas. The sequence goes on along the minus strand of JAEYUL010000008.1, from coordinate 6,914 downwards.
AACGTCCGCGGTGTGCCCGAGACGCCCGCGGCGCCGCGCGTCGGCGACGAGCGCGACCGCACCGTCGTGCTCTCCTGGACCGCACCGAACAGCCGCGGCGCACCGATCACGGCCTACCGCCTCACGGCGAGCCCCGGGGGCCTGACGAAGACGTGCGCCTCCACGACGTGCACGTTCGACGGGCTGACCAACGACGTGACGTACACGTTCACCGTCGCGGCGCAGAACGCCGTGGGATGGTCGCAGGAGAGTGCGGCCTCGGCTCAGGCGCGTCCCGACGCCGTGCCCGAGGCGCCCGCGCGCGTCGACTTCGACGGGTTCGGTGACGGCACGCTCTCGTGGAGCTGGCCCGACGCGGTCACCAAGGGCTCGAAGATCGTCAGCTACGAGGTCCAGATCACGCCCGCACCTCCGACGGGCAGCGCCGTGCTCAACCCGACCTCGCCCAAGGTCACGTTCACCAAGCTGGCGAACGGCACCGCGTACTCGATCCGCGTGCGTGCGTACAACGCGCTGCGCGACCGGCCGAGCCCGTGGACGCCGTGGACGGGCACCGAGTGGCCCGCGGCGCCGCCGTCGGCGCCCACCGGGTTGCAGGCCGTCCGGACCGACACCGCGATCGGCGGGCAGATCGACGTCGCCTGGAGCGCGCCCGAGACCACCAACGGGGACGCGGTCCAGCTCTACCGCCTCGTCGTGCGGGGTGGCGGCGCGGACCGGACCATCGAGACCGAGGCGAGGTCGGTCGCGTTCAAGGCCGAGAACGGCACCGAGTACACGTTCGCCGTCCAGGCCAAGAACAAGGCGGGCTGGGGCCCGACGAGCGACCCCGTGACCGCGCGCGCGTTCGGTGCCCCCCGCACGCCGACGCTCGCCGAGCCCGTCGTCCCGGCCGGTGCGGGCAGCGTGCGGCTGTCCTGGGACCGCGTCGACGACCGCGGCTCGCGCGTGACCTACGACGTCTACGACGGCGAGTCCGTCGTGGGCTCCACCGAGGGCACGTCGTTCGAGCACACCGGCCTGGTCGGCGGCTCGCCGCACTCCTACCGCGTCAAGGCGCGCAACGAGGGCGGGTCGAGCGACTTCTCCAACGCCCGATCCGCGACCCCGACGACCCCGCCGGGCCAGCCCACGAGCCTGAAGCTGGACAAGACGGGTGAGGGCGCGGGCGGCCGGCCGACGCGGATCACGATCGACTGGGAAGCACCCGCCGACGGCGGCGGCAGCAACCTGCGCTACGAGTACAGCCTGCGGATGGACGGCGTCACGCCGGCGGAGGGCACCACGACCTCGCCTCCGGCGACGATCGACGTCGAGAGCTGGCCGATCCGGTACAACGGCTCGCAGCTCACCCTGACGGTCCGGGCGGTCACGGACATCGGCCGCGGGGATCCGACCTCGCAGACCGTGGACTTCAGCTGGGGCGCCGCGCCGTCGGCGCCGGTCGACGTCGACGTGAAGGCCGACGAGTCGTACACCCGCGTGACGGCGACGTGGAAGCCTCCGGCCAAGGACGGCGGGCTCGAGGTCCGTTACGACTTCTACTGGTACATCGACGACCGAGAGGTGAGGTCGCAGCGGGGCGAGCGCGTCTCTCAGCTCACGGCGACGCTGAACGGGATCTCCCGCACGGACCGCGAGCAGACCGTCGAGTTCCGGATCGTGGCACGCAACGACCGCGGCACCTCGTCCGATGTGACGAAGCAGATCAAAATCCCCCCGCTTGCGCCGGAGCCCGACCCCGAGCCCGACGAATGAGGCCGACGACGTGAGCCGCACGCACCCCGGGCACCAGGACGACCACCCCGACCGACCTGCACGACCGACAGACCTGAGAGAGGCTCCATGACCCCCGAGCAGAGCGCCTGGTTCGCCGAGACGTTCTCCGCCCTGACCGAGAACGTCGGACGAGCGCTGCTGGGCAAGGAGCACACCGTGCGCCTCGCGCTCACGGCGATGGTCGCGGAGGGCCATCTGCTGCTCGAGGACGCACCGGGCACCGGCAAGACGTCCCTCGCCAAGGCCCTGGCAGCCACGGTCCAGGGCACCCACCACCGCATCCAGTTCACGCCCGACCTGCTGCCGTCGGACGTGACCGGCGTGACGATCTACGACCAGGGCACGGGGCGCTTCGAGTTCCACCCCGGTCCGGTGTTCGCCTCGGTCGTGCTCGCCGACGAGATCAACCGCGCCTCGCCGAAGACCCAGGCCGCGCTGCTCGAGGTCATGGAGGAGGGCAACGTCACGGTCGACGGCGTCACGCACCCCGTGGGCCGCCCGTTCATGGTGATCGCGACGCAGAACCCGATCGAGCAGGCGGGGACCTACCGGCTGCCCGAGGCCCAGCTGGACCGGTTCATCATCAAGACGAGCCTGGGCTACCCCGACCGTGCGTCCTCGGTCGAGATCCTCGCGGGGGCCAAGGACCGCACGCTCGGGCTGAGCGCGCGCATCACGACCGAGGCCGTCGGGACCATGGCGGACCTCGCGCAGACCGTGCACATCGACCCGGTGGTGCTCGACTACGTCGCGCGCATCACCGAGGCGACCCGTGACGACAGCCAGACCGCGCTCGGGGCGAGCGTGCGCGGCGGTCTCGCGCTCGTGCGCTGCGCGAAGGTCTGGGCCGCGTCGCAGGGCCGTGAGTACGTGCTGCCCGACGACGTCAAGGGCCTGGCCCAGCCGGTGCTCGCGCACCGCCTCGTGCTCGACGCGGAGGCCGAGTTCGCGGGCGTGACCGCGACCGAGGTGCTCGCGCGTCTGCTCGACCAGGTCGCGCCCCCGGTGCTGCGGGCGGCCTGACGTGCGGATCTCGGGCGTCGGATGGGGGAGTGCGGTCGTCGCGCTCCTCGGCCTCGTGCTGGGACGGGTGCTCGGCTGGACCGAGCTCGCCGCCCTCGGCGCGGGGCTGGTCGGCGTCCTCGCGGTGTGCCTGCTCATGACGATCGGCCGAGCGCGCTACGCGGTCACGCTCGACATGGCCGACAACCGGGTCAAGATCGGCGAGCGTGCGGTCGGCCGCATCGAGATCCGCAACGCCGCCCGCCGCCGCTCGCTGCCGTCGCGACTGGAGCTGCCGGTCGGCGCCGGCCTCGCCGAGCTGGCGGTGCCCTCCCTCGCGCCGGACGCCACGCACGACGAGCTGTTCGCGATCCCCACCGCGCGCCGTGCGGTCGTCGTCGTCGGTCCGGTCCGCTCGGTGCGCGGCGACCCGCTCGGGCTCGCGCGGCGCAGCGTGCTGTGGACGCGACCTGTGGACCTCTACGTCCATCCCGCCCTCGTGGCGCTCGGCGGCGCGAGCGCGGGGCTGCTGCGGGATCTCGAGGGCCAGTCGACGCGGGACCTGTCGGACTCCGACATGTCGTTCCACGCGCTGCGGGACTACGTCGCGGGCGACGACCGCCGGTACATCCACTGGAGGACCACCGCGCGCCGCGGCAAGCTCATGGTCAAGCAGTTCGAGGACACCCGCCGCACCCAGACCGTGCTGGCGCTGGCCGGCGACCCGCGTGACTACGCCGAGGACGACGAGTTCGAGCTCGCGGTCTGCGTGATCGCGTCGATCGGGGTGCAGACCCTGCGCGACGAGCGCGACCTCGCGGTGCTCGCCGGACCCGGGGCGTTGCGCGTCCGCACGCCCCCCATGCTGCTCGACGACTGCTCCGGTCTCGAGCTGGACCCCGCGGGGGCCGACGTGACCCTGCTCGGCCGGCGCATCGTGCGCGAGGTGCCGCAGTGCTCGGTCGCGGTGCTCGTGACCGGCTCGGTGCCCGGGGACGGCGACCTGCGGCTGGGCAGCCGTCACCTGCCGGCCGGCACGCGCACGCTCGTCGTGCGGTGCGAGCTCGGCGCCGACGTCTCGGTGCGGACGCAGGGCATGCTCACGCTCGCGACGCTGGGCGCGCTCGAGGACCTTCCGCGTCTTCTCCGGCGGGCCGTCTCATGACGACGACGCTGGACGCCCCCGCGCGCGAGCGCGCGACGCGGGCCCCCGCCCGGACCCGCGCGGCGAGGCGGGTGCGTCGGCGCCCGGCCGCGCTCGACCTGCTCGACACGGTGGTGCTCGTCGGCGTGCTCGCGCTCGTGCTGGCGCCCCTGCTGGAGGTGTTCGGCGGGAGCACGGCCCTTCCCGCCATCGCCGGCGGTCTGGTGCTCGGCTCGGCACTCGCGCTCGTCGGCGCCTGGTGGCGGTGGGGCGCGCTGACGGTCGTCGCGGCCGCGCTCGTGACGTACGGGCTGATCGGCGGTCCGCTCGCCGCTCCCTCGACGACCGTGTCGGGCGTCGTCCCGACTCCCGACACGCTGCTCGGCCTGGCCCGTGGCGCCGTGACGGCCTGGTCCCAGGTCGTCACCCTGCAGCCGCCGCTGGGCTCGGGCGGGACCATGCTCGTCGCCCCGCTGCTGCTGGCGTTCGTGGGCTCGTTGACCGCGGTGGCGGTGGCGGTCCGTGCACCGGGTCGGTGGAGCGCGGCGGCGGCTCTCGTGCCGGTCGCCGTCCTCGTGGTGGTGATCCTGCTCGGGGTGCGGTTCCCGCTCGTGCCGCCGATGCTCACCGGCGTCGTCCTCGCGGTGGTGCTGCTTCCCTGGGCGGCGTGGCGCGCGGGCGGGATGCGCCCGCGCCGCGTCGTCTCGCTCGCCACGCTCGTGGTCGTCGCCGTCGCGTCGGCGCTCGCGGGGGCTCCGCTGGTCACGGCCGACCAGCCGAGGTACGTGCTGCGTGACGAGATCGTCCCGCCGTTCGACCCGCGCGACTACGCGAGCCCGCTGTCGGCGTTCCGCGAGTACGTCAAGACGCTCGACGAGACCACGCTGTTCACGGTGGAGGGCCTGGGGCAGGGCGGGCGCGTGCGGCTGGCGACGATGGACCGTTACGACGGCGTCGTGTGGAACGTGGCCGGTGACGGCTCGGCACAGAGCTCGGGGGAGTTCCGGCGCGTGGGTGACCAGCTCGCGACCAGCGTGCGCGGCGAGCGGCGCACCGTGCGGGTCCGGATCGACGCGCTGTCCGGCGTGTGGCTGCCGACCGTCGGTCAGGCGACCGGGTTCCACCTGGGGCGCACCGCCTCGCAGCTGCGCTACAACGACGCGACCGGTGCGGCTGTGCTGACGGGCGGCGTCGTCGAGGGACTGACCTACGAGATCGACACGGTGGTTCCGCCTGTCCCGACGGTCGACGAGATCGGCACGGCGGCAGCCGCTGACGTCGTGCAGCCGCCGCTGGTCGGGGTCCCCGAGGTCGTCGGGGTGACGGCGGCGGACGTCGCGCGCGACGCCGGCCAGGCCGTCGAGGTCCCCGACGCGCTCGCGTCGTGGCTCATCGAGGAAGGCTTCTACAGCAACGGGCTCGACGGCCAGACGCCGTCGATGTCCGGGCACGGCGCGGACCGGATCGGGCGCCTGCTCGCTGACGACCTCATGGTCGGCGACGGCGAGCAGTACGCGTCCGCGATGGCGCTCATGGTGCGGTCGCTCGGCCTGCCGGCCCGGGTCGTGCTCGGGTTCGTCCCGTCTGCCGAGGACGTCGCCGGCGAGGGACCCGTCGCGGTCACGGGCGCCGACGTCAGCGCGTGGGTGGAGGTGGCCTTCTCCGGGTACGGCTGGGTGCCGTTCGACGCGACGCCGCCCAAGGAGAAGACGCCCGACAAGAACGACGCGCCTGAGCAGACCGACCCCAAGCCGCAGGTCGTGCAGCCGCCGCCGCCCCCGCCGGGTGCGGTCACGCCGCCCGACGACGACACCGAGCAGCCGGCACCGGAGCCGCCCGCGGCGGACGACGACTCCGCGGCCCTGTGGCGGCGGGTGGCGCTGCTGACCGTCGTGATCGGCATCCCCGCGCTCCTGCTCGCGTCGCCGTTCGTCGTCGTGGGCGTGGTCAAGGCGGGCCGCCGTCGACGCCGACGCCGGCGTGGCGACACCGTCACGCGCGTCGCGGGCGGCTGGGACGAGGTGCTCGACGAGGCGATCGACCTACGGCGGCCGGTCCCCGCGACGGCGACCCGGTCGGAGTCGGCGCGTGCGCTCGCGCTCGCGTTCGCCGCGCCCGGGACGCGGCGTCGAGAGCCGTCGGGTCGTGTGGCCGAGCAGGTGAGCACGCTCGCGCGGCAGGCCGACCGGGCGGTGTTCGGGCCGGGGCAGCCCGAGGCGACGCAGGTCGACCGGTACTGGTCGCAGGTCGACTCGACGCTCGCGACGATGCGTGCGTCCGTGGGGTGGCGCCAGCGCCTGCGCGGGCGGTTGTCGCTCGCCTCGGTGCGCGCGCGTCGCCGTTCTCGCAAGGACGTCGTCCCGGCGACACGCACGTCGCAGCCCGCCCGCACGAGGCGGCGGGCGCAGCAGGTCTCGCGCAAGGAGTCACGGTGAACCGACAGTCGGTACCGGGCGCGGCCTCGGCCGCCGTGGCAGGGATGGGGCGCCGCGCGGCCGCGGTGTGCCTCGACGTGGTCCTGGTGCTGCTCGTGGGCGGCTGGCTGGGCCTCGCACAGGCCGCGTCGGCGCTGACGGCCGGAGCGGACGAGGCGAGCACGGTCGGCCCCGGGTGGCTCGCGGCGGTGCTCGGCGCGCTCTCGCTCGTCGTGGTCGTCGTGCAGTGGGTCCTGCACGGTCGGCTCGGCTGGACGGTGGGGCGTCTCCTCGTCGGCATCCGGACGCTCGACGAGCGTTCCCGGCGGCCCATCGGGCTGGGCCGGGTGCTGCTGCGCGGTCTGGTCGTGGCGGCGGGCTCGCTCGTGCTGGTCGTCGGAGGCGTCGTGGTGCTGCTCTCGCCGCTGTTCGACCCGTCGGGTCGCAAGCAGGGCTGGCACGACCGCGCGGCGCGTGCCGTCGTGCTCGACGTCCGCCGGTCCGCGGCGGCCGCGCCCGCGGCGCCACCGCCGCCGCGCCCGGACGTCGTGCGCGCTGCCTCGACCGTGTCGTGG
>JAEYUL010000002.1 GCA_023432565.1 Actinomycetes bacterium | reverse complement strand
GGCGGTCACGGCACGCGCCGCCCGCCGTGCATTGCTGGCCCGCGCGAGCCGCGGGGCGGTCGGCACGCCCGACCAGGGGCCCGGTCCGGGCTGAGCCGGCCCGGACCAGGCCGCGTCCCCACGCGGGTGCGAACGCGTTCGGCGTCGGACGGCCGGCCTGGGTGCCAGTGCCCTGATTCCCGGCCGATCGCCCCGTGACGCCCTCTAGGGTGGTCCGCCGTGACCGTACTCGTCCGCCCCGGCCGGCCCGCCGACGCGCCGGCGCTGGCCGAGCTCGCCGCCGTGACGTTCCCGCTCGCCTGCCCGCCGGGCTCGACGCCCGAGGACCAGCGGGCGTTCGTCGAGACCGTGCTGTCGCAGACCGCCTTCGAGGCCTACCTCGCCGACGGCAGGCGCACGGTCCTGGTGGCCGAGGACGAGGCCGGCGGGCGCCTCGAGGGCTACACCATGCTCGTCGCCGGCATGCCCGCGGACCCGGACGTGCGCTCGACGCTGTCGCTGTGGCCCACCGTCGAGCTGTCGAAGTGCTATGTCCGCCCGCAGCGGCACGGCGCCGGGGTCGCGGACGTCCTCATGGACGCGAGCCTCGAGGACGCCCGCAGCCGCCACGCGGTCGGCTGCTGGCTCGGCGTGAACCAGCTCAACGAGCGCGCGCAGCGGTTCTACCACCGGCACGGCTTCCGCCGGGTCGGCACCAAGCACTTCCGCGTGGGGTCCCGCATCGAGGACGACTACGTCCTCGAACGCGTCCTGTGACCCGCGCCGGCCGCTGCGCGCACTGACCTCACTGCTCCACGCGCAGCCGCACCACGTTCCACGAGACCGGCGGCACCTGCACCTGCAGCCGCCCGTCCGCGACCGCAGCGGTGGTGTTGGGGCGCGGCGCGACGGAGGTGTCGTCGTCCGCGGTCGCCTGCCACGTGTGGTCCGGGTTGGCCAGCGTGCTCGCCTCGACGAGCCGCAGGCCCGGGATCGAGCGCAGGTCCACGTCGAGCAGGGCGGGCGCGCCGGTCGACCGGTTCACCGCGAACAGCACGAGCTCAGCGCTGTCGGCGTCGTACGTCGCGACCGCGTCGGCGAGGGCCGCGTCGCCGTACTGCGCGGTCTCGTAGGTCGCGACGTCGAGCTCGACGCGCAGCACGTCGCCACGCGCGAAGCGCGACGCCTGGGCGAACGGGTGGAAGATCGTCTGCTTCCACGACCGGCCGCCGGGCTCGGTCATGATCGGCGCGATCACGTTGACGAGCTGGGCGAGCGACGCCGCGTGCACCCGGTCGGTGTGCCGCAGGAGGCTGATGAGCAGGTTCCCGACGACGACCGCGTCGGCGACGTTGTACGTGTCCTCGAGCAGGATCGGGGCGACCGGCCAGTCGTCACCCGTCGGCGGCTGGGACTCGGCGCGGTGCTGGTACCAGACGTTCCACTCGTCGAACGAGATGTGGATCCGCTTGGCGACCTTCTTGTGCGCCCGCACCGCGTCGGCGGTCGCCGCGACCGAGTCGATGAAGTGGTCCATGTCGGTCGCCGAGGCGAGGAACGACCCGAGGTCGCCACCCTCCTCCCAGTAGTACGCGTGCGCCGAGATGAGGTCGACCTGCTCGTACGCCTCCGTCAGGACGATCCGCTCCCACTCGCCGAACGTGGGGATCGAGACGCCCGACGAGCCGCACGCGACGAGCTCGAGGTCCGGCTGGATCATGCGCATCGCGCGCGCGGTCTCCGCCGCGAGCCGGCCGTACTCGTGGGCGGTCTTGTGGCCGATCTGCCACGGCCCGTCCATCTCGTTGCCGAGGCACCACATGCGGATGTCGTGCGGCTGCTCGGAGCCGTTGGCCCGACGCAGGTCGGACAGGCGCGTCCCGCCCCTGACGTTGCAGTACTCGAGCAGGTCCAGCGCCTCCTGCACGCCGCGGGTCCCGAGGTTGACCGCCATCATCGGCTCGACCTCGGCCGCCTTGGTCCAGCGCATGAACTCGTCGAGGCCCACGGTGTTCGGCTCGGTCGAGTGCCAGGCCAGGTCGAGCCGGCGCGGACGCTGCTCCACCGGTCCGACGCCGTCCTCCCACCGGTAGCCGGAGACGAAGTTGCCGCCCGGGTAGCGCACGGTGCTCACGCCGAGCTCGCGCGTGAGCTCGATGACGTCCTTGCGGAAGCCGTCGGCGTCGGCCGTGGGGTGGGACGGGTCGTGGATGCCGGTGTAGACGCACCGTCCCAGGTGCTCGACGAAGGAGCCGAACGTGCGCCTGCGCACGGGCCCGACGCGGAAGGCGGGATCGATGGTGATGCTCACGGGGATCATGCAAGGACCTTCTGGTACGTCGTAGGGATGCGCCGTGCGCCGGGCCCGGCGGGGCCGCGCGCCGCGACCACACTGCCGCGACACGGGCTTGCACCCCGGACCGGGGCGCGTTTCTCCATCGTTGTAGAACGGCCCGATCATGTCACGTCCGGAGACGAAAGAAGGGCTCGGCCACGCGGCCGAGCCCTTCTCGTCACACGCTGCCTGAGCAGCGTGCGGTCACTTCTTGTTGCGACGCTGGTGACGCGTCTTGCGCAGCAGCTTGCGGTGCTTCTTCTTGGCCATCCGCTTGCGGCGCTTCTTGATGACGGAGCCCATGGGTCCACTCTCGCTTCCGGGTGTGG
>JAEYUL010000168.1 GCA_023432565.1 Actinomycetes bacterium | reverse complement strand
CACCTGCACGCCGACGGCGTCGAGCAGCAGCCCGGCCTGCTCGGGTGACAGCACGACCTGCGCGGCGCCGCCGAGCCAGCTGCGCACGAGCTTCGCGGCCCGGCGCAGGTCGGCACCCTCGGGGTGCAGCGGCCGGCCGTGGTCACGTGCCCGCCACGCCGCGTACCGCGCGGCGTGCCCGAGCGCGAGCGCGGCGTCCTCGGGCGTCGCGTAGGCCGGCACGGTGCGCCGGACGCCGTCCGGCCCGGGCGCGGTCAGCTCCTCGGTCACTCCGCGCAACCCGAGCACGCACGCGACGACCGTCTTGTCGCTCGTCGCCGCCGCGTGCGCGACCACCCGCCCGAACCCCGGGTCAGGCCCCCCGACCGTGGGGATGCGCACGACGATCACGCTGTCCGCATCGGGTGCCTGCAGCGCCTCGCGCAGGAGGGTCAGCGAGGTCTCGTCGTCCGCGTCCTCGGGCAGCACCTGGGCACCCACGACGACGAGCCCCGCAGCGGCTGCAGCCTCCGCGACGAACGTCGCACCCGACGAGGAGCTGGCGACCACCGCGACCCGTCGGCCGCCGGGCAGCCGCTGGTGCGCCAGCAGCTGCGCGACGTCGAACAGCTGGTGGGTGTTCTCGACGCGGATCACGCCTGACTGGCGCATGAGCTCGTCCACCGTGCGCGCCGGCGCCTGGGTCGGCCGCACCGCGTGGCCCGGGGGGACCACCTGACCCGAACGGCCCGCCGTGAGCACGATCACCGGCTTGATCAGCGCCAGGCGCCGCGCGACGCGCGAGAACTTGCGCGGGTTGCCGATCGACTCGAGGTACAGCCCGACGACGTCGGTGCCCTCGTCGTCGGCCCAGAACTGCATGAGGTCGTTGCCCGAGACGTCGGCGCGGTGGCCGGCGGAGACGAACTCGGCCAGGCCGAGCCCGCGTCCCCGGACGGACTCGAGCAGCGGCACCGCGAGCGCGGCCGACTGGCTGAACAACCCCAACCGACCGGGTGCCGGCAGCTCGTCGGCGAGCGAGGCGTTGAGCGCACCGTCCCGACTCAGGCTGACCACGCCGTACGAGGCGGGGCCGATCAGGCGCATGCCCGCGCGGTGCGCCGCCGCGACCACCTCACGCTGCAGGGCCAGTCCCTCGGGCCCGGCCTCGGCGAAGCCCGCGGTCATCAGGACGACCGCGCGGGCCCCCGTCGGTGCGATCGCCCGCACCACCGCCGGCGCGCACGCCGCCGGGAGGGCGAGCACCGCGAGGTCGACCGGTCCGACCACCTGCGCGAACAGGCCCGCGAGAGCGCCGGTGGGCACGTCACCCACGCCGGCCGCACCGTAGCCGGCGTCCGCGGGCCGATGGTCCGTGCCGATGGACTGCACGCGGACGTGCGGGTCGGCGAGCTCGAGGTGGGCGAGCACGCTGCGCGCCATGCCGAGGTGCAGGGTGCGCGGCGGCGGGGCGTCGGGGAGCACGGGACCGACGACGAGCACCGAGCGTGCCGCGAGCACCGCACGCATCGAGCGCGCCTCGGCGCGGTGCTCGCGGTCCGCCATCACGGCCAGCGAGCGGTCGGTCGGGTCGATGTCGAACGCGAGAGAGACCACGCCGTCCTCGGCGTGCTGGCGCACCTCGTAGCCCGCGTCGCGGAAGACGGCGATCATGCGACCGTTCTGCGGCAGGACCTCCGCGACGAACCGGCGCACGCCCCTCTCGCGCGCGGCCGCCGCGAGGTGCTCGAGCAGCACGGACCCCAGCCCGCGTCCCTGCTCGGCGTCCGCGACGTTGAACGCGACCTCGGCCTCGTCCTCGTCGATCCGGTCGTACCGCGCGACGCCGATGATCCGGTAGCCGACCGGTCCGTCGTCGTGCGCGGTGGCCACGAGCGCGACCCGCTGGTCGTGGTCCACGTGCACCAGCCGCTGCAGGTCGCGTTCCGGCAGCCGCTCGAGGTGGGCGAAGAAGCGCAGGTACGTGGAGCGCTCGGACTGCGCGACGTGGAACGCCTGCAGCGCGTCCGCGTCCGACGGCCTGATGGGCCGCACGTGCGTGGTGGCGCCGTCCAGGAGGACGACGTCGGCCTCCCAGCCCGCCGGGTAGGCGCCGTCCGCGTCGTCGCGGGTCGCGTCGTCCATGCGGTCAGGCTAGCGATCCCGCGCGCCTGGCACGCCGCGCCTCGCGCGCGGGCGAGAATGGGCCGGCACCACGACCGCAGCACCCGAGGAGCAGCCCCGCATGGCGCGTCGCCCCGCGACCCCGAACCTGCCGCCCGACGACCTCGTCGAGCGGATCGTCGACATCGACGTCGCGACCGAGATGGAGGGCTCGTTCCTCGAGTACGCGTACTCGGTCATCTACGCGCGTGCGCTGCCCGACGCCCGGGACGGCCTCAAGCCCGTGCAGCGACGGATCCTGTTCCAGATGTCCGACATGGGGCTGCGCCCCGACCGCCCGTACGTGAAGTCGGCGCGTGTGGTCGGCGAGGTCATGGGCAAGCTGCACCCGCACGGCGACTCCGCGATCTACGACGCCATGGTGCGCCTCGCGCAGCCGTTCAGCCTGCGTCTGCCGCTGGTCGACGGGCACGGCAACTTCGGCTCGCTCGACGACGGCCCCGCCGCCCCGCGCTACACCGAGGCACGCCTGGCGCCGGCGGCCATGGCGATGACCGCGGACCTCGACGAGGACGTCGTCGACTTCGTGCCGAACTACGACAACAAGCTGCAGCAGCCCGACGTGCTGCCGGCAGCGATCCCGAACCTCCTGGTCAACGGCGCGGCCGGCATCGCGGTCGGCATGGCCACGAACATGGCGCCGCACAACCTCGTCGAGGTCGTGGCCGCCGCCCGCCACCTCGTGCTCCACCCGGACGCGACGCTCGAGGACCTCATGCGGTTCGTGCCCGGCCCCGACCTGCCCACGGGCGGCAAGATCGTCGGGCTCGAGGGGGTCCGCGACGCCTACCGGACCGGGCGCGGCGCGTTCCGCACGCGCGCGACCGCCCGCATCGAGAACGTCACGGCACGCCGCAAGGGCATCGTGATCACGGAGCTGCCCTACATGGTCGGCCCCGAGAAGGTCATCGAGAAGATCAAGGAGGGCGTGCAGTCCAAGAAGCTCTCCGGGATCTCCGACGTCGTCGACCTCACCGACCGCCCGCACGGGCTGCGGCTCGTCATCGAGGTCAAGTCAGGCTTCGACCCCGACGCCGTCCTCGAGCAGCTGTACCGCGCCACGCCGCTCGAGGACTCGTTCTCGATCAACAACGTCGCGCTCGTCGAGGGTCAGCCGCGCACGCTCGG
>JAEYUL010000139.1 GCA_023432565.1 Actinomycetes bacterium | reverse complement strand
CCCTCGGCACGGGCCGATGGGGGACCTGGAGGTGGTCGGTGGTCGTCAAGGCTGTCCTGACGCTCGTCTCCGCCGCGGTCGCAGGTGTTGTCGCGGTGGCTCAGTGGCGACGACGCGCGACGACCGGGACCGCACCGCTCGCGCTGGTCATGGCCGCGGCCGCGTTCTGGGCCGTCGCCGAGGTCGCCGCCGCGAACGCGCCGTGGCCGCTGGCGCGGGACCTCGCGTCACCCGCCCTCCTGCCCGCCGGGAGCCTCGTCTCCGCCGGCGTCCTGTGGTACGCCCTGCACCTGTCCGGGCGCGAGTCGTTCCTCACGCGACGCACCGCGCTGGTCCTCGCGGCCGAGCCGGTCCTCGTCGTCGTCGCGTCGGCGACGAACGGGTTCCACCAGCTCGTCGTCGTCGACGGCCCGTCCGGCCAGCGCCCCGCCGTCCTCTTCTGGGTCCACACGGCCTGGTGCTACGGGCTCATCGTGGCGGCCATCGTGCTCCTGGCCCGGACCGCCGCCCGCTCCGTGCCCGGGCACCGCAGGGTCCTCGTCCTCGTCCTCGCGTCGTTGGCGCCGCCCCTGCTCGGCAACGTCGCCTCCCTCGTGTTCGAGGCGCAGGACCTCGACCTCACCGGGGGGCTCTTCCTCGTCACCGCGTCCCTGTGGCTGTGGGTCGAGCGCAGTCGGCACCGGCTGCGGCGCACCCCGATCTCGACCCAGCAGGTCCTGCGCACGCTCCCGGACGCCGTGGTCGTCATCGACGACGACGGCGTCGTCGTCAGCGTGAACGAGGCTGCGCTCGCCCTCCTCGAGCGGACCCCGTCCGACGTCGTCGGAGCGCCCTGGGCGAGGATCGCCCGCGACGTCCTCCCGTCCGAGGTCGCCTCGACCACGCGGACCGTCACGATGCTCGACGACGGCCGGCACCTCGACGTCCGGATCACACCCATGTACGCGCCGAACGGGACCGTCGCCGGCGCGGTCGTCGTCGCCCGTGACGTCACCGAGCTCGAGCGGATGCGCGCCGAGCTCGCAGACCAGGTCCTGCGCGACCCGCTCACCGGGCTCCACAACCGCCGCCACCTCGACGCCGTCCTCGCCAGGATCGACGCGGGCGGCGCGTCCGAGCGATCCGTCGTCGCCGCCGTCGTCGACCTCGACCACTTCAAGCGGGTCAACGACCGCTACGGGCACGAGGTCGGGGACCAGGTGCTCGTCGCGTTCGCGGACCAGCTCCGGCGGCTCTTCCGGTCCGACGACGTGGTCGCACGCCTCGGCGGCGAGGAGTTCGCGATCCTGCTCCCGGACGCGCCGCTCGACGACGTCGTCCGGCGCCTCGACGACCTGCGTGAGCGGTGCGCGGCGATGACCTTCCCGTCCGCCCCGGGGCTGCAGATCACGTTGTCCGCGGGCGTCGCGTCGCTCGACCCCGCGCACCCCGACCCGGTCCCTCTGCTCGTGCGGGCCGACCGCGAGATGTACCGCTCGAAGGCCGCTGGCCGTGACCGGGTGACGGCCGCCGGGAGTCGGTGACCCCCGGCGCCTGAGCGAAGGGCGGGCGCGGTACGCGCGGGCCCTCATCACGGCGCCGCGACCGGCGGCCCTCGCCCGCCGCCGACGCGCGCTCGCTGCCTGGCTCGCGGTGGCAGTCCGCGGCGGGCGGCCTACCGTGGAGCGACCGACGACCGACGACCGACGGTGGAGGTGCCATGCACGCGAAGGACGTCCTGGCGGACGGGTTCGGGCGGATCGAGGGCCTGGTGCGACGAGCGGTCGAGGGCGCCGACGACACCGCCCTGACCCGGCGGCTGGACCCGGACGCGAACACGCTCGCGTGGCTCGCGTGGCACATCGCTCGCGAGCAGGACGGGCAGGTCGCGCCGCTGGCCGGCACCGAGCAGGTGTGGACCTCGCGCGGGTGGTCGCAACGGTTCGCGCTGCCGTTCGACGACTCGGCGATCGGGTACGGGCACACGTCCGCCGAGGTCGCACAGGTGGTCGCGCCCGCCGAGCTCCTGCTCGGTTACCTGGCGGACGCCACGGCGGCGTCGCTCGCGTACGTGGAGCGCCTGTCCGACGACGAGCTGGACGTCGTGGTCGACGAGCGATGGGACCCGCCCGTGACGCTCGGCGTCCGTCTCGTGAGCGTCCTCGGGGACGCGCTGGAGCACGCCGGCCAGGCGGCCTACCTGCGCGGCGTGCTCGACCGGACCGCGCGCTGAGCTGCGCCCGTTCGAAGCGGTGCTCCGGTCCCGCTCACGGGCCTGCGTGCGCGACGCACGTGGTCGCGGTCGGTCGTGCGCGCAGCCGCTCGGGGTCGATCGGCTCTCCCCCGACGACGCACGTGCCGTACGTCCCTGCCTCGAGCCGGTCGAGTGCGGCGTCGACCTCCGCGAGGCGCCGGCGCACGTCGGCCGCGAGCGCGTCGACCTGCGCGCGCTCGAACGCGATCGTCTGACCCTCCGGGTCGTGCTCGTCGTCGATGTTGACACCCCAGGACGCCTCGACGAGGTCGGACTTCGCGGCGCCGAGCCCGGCCGCCCGGTCCAGCGACTCCGCGCGCATAGCGAGCAGCCGCGCACGCACCTCGTCGGCCCCCGCCCCCGTGCCCCGCTCCATACGCGCCACCCTCGCATCCCCCGCTGCCCCCCGCAGCCCGCTGTCGCCCCACCCTCGCCCCCGGCGAGACGGAGGCGTGACCGGCCGGTCCGCCAGGTCGTCAGATGCAGGTGTGATCGTCAGCTGAAGCCGACGACTTCGAGGGTTGCTGACGACCTCACGGGGTGGCGGTGCTCAGGGCTCCGGGGGCAGGGGGAGGCGGCGGGTGGTGCGGAACCGGCGCGGCGTCCCGTCCACGGGGTCGGTGAACGCCAGCTCGCCGGCGAGCAGCTGCAGCGGGTGGGCGAAGTCGTCGACGTCGATGTCACGCACCACGGGGTAGAGCGGGTCGTCGACGATCGGGATGCCCAGGCCCAGCAGGTGCAGACGCAGCTGGTGGGTGCGGCCGGTGCGCGGTGTCAGCCGGTAGACGCCCAGGCCGCCCTCGACCTGCGACTCGAGCTCCACGAGCGTCTCGGCGTTGACGGGCGCGTCCGGCACGACGCGCGCCTGCCACTGGCCGCGCTCCTTGCGGATGTGGTTGCGCACGACGACCGGCAGCGACAGGTCCTCGCGCAGCGGCGCGAGCGCCCAGTACGTCTTGTGCACCTCCCGCCGCTCGAAGACGCTCTGGTACGGCCCGCGCCAGCGGCGCTGCGTCGCGAGCATCAGCAGTCCGGACGTGACCCGGTCCAGGCGGTGCAGCGGTGACAGCTCGGGCAGGTCGAGAGCGGCGCGCAGGCGCACGACGACGCTCTGGCGCACGTGCCCGCCGCGCGGGATCGACGACAGGAACGCGGGCTTGTCGACGACGACGAGCCGCTCGTCGCGGTGCACCACGTGCAGCTCTCCCGGCACCTCGGGCTCGTCGCGCAGGTCGCGGTGGAACCACACGAACCGGTGGGGACCGTAGGGGTCGTCGTCCCGGACGGGTCGTCCGTCGTCGGCGACGAACCGGCCCTCGGCGAGCATCGCCTCGACGTCGACGTGCTCCGGGAAGCGCGACCGCAGCCAGGCGCCCATGGTCGGCCACGGCGCCGGCCGGGCGGGGTCACGATCGGGCGTGCGCACCCACGCGGCGGCCAGTCCGTGCCGCATCGGCAGGGGGGAACGCGGTGGCACGCGCCCGATCGTACGGCGGCTCGCACGGGGCCCGGTGGACCGCGGCGGGGGAACGAGTCGCGCAAACCCCTCCCCACCAGCATGTGCCCGCCGCTACGGTGGTGGCCGTAGTCACAGTGCCTCACCTCCCGACCGCCGGCTCGTACGACCTGGCGGACTCCGGGCGGCGAGGCCGTGACCACCGGTCCCTGCACCGCCGGGACCGTCCCGCTGCAAGGAAGTGAACGGCCGCATGGCAACTGGCACCGTGAAGTGGTTCAACGCCGAGAAGGGGTTCGGCTTCATCGCCCCCGACGACGGTGGACCGGACGTCTTCGCCCACTACTCCGC
>JAEYUL010000132.1 GCA_023432565.1 Actinomycetes bacterium | reverse complement strand
GAGCGGGGCCAGGGCGGCGGCGCCCTGCTCGAGCAGCAGGTCGGCCAGGCTCTCGCCCGCGGACCGCGCGGTGTCCTCGTCGGCCCTCGGCTGCGGCAGCACGCCCGGATGCGTGCCCCCCGTCCACCCGAAGGCCGCCCCCACGGTGACGCCGTGCCGCAGGACCGCGGTGCCGTCCGTGCGGGCGACGACCGCCTCGATCGAGACGGTCGCGTCGTCGACCTCGCCGACCGGGCCGAGGGACGCGAGCGCCCCGACGGGCGCGGCGCAGCCGGCTTCCAGCCGCGCGAGCAGCGCGCGCTCCGCGACGACCGCGAGCCGCGTGGGCAGGTGGTCGAGCGCGGCCAGCGCGGCGGCGAGCGGTGCGGCGGGGTCGTCGAGGTCGGACGTCCGGACCTCGACGGCCAGTGCGCCCTGCCCGGGAGCGGGGAGCATCACGGCAGGGTCCAGGGTCTCGGTCGCCGCCTCGAGCCGGCCGAGGCGCGCGAGCCCGGCGCGTGCCAGGACCACGGCGTCGAGGTCCCCCGGTCCGTGCCCCGATCCGGCCACCCGGCCCAGGCGGGTGTCGACGTTGCCGCGGATGTCGACGACCTCGAGGTCCGGGCGAGCGGCGAGCAGCTGCGCGGCGCGGCGCGGCGAGCCGGTTCCCACGCGTGCGCCGGCGGGCAGCTCGCGCAGCGTCAGCCCGTCGCGCGCGCACAGCGCGTCGTGCGGGTCCTCGCGCAGCGGCACGGCGGCGACCGTCAGGCCGGGTGCGGCCGTGGTGGGCAGGTCCTTGAGCGAGTGCACCGCGACGTCGCAGCGGCCGTCGAGCAGCGCGTCGCGCAGCGCCGTGACGAAGACGCCCGTGCCACCCAGCGCCGCCAGGCTGCCGGTGAGCCGGTCCCCCTCGGTCCGGACGTGCACGAGCTCGACCTCGAAGCCGCCGAGCCGGGCGAGGGCGTCCGCCACGTGGCCCGTCTGGGTGAGCGCCAGCCTCGAGGCGCGCGTACCGATCCGGACCGCAGACATGCGGTCAGTGTGACGCTTCGGTCGTCGTCGTGTCGAAATGCGACCGCGGGACGAACCTGTCGTGACGTGTTGTCAGAATGTCCGTCGAGACATTTCCGAGTGTGCGCGCAAACGCATGCGCGGCACCGGCGGAAATGGTGTGACGCGGTGCGGACGGGCTGTCAGAAAACAGCATGCCTAACGTGCGGCGGCGAGTGCGCGCCCCGCCATGACCGCATCGGGAATGACGGAGGCCAGACCGTTGCCGGCGAGCCACGCGCCGCAGGCCGCCACCGGGACGCCCGCGCCCGCGGGCCCGTCCTGACCGGCCGCAGCACCGCCGGCGCCGGCCGCGCCGGCACCACGCGTCGCGTCGGACCCGCTCATGGCGTCGGGACCGTCGGGCGTGCCCGCCGAGGCGCGGACCGCGGCCCGGACGGTGGCGACCGCGTCGCGGTGCCGCGCGCTCGGCCGAGGCAGCGCCTGCGTCCAGCGGACCACCGCGCTCGCGACGACCTGCTCGTCGGACAGCGCCGTGCCCAGGAGGACGGACGCGTCCGCGAGCGCCTGCGCGACCAGCTCCGACCGGCCGGGCGCACCTGTCGCTGGCCGGCCCGCGTCCTCGGGCTCGTCCCCGCGGCCGTAGGACAGCCGCACGACGTGCCTGCCCGGTCCCGCCTCGCGCGCGAGCCACGGCCACTTGGCCGTCGCGTGCGTCAGCGCCTTGGCCTGCACGTCCGTGGCGTCACGGCCGACGAGCACTCCGGTCCCGCGCGGTGCGTCGTCGAGCTCGGGGGCGTGCAGGACCAGCGTCACGAGGTGCACGTCGGCGCCGTCGTCGAGCGCGACGTCGCCGAGGCCGGGCAGCACGGCCGTGAGCAGCGGCCGGCCCTGCGGCGCGGCGACCAGGAGCCGCTGCGCGCGCACGCTCGTGCCGTCGCGGAGCCCGACGAGCACCGTCGCGGCACGTGCGGTCGGACTCGCGTCCACCGGCGCGCCGCCGGACGGCACGACCGTCGCGCTCGTCGCCGCCGTGCGGGTGCGGATCCGGCCACCGAGCTGCTCCACCTGCGCGGCGAGCGTCTCGACGAGCACCCGCACCCCACCGTCGAGACCCTGGACCGCCGATCCCGCGGGCGCTGCCGCGCGCAACGAGCGCACCGCACGAGCCAGCGACCGCGACGAGCGCAGCGCGCCGGGCAGGCCCGGCGCCACGGCGTCCACCGCGAGCTCGTCGGGGTCCGCAGCGTGCACCCCGCCGACGACCGGCCGCACGAGCCGGTCCACGACGCGCGCGCCCATGCGCGCCCGCACCAGGCCGCCGAGCGTCGTCGCACGCGCGCCCACCCGAGCGGGCAGGACCAGGTCCAGGCTCGCCCGCGCGGCCCCGAGCAGCCCGAGCGTGCGTCGCACGTCGGCCGCCCACGGCTGTGCCGGGATGCCGAGCATCCCGGTCCGCGGCAGCGGTCCGTCGCCCGAGGGCAGGTGCACCCACGAGCCGCGGCTGCTCGGCGCGACCACGCGCTCGCCCAGGCCCAGCTCGTCCAGGTAGGCCGCCACGGTCCCGCCCCGGGTCGCGAACGACTCCGCGCCGGCGTCGAGCGTGAGCCCGCCGACCACGTGAGCGCGCACCGCTCCGCCGACGGCGTCGCGTCCCTCGAGGACGAGCGTGCGCACCCCGGCGAGCAGCAGCTCACGGGCCGCGACGAGCCCGGCGACGCCACCGCCGACGACGACCGCGCCCCACACCTCGTCGTCGGACGCGGCGGCGGGCTCGGTCAGGTCCGTGCGCTCGGGACTCGCCGTCATCGCGTGGTCATCGCGTGGGTCACAGGGCGTGCACGAGCTCGACGACGCGCGTCAGCACGTCCGGGTCGGTGCTCGGCGGCACGCCGTGGCCGAGGTTGACCACGTGCGCGGGCGCGCTGCGGCCGCGTGCGACGACGTCGCGGACGTGGGCCTCGAGCACGGGCCAGGGCGCCGCGAGCAGCGCGGGGTCGATGTTGCCCTGCAGGGGCGTGCGGTCCCCGACACGGCGCGCGGCCTCGTCGAGCGGGATGCGGTAGTCCACACCGACCACGTCGGCGCCCACGTCGCGCATCGCCGCGAGCAGCTCACCGGTGCCTGTGCCGAAGTGCACGGTCCGCACGTCGAGGTCGTGCACGGCCGCGAGCGCGCGGGCGGAGGCGGGAGCGACGTGCGCCGTGTAGTCGGCGAGCGACAGCGCACCCGCCCACGAGTCGAACAGCTGCGCGGCGGACGCCCCGGCGAGCACCTGCGCACGCAGGAACGCGCCGGTGACCTGGGCGGTCCACCGCGTGAGCGCCTGCCACGCCGGCGGGTCCGCGTGCATGAGGGTGCGTGCCGCGAGGTGGTCGCGCGACGGCCCCCCCTCGACCAGGTACGCCGCGAGCGTGAACGGCGCGCCCGCGAAGCCGATCAGCGGCGTCGAGCCGAGCTGGGCGACCGTGCGGGCGACGCCCTCGGCGACCGGCGCCAGCGCCTGGTCGGTGAGCGTCAGCTCGGCGAGGCGCGCGACGTCGTCGGCCGTCCGCACGGGCGTGCCCATGACGGGCCCGACCCCCGGCTTGATCTCGACGTCCACTCCCGCGAGCCGCAGCGGCACGACGATGTCCGAGAAGAAGATCGCCGCGTCGACGCCGTGGCGCCGCACGGGCTGCAGCGTGATCTCGGACGCGAGCGCCGGGTCGAGGCACGCCTCGAGCATCGCGGTGCCCGCCCGCAGCCGGCGGTACTCGGGCAGCGAGCGGCCCGCCTGCCGCATGAACCACACGGGAAGGCGATCCGGACGGCGGCCGGAATAGGCCTGGACCAGCGGAGAATGTGACGTGCGCCCGTCGACGAGCGGATGGCCTGCAGAAAGCACGTGATGATTGTGCCTGACATTTCTTGTCCGGGTTGCCCGGGTGGTTGAATCGAGCACGTGGTGCTGCTCTCCCTCGTCGCTTCACACCGCGATCTCGATCTCGGCGTGCTCGAGCGTCTCTCGTCGGACGTGCAGGCCGTGGGCCGCGAGCTCGTCGGTGCCTCTCCCGCGGTCAGCGGCGTCGTCGTGCTCGCGACGTGCAACCGCTTCGAGCTGTACCTGGACGTGGACGACGCCGCGCACGCCCCGCAGGCCCGCGCGGCCGTGGCCGCCACGGTCGCCGCACGCTCCGGCTACGACCCGGCGAGCGTGGCCGCGCACCTGACCGTCACCACGGGTACCGAGACCGCGGCGCACCTGTTCGCGGTCGCGAGCGGGCTCGAGTCGATGGTCGTCGGCGAGCGCGAGATCGCCGGGCAGGTCCGCCGGGCGCTGACGACCGCGCGCAAGGACGGCACGACGACGAGCGCGCTGGAGGGCTTGTTCCAGGCGGCCTCACGCGTGTCGCGCACCGTCGAGAAGCGCACCGGGCTCGGGGCCGCCGGCCGGTCCGTCGTGGGTGTCGCGCTCGACATCGCCGAGCGCGAGCTGGTCGCGTGGGACCGCGTGCGGTGCGTGCTCGTCGGCACCGGCTCCTACGCGGGCGCGTCGCTCGCCGCGCTCAAGGCACGTGGCTGCCGCGACGTGCGGGTGTACTCCCCGAGCGGCCGGGCCGGGCCGTTCGCCGCCGCGCGGGGCGTGGGCGCGGTGCCCGCGGGTGCGGACCTCGCCACCGAGCTCGCGGGCGTCGACCTCGTCGTCGCGTGCTCGGGTGCGGCGGGAGCCGTCCTGACGGTCGACGCGCTCGCGCGGACCCGCTCGGACGGCGCGCAGCCGCTCACGGTCGTCGACCTGGCGCTGCGGCACGACGTGGACCCGGGCGTGCGGTCGCTGCCGGGGGTGCGGCTGGTGTCCCTCACGACCGTCGCCGAGCACGCGCCCGCGGAGCACGGCGCGGTGCAGGCCGCCCGCGCGCTCGTCGCGCAGGCTGCCGAGGAGTACGAGGCCGACCGTCGCGTGCGGGAGTGGAGCCCCGCCGTGCTCGCGGAGCGCTCACGCGTGCTGGGCGGCCTGGAGTCCGCGCTGTCCGAGCTCGACACGGACGAGCGAGCGGCGCGCGCGGCGCGCCGGAGGACCCGCGCGGCGCTGCACGGCCCGACGGTCCGTGCCCGTGAGGCCGCCCGGGCGGGCGACACCGCGGCCTACGCGGCCGCGCTGGCCGAGCTCGCGGCCGTCGACGTGCCCGCGCTGCCCGGCGCGGTCGGCGTGCGCTGAGGACCGGACAGTCCGAGCACCGGTCAGGCTGAGGGCCGGTCAGTATGAGACAGGTCAGTACGAGGAGCGCGACGGGACCGGGCGGCGCAGCGGACGGGCCGGACCCGGCGACCACGTGTGCGGCACGACCTGGTTGGTCTGGATGTCCGTGAGCTCCGCGGCGTACACGACCGCCTCGTAGACGCCGGCCTCGACGCGGTCGAGCCGCAGGTGCTCGGCGTGGTCGAGGTCGTCTCCGAGGTGCGAGATGCGCGCCACGACGTACCGCTGCGCGTCCTGCCACTGGTCGACGACGCGGACCGCGAGCCCGTTCCAGCGGGCGGTCAGGTCCAGCTCGAACAGCTCCGAGACGTCCTCGCGCGGGACGCGGCGGAACCACCGGCCCGACTGCGCCTGCTGGAAGCCGGTCTCGGCGAGCGGCGGGTTCGCCAGGGCGAGCACCACGGTGCTGCCGCCGTCGACGAGGTCCGCCTCGAGGTAGGCGCTGTGCCACTTCGCGACCGGCCCGACGCACCTCGACAGGGACGCGAGCGCGGGACGGTGGCCGAGGTTCGTCACGGACCAGCCGGTCCCGACGTCGCCGTAGCGGGCCAGGAGCGTGACCGAGCCGTCGGCGAAGACCCGGACGAGCTCGGCACCCGGTGTCAGGCGCGAGTGCCGCAGCCACCACAGGGGCACGATGTAGCCCGGGACGTCCCGGTACTGCAGCTGGGGCCCGGACTCGAACCGCAGCAGGTCGATGAACTGGGCGTCGGGACGGAACGGCGAACCCGGGTAGCCCAGACCGTGCACCTCGAACAGCTGAGCCGGCGTGGTGGCGAACGCGACGTCCTCGGCGCGCACCACGTAGCCGGCCATCCGGTCGTACCCACTCTCGACGTGGGCCCGCGCGAGCGCTGGGGTGATCGCCTTCTGCATCAGGGTCATGGCGGCCTCGCCTACGACTGGAGACGGACGGTGACCGTTGCGAGCGGCGCGTCACGAGGAGCACGCCGGGAACGGGTAAATCGGACGGATCGGGCCCGATTCTGCAAGGAATCGGATCGCGTGTCCAGGTCGTGTCCTTCGGAAGTGGGACGGACCGCGGCCCGTAATCCTTTCCGGTCGTCGGCGTGTGACGGCTGTCACACCGCACCGCGGGCAGGCGGCCGGGAGCCGCCCGCCCCTGCGAGGTGACGCGAGTCAGTCGTCCAGGTGGGCGACGAGCGCCGCCGCGAGCCCCGTGTAGCCGGCCGGCGTGAGCTCCTGCAGCCGCGCCGCCACGTCGGCGGGCAGGCCGAGCCCGCCGATGAACTCGCGCATGTCCTGCGCCGTGAGCCGGCGTCCGCGGGTGAGGTCCTTCAGGCGCTCGTACGGGTTCTCCATCCCGGTCACGCCCGCCACGGACGCGGCGCGCATGGCGGACTGCACGGGCTCGCCGAGGACCTCCCAGTTCTCGTCGAGCTCACGCGCCAGCAGGTCGGTGTCGACCGACAGCGCGCGCAGGCCGCGACGCACGTTGTCGATCGCCAGCACGCTGTGCCCGAACGCCGGGCCGATGTTGCGCTGCGTGGTCGAGTCCGTCAGGTCCCGCTGCAGGCGGGACGTGACGAGCGTCGCGGCGAGCGTGTCGAGCAGGGCCGACGAGAGCTCGAGGTTGGCCTCGGCGTTCTCGAACCGGATCGGGTTGACCTTGTGCGGCATCGTCGACGAGCCCGTCGCGCCCGCCACGGGGATCTGGATGAACACCCCTCGCGAGATGTACGTCCACACGTCGGTGGCGAGGTTGTGCAGCACACGGTTGAAGCGCGACACGTCGGCGTAGAGCTCGGCCTGCCAGTCGTGCGACTCGATCTGCGTCGTCAGCGGGTTCCACGTCAGTCCCAGGTGCTCGACGAACGTGCGTGAGACCTCCTGCCAGTCCGCGCCCGGGACGGCCACGACGTGCGCGCCGTACGTGCCCGTCGCCCCGTTGATCTTGCCGAGGTACTCGTCGCCCGCGACGCGCCGCAGCTGGCGGCGCAGCCGGTGCGCGAGCACGGCCAGCTCCTTGCCGAGGGTCGTCGGAGTCGCGGGCTGACCGTGGGTCAGGGCGAGCAGCGGCTGCTCGGCGTGCTCGCGGGCGAGCGCGGCCACCTCGTCGGCCAGTGCCGTCGCAGCGGGGAGCCACACGTCCTGGACCGCGCCCCGGACCATGAGCGCGTAGGAGAGGTTGTTGATGTCCTCGCTCGTGCACGCGAAGTGCACCAGCTCGCCCACCGACGGCAGCACGGTGTCCGGGCCGAGCGTCGCCGGTGCCGCCTCGAGCCGACGCTTGAGGAAGTACTCGACCGCCTTCACGTCGTGCACCGTGACGCGCTCGATCTCGGCGAGCTCGGCGATCTCGTCGGCGCCGAACGTGGCCACCACGTCGCGCAGGTACGCCTGCTCGGCGGCGCTCAGCACGGGAGCGCCCGGCACGACGGCGTGGCTCGTCAGGTGGATGAGCCACTCGACCTCGACGTGCACGCGTGCCCGGTTGAGGGCGGCCTCCGACAGGTGGTCGACGAGCGGCGCGACCGCGGGACGGTAGCGGCCGTCCAGCGGGCCGAGGGCGATCGGCGGGGTCACGTCGGCGAGGCTCACACGCGCGGCAGAGGTCATGGCGTCATCATCCCAGGCGGAGGCGGCCCGGCGCGGGCCGGTCCATGCCCGGGCGGTCCGGGAGGATTCGCCCATCATGTCGTCCGGCGGGCCCCCGGGTCGTTACCGTGAGCGCGCGGGTGCGGGACGCACGCCGCTGTCACGGCAGGCGCCCGGCCGCACGGGCGCACGACGAGGTCCGGGAGGGCGCGCATGGCGGTCCACCCGACCCGGCCGGACCGCCTGACGACCCAGGACCACGACGACCCGGACGGGCCCGAGGCGCGTCGGCGTGCGCTCGAGCGCGTCCGTGCCGCGCAGCGGACCGCGCTCGTCGTGGGCGCTCTCGTCGTCGTGACGGTGCTCGGGTCCGCCCTCGCGGGACCGTTCGTCCCGCAGCAGCGGCCGGGTGCCGAGTTCGTGATGCCCTCGGTGCTGCTGCCCGACCGCGACCAGCCGACGCCCGCCCCGACCCGCGAGGCCGTCGCCGAGGCCGTGCCGCCCGACGGCGCGCCGCCGTGGCTCGTCGTGCTCGCGTTCTGCCTGCTTCTCGTGCTGCTCGCGGTCCTCGGCCGCACGACCGTGCGGATCGTGCGCAGGTGGCTCGAGCAGCAGCGCGAGCTCGCCGTGGACGACGGCCTCGGACCCGGGCAGGTCTTGCGCGGGGACGTGCTCGACCTGGCCCAGCCTGCGCTCTCGGCCGGGGTCGCCGACGCCGTGCAGGCACTCGCCCGCGACCTGCCGCCGGGCGACGCCGTGGTCGCGGCGTGGGTCGCCCTCGAGCAGTCGGCCGAGCGCAGCGGCGTCGTGCGCGACCGCGCGCAGACCCCCACCGAGTTCACCCTGGAGCTGCTCGACGAGACGCGCGCCGACCCGGCCGCGAGCCGCACGCTGCTCGACCTCTACCTCGTCGCGCGGTTCAGCGAGCACCCCGTGACCGCCGAGCACGTGAGCCGCGCGCGTGCCGCGCTGCACGAGATCAGCCGCGGCCTGCGCGCTCGTCGGGCCGCCGACGACGCGACGAGCCAGGACGACGAGCCCGTCGGCGACGCGACGAGCCGGGACGACGAGCCCCTGGGCCGCCCGTCGCCCGACGAGGACGCGACGTGATCCGGGTCGTGGGGCGCCACGTGTGGCGCGAAGGGCTCGGCCTGCTCGCGGGCCTGGGTCTCGGGCTCATGGCGGGGTTCTCGTGGTGGTCCTCGTTCGTGCTCGGGATCGCGGTCGCCGCGTTCGTCGTGGCCGCGACGGGGCTCGAGCCCGAGGAGGAGCCCGACTGGGAGCGCGAGCGCAACGTGCGCCCCGACGGCTCACGCGGCGACCTGCAGGATCTGGCCTGGTCGATCGTCGGCCGCGACGGTCGCGCGGGCGAGCGTGCGATGCGCCGCCTGCGGGAGACGGCCCGGGTCCGGCTCGCCCGCCACGGCGTCGACGTGACCGACCCCGGGCAGGCGGACGCGGTCGCCGCGCTCGTCGGACGGCGCGCCGCCGCGACGCTCGCC
>JAEYUL010000076.1 GCA_023432565.1 Actinomycetes bacterium | reverse complement strand
GCCGGCGGTGCCGCCGCCGGTGGTTCGGGGGGTGCCGCCGCGGGTGGGGGAGCGGCAGCGGGCGGAGCAGCGAGCGCGGTGGCCGCCGTGGGCAGCGGCGCCGCTGCGGGCAGCACCGGGCTGGCCGCGCTCCTGGCGGGCATCCCCGCCGGGGTGATGGCCGGGGTCGCGGGGGCCGTGGTGGTCGCCGCCGTCGCCGTGGGCGTCGTGCTGGGCCTCGACGACCACGCCCAGGTGGTCGAGGCGGAACCTGTGGTGACCGCGGCGGCGACGAGCACACCCGCACCGACGGACGCCCCGTCCTCGAGCGCGAGCCCGACGCCGCCGCCGACCCCCGGCGCCTCCGCGACGCCCACGCCGCCGCCCGTGCCGGGTGTGTTCGTCCCCGGCGAGGACCCGACGGGCGAGCCCACCGCGGCACCGACCGCGACGCCGACGATCCCGCCGTCGCCCGCACCCACCGACGAGCCGACGTCCGAGCCCACGCCCGGCCCGACAGCACAGCCGACTCCCGACCCGACCGCCGGGCCCACACCCGAGCCGACCACCGAGCCGACGCCGCCGCCGCGCGCGGCCGAGGTCGTGGTCGAGCTCCCGGCCGCCGGGCTGGTCCTCGCGGGTGGGCTGTCCGCGCAGGAGCTCACCCTCACGTTGCGCAACCAGGGAGACCTGCCGGCCCGAGGGCTCCAGGCCGAGCTGACGCTGCCCGAGGGCGTGCAGCTCGACGGCGTCGGTGGCGCCGGGCAGGCGGCCGCGCGCCCGGGTCCGAGCGCGGCAGGCACGGGTCTGGCGGTGAGTCAGGCGACGTTGACGGTCGCGTCCGGGCAGGGCGGCGTGGTGGCGGCGGCCGACTGGACGTGCGCCACCCCGCGCGCTCAGGTCGCGACGTGCACGCTCGACGAGCTGCCCGGGCAGGACGCCGCGCGCCTCGTCGTCCCCGTGAGCATCGACGAGTCGTTCGACGCCGACGACGCCCACATCGGGCTCGTCGTGACGGGCGCGGACGTCGACTACCGGCCGCCGCCGATCGGGGTCAAGGTCACGCCGAGCCCCGCCCGGCTCGCGGTCTCGCGCGCCCAGGAACCGGTGACGCTCGTCGCAGGGCGGACGCGTGACGCCACGTTCGCGCTGGTCAACGCCGGGCGGGCGGCGGGCGAGTCCGGCGAGGCGGACGTGCTCCTGCCGGCGGGCGTCAGCTGGACCGGGCAGGTCGCGGACCCGTGGACGTGCACGGCGGCCTCACCCGGGGCCACCACGCCCCCGGCGGCGACGAGCGTCCTGGCCTGCTCGACGGGGACGATCCCGGGCCGTGGAGCCGTGCCGCTCACGGTCGGGCTCGCGGTGCAGCGCGCGGTCGGTCTCGACGAGATCGCGCTCGTGCTGCGACCCTCGGCGTCGACGGGCGCCGCGAGCGTGCCGGTGACGCTGGTGCAGCCTGCTGCGCTGGTCGCCACCGGCGGCGACGTGGTCGTGTCCGGTGGCCGGACCAGCGCACTGACGCTCACCGTCGCGAACACCGGCGAGCTGACGTCCGAGCCCGTCGCGCTGGGCGTGCGGCTGCCCGCCGGGGTCACGTGGACGGGTTCGCTCGACGACCCGCTGTGGGCCTGCGTCGCAGGGGGGTCGCCGGCCCAGGTGCGGTGCGACGGACCGGCGCTCGCGCCCGAGGGCACGGCGCAGCTCGCGTTGCCGCTCGTCGCCGTCGCGGGCACGGTCGGTCCCCTCGAGCCCGCGCTCGTCACGGCGACGGCGGACGACGCCGACGACGCGCCGCCGGTGACTGTCGCAGTGAGCGGGCGGGCGCCGCGGATCACGATCCGCCAGGCCTCGGTCGCGGTGCAGGACGACGACCGGGGCCAGGTGGCCTTCGTGGTCGCGGCCGAGCGCGACGACGAGCAGGCGGCGGACGCCGCCGAGGTGGCCGCCAGCGTGACCCTGCCCGACAACCTCGTCGTCGACCCGAAGCGTGCCTCGCTGCCGATGCCGGACGCCTGCACGGCGAGCGGGGACGGCCGGACTGTGGACTGCCGCTGGAACGTCCTGGCTGCCGGGGACGTCGCCGAGGTCCGGCTGCCGGTGACGTCCGGCTACGCGGCGAGCTCCCTGGTGCACATCGAGGCGAGTGCCACGGGCGCGCACGGGCCGGTGGTCGCCGACGCGCCGGTCGCCGGACGCTCGGGCGGCCTCGCGGAGCGGTTCAGCACCGCGACGGGCGGATGGGCCGTCACAGAGTCGGGCGCCGCGGTGCTCTCGTGCGACGACGGCAAGCCCGCCTGCCGGGACGCGCTGCTGGGCCGGGCGGACAACAACTCCCAGCAGATGCTCCCCCTCGACCTCGAGCCGGCCGACGGGTTCGACCGTCCGTCGGTGCCGGTGTCGTCGAGCACCCTGCTGAGCGTGCCGAAGGGCCGCGAGATCGCGTTCGCGGGACTGTACTGGTCGGCCGTGCGTGGGCCGTCCGACACGTGGAGCGGCGCGCTCGAGCACGCGCTGGTGCGCGGCCCCGGCGGGGCGTACACCCCGGTCCGCGGTGTCGTGTCGCAGCGCACCGACGACAAGGACCGCGAGTACTACGCGTCGTTCGCGGACGTGACGACGCTCGTACGTGCGCACCGTGACGGCAGGTGGTCCCTCGCCGACATGGCCGTCAGCGCGACCCGCACCGACCGGGACCCGACCTACTACGGCGGCTGGGCGCTCGTGGTCGTCTACTCCGCCCCGGGCGGCTCGCGGGTCACGGTGTACGACGGCAGCCTCTGGGTCGGCACGAGCACCCCGCCGCCCGCGTTCCGGTTCGCCGCACCCGCCGGCACGAACGCCCGCGTCGGCGTCGTCGGGTGGGAAGGTGACCGTGGGCTCACCGGCGACCGGATGCGCCTGGGCGGCCTGTGCACGAGCGCGACGCGCGACCTGGTCCCTCTGCGTCCCGACGGCTCCTACGGATCAGCGGACAACGCGTTCGACTCGACCGCGGTCGGGTGGCGCTCCTCGTCGTCGCTCGGGATCGACGCGAAGGGGTTCGCACCCGCCAAGCTGCCGTGCGACGTGTCGTCGTTGACGCCCACCACGACGGGCGACCAGTACCTCGTGGGCGCGATCACGCTGCGCTCCGAACCGCTGAGCTGACGCCCCGGGCGTCCCGGGCCTGTTCCGGGGCGGGGATCAGTCGGCGGGTTCCGTCGCGGCCACCACGGCCGCCTCGATGGGCACCTCGCCGGAGACGAGCTCGAGCGTGAGGCCGGCCGTCGCGGGGTTCGCGAGCAGCGACACCAGCACGGCCGCCACGTCCCGTCGCGGGATCGCGCCGGGGGCGACCGACTCCTCGAGGCGTACCAGCCCGGTGGGTTCGTCGTCGGTGAGCCGACCGGGCCGCAGGATCGTCCAGTCGAGCACCCGCGAACGCAGGTCACGCTCGCTGGCGGCCTTGGCCCGCAGGTACGCGGCGAACACGTCGTCACCCTCCGCGTGCGGCCCGTCCACCCCCATCGAGGAGACGAGCAGGAAGCGCGAGACCCCCGCGAGCTCGGCCGCGTCCGCGAGCAGCACCGCCGCGGCGCGGTCGACGGAGTCCTTGCGCGGCGCGCCGCTGCCCGGACCCGCGCCGGCCGCGAACACGACCGCCTCCGCGCCGGTGACCGCACTGGCCACGTCGGCGACGTTGCATCGTTCGAGGTCCAGGACCAGCGGCTCGGCGCCGTCGGATGTGACGTCCCCGACCTGGTCGAGGGAGCGGATCAGGGCGATCGGGACGTCACCACGTGCGGCGAGCGCCCGCGTGAGATGACGGGCCACCTTGCCGTGACCACCGGCGACCGCGACGCGCATGGCGCCCACGGTAAGCACGCCCGGTCGGTATGGCGACCGCTCGGCGCGGCCGTCTCATCGCAGGCGCGCCGGGCCGCGAATCGGCCCGGGTGACGACCGTCAGACGATGCCGTAGAGGCGGTCGCCGGCGTCACCCAGACCCGGCACGATGTACGCCTTGTCGTTGAGGCGCTCGTCGACCGCGGCGACGACGACCTGGACGTCGGCCCGGTCCCCCACGAACTCCTCGACGACCCGGATGCCCTCGGGCGCCGCGAGCAGGCACACGGCCGTCACGTCGTGCGCGCCGCGCTGCAGCAGGTAGTCGATCGCGGCGACGAGCGTGCCGCCGGTCGCGAGCATCGGGTCCAGCAGGAAGCACTGGCGGCCCGAGAGGTCCTCCGGGAGCCGGTTGGCGTACGTGATCGCCTCGAGGGTCTCCTCGTCGCGCTGCATGCCGAGGAACCCGACCTCCGCCGACGGCAGCAGGCGCGTCATGCCGTCGAGCATGCCGAGCCCCGCACGCAGGATCGGCACGACGAGCGGGCGCGGCTGGGCGAGCTTGGTGCCCGTCGTGACCGCGACCGGGGTCTGGACCTCGACCTCGCGGGTCCGCACGTCCCGCGTCGCCTCGTACGCCAGGAGCGTGACGAGCTCGTCGACGAGGAGCCGGAAGGTGGCTGACGGGGTGCTCTGGTCCCGCAGGACCGTGAGCTTGTGGGCGACGAGCGGGTGGTCGGCGACGTGCAGGCGCATGCTCGCAGGTTACTCGTCGGCCCGGGCGTGGCGTGCGGGACCCCCCGTCGTGGGTATGGTCCGGCGAGGGGGCGTGGGTCATGATGGCGCCATGACCTCCACCGGCCGGCCCGTGGAGCCGGCCGACGCCTGGGCGATGGGCCTGGCGCTCGACGAGGCGCGCCGCTCGGTCCGCACAGGGGACGTCCCGGTCGGCGCCGTCGTGATCGACTCGGGTGGCGTCGTCGTCGGACGCGGACGCAACGCGCGCGAGGCCGACGACGACCCGACGGCCCATGCCGAGGTGCGCGCGCTGCGTGCGGCGGCCGAGACCCTCGGCCGCTGGCGGCTCGACGACTGCACGCTCGTCGTGACCCTCGAACCGTGCCTGATGTGCGCGGGTGCGACCGTGCTGGCCCGCATCCCGCGGCTCGTCCTGGGCGCGTGGGACCCCAAGGCGGGCGCGTGCGGGTCGCAGTTCGACGTGGTGCGTGACCGTCGGCTCAACCACCGCGTCGAGGTGGTCGGCGGCGTGCGCGAGGACGAGTGCGGCGCCCTGCTGCGTCACTTCTTCGAGCTGCAGCGCGAGGACTGATCACCCACCTGCGCGGGGCGTGCTCACACGCTCGCGCGAGGCGTCGGCAGGACCTCGGCGAGCTCCGCGAGGGTCTCGGACGTGCCCGCGTCGAGCGTGACCGTCGCGTACCGGTCACCGCGCGTGGCGCCCCGGTTCACGACGACCACGGGCTTGCCCGCCTGCGCCGCGTGCCGCACGAACCGCAGGCCGGACTGCACGGTCAGCGACGACCCCGCCACCAGCAGCGCGTCCCCGGCATCGACCAGTGCGTACGCGCGCTCGACCCGCTCGCGCGGCACCGTCTCGCCGAAGTACACGATGTCGGGCTTGAGCATCCCGCCGCACCGTGCGCAGTCCGCGACGACGAAGTGGCTCGTCGCCTCGATCACCGCGTCCGCGTCCGGCGCGATCTCCACGTCGGCGACCGCGCCGACCTCCTCGGCGAACCCGGGGTTGAGCGCGTCCAACCGATCCGCGAGCTCGCGCCGCCCGATCACCGTCCCGCACTCCAGGCACACCACGCGGTCGTACCGGCCGTGCAGGTCGATCACGTGCCGCGACCCGGCCGCCTCGTGCAGCAGGTCCACGTTCTGCGTGATGATCCCCAGCACCACACCCCGCTGCTCGAGCGCGACGAGTGCCTGGTGACCCTTGTTGGGCAGCGTGCGGTTGACGTGCCGCCACCCCACGTGGTTGCGCGCCCAGTAGTGCCGTCGGAACGCCTCGTCGCCGACGAACTGCTGGAACGTCATCGGCGTGCGCGGCGGGGAGTCCGGGCCGCGGTAGTCCGGGATCCCGGAGTCGGTCGAGACGCCCGCGCCGGTCAGCACCGTCAGCCGGTGCCCCGCGAGCGCGTCGACCACGTCGCCCAGCGAGGCGGTCGTGACCTGGCGTGCATCGGTGCTCACCTCTCCACGGTAGGCCCGGGCTCGCCACGGTGCCGCGCGCTGGGCCACCCCCGGGCCTCGGGGAGGCGCTGACCTCGGTGCGGACCGGATTCGGAGCATCGCCCTCGACCGGGTACCCTTCTGCACCGAGGTAGCGTGTCCGAGCGGCCTAAGGAGCACGCCTCGAAAGCGTGTGTGGGTGAAAGTCCACCGTGGGTTCAAATCCCACCGCTACCGCCATCTGACGTCGCATGACGTCGACGAACGCCCGAGCCCACTTCTCGTAGGCCCGGGCGTTCGTGGTTCTCCGGGCACCATCGAGCTCTCGGCCGGTCGGCTCTCGGCCGGTCGGCGCAGGGCGCTCCGCAGCCCCAGGTGCACACCTGCCCGTGAGGCGTCTCTCGCGTGCGGGCGTGGCGCCGTCGCGGAGAAGAGGTAGCCGCAGGTGCCGACGGGACGGGTCGGAACCACGGCGCTAACGTCGAGGAACGAGCGCCGGCCGACGTCGGAGGAGGCCCCATGGAGGGCTCGGAGGGCACCAAGCCGGCGCGCACGCGCCGCAAGGGCAGCCCGGCGCTGATCGTGCTCATGATCGGCGTGGTCCTGCCGTCGGTCCTTCTCGCGGACGTGTGGGACGCGGGCGCGGCGGCGATCATCGGCGGGCTGACGGGGATGTTCGCGCTCGTCGCGTTGATCGGTGGACCGTTGCGGGCCGATCTGCGCGTCGCCGCCGTGATGGGGCCGCTGCTGGTGGTCGCCGCGGCTGTGCCACGGCTGGTGGCCGAGACGTCGCGGCCGTGGGCCTGGGTGCTCGTCGTGCTGTTCACCGTGGTGGCCGGGCTGCTGCCGCTGGTGGGCCCGCGCTTCGGCGCCGCGGGGATGGGCCTGGGGATGACGACGATGTTCGGGTACGGCTACGCGACGATGGGCCCGGCGGACGACCGGCAGGTGCTCGCGGCGGCCGTGGCGGGTGTGCTCGTCGCGGTGGTGCTGCGCGTCCTGATGGGGATCGGGGACCCGTCCAGACCGACTCGCGAGCAGGTGGCGGCCGTGCTCGTCGCGCAGGACCCCCACGCGGCGACGGCCACGGCGTTCGGCACGTGGTTGACCGACGGTCGGCAGCGTTGGCTCGCGGACGCCCTGGAGGCGGCGTCGACGTACCGCCTCGCGCTGCGCACGGCTCAGCTCGCGCGACCGGGTGTCGCGGGGGACACGGACGCGTTGCAGGCCCGCGCCCAGGAGCTGGCCGAGCGGCTGCGGGCCCGGCCCGCGCGGGGCGGGCGGCGTGCCAGGTCGTCAGGTGCGGCGGTGACGACGTCGAGCGCGTCGGCGGCCTCGTCGTCCACGGTGCAGGCTCCGGTGCAGGCTCCGGTGCACGCCGAGCTCGCCGACCCGGCAGGCGCTGCGCTGGACAGGGTCGAGCAGGCGTTGCTGAGGCGCGACACGAGCGCGGTCCGGCTCGAGCGCGACCGCCGGGCCCAGCTCCGGGACGCGGTGCTGCACCCGTCGGCCCGGCTGCGCTCCGTGCAGGTCCGCCACGCGGTGCGCACGGGGCTCGCGGTGCTGATCATGCTGCTGATCACCTCGGGCCTGGACCGTGGCGACCCGCTGGTGTCCACGGCGCTGCTGGCGACGTTCAGCATCATGCAGGCCACCTGGAGCGACACCGCGGTCAAGACGAGGAACAAGGTCGTCGGTGTGGTCTTCGGATCGCTCGCTGTCGCGGTCGTCATGCTGGTCGTGCCGTCGCAGTACCTGGTCGTCGTCGCGGGTGTGTCGTTGTGCCTGGGCCTCTGGTACATCGTCAGCCTGCCCGCGCTGGGCAACGCGTTCATGGTCGTCGTCAGCGTCGGCCTCAACGCCGTGAACCGTGACCTGGACCCGGTGAACCTGCTGGTGCAGTACGTGGTGCTGACGGCGTGCGCGGTGCTGCTCGGGGTGGGGCTGGGTTTCGTCGTGATCCCGGGCTTGCGCCCTGCTCCGCTGAGCCGTCGCGTCCAGAGCGCGACCGAGGCCACGGCCGCGGCGCTCCGTGGCCTGACCGGTCCGGGGCCCCAGCGGCCGCAGGAGATCGCCCTGGTCCGGGACGCGGTGCGACTGCAGGACGACCTGGTGCCCGACCGCGACCACCTGGACGACGCGCAGCTCGCCGACCTCGACGCGTTGCGCACCGCGCTGCGGGACCTGACGGTCCTGGCTCAGGCCGAGCCGCGCTCCCGTGACGAGCTCGAGCGCGTCGCCCAGGTGCTGACCGACGACAGGAGGACGAGCCAGGGCGAGCGCGGTGCCCCCGAGGCGTCCGGTGCGGAGTCCTCGACGCTGCTCGAGCTGGCGCAGCGAGCCGGCGGCGTCGAGCGTGACCTGTTGCGCTCCCTGCCCGCAGCCGGCTGACAGGGAGCGCAGCGGCCCGACCCGCCTGGTGGGCGCCCGCCCCGGCTCAGCGCCGCGCGCAGAGCACCGTGTCCAGGCTCAGCGCTGCGCGCAGAGCACGGTGTCCAGGCTCAGCGCTGCGCGCAGAGCACCGTGTCCACGAGCGCGGCGATCTCCTGCGTGACGGCGGCGGAGCTCGCCGCGGGCAGGACGCCGTGCATCGTCGTGGTCGCGACGATGATCGCGCGACCGTCGGTGGTGACGCCGCCCTCGGTCTGGTAGCCCGGGATGATGCCGCCGTGGCCCCAGGCGGTGACGCCGCAGCTCAGCTCGGTGGACTGCAGACCGAGCCCGTAGCGCCAGGTCGCAGGGACGCCCGGCAGGTCCATCGCGACCGTCGTCGTCATCTCCTCGAGCTCCGCGGGGCGCAGGACCCTGCCACCCAGCAGCGCGCTGAAGAACGTGCTGAGGTCGCTCGGCGTCGTCACGAGGTCCCCGGCTCCCCATGACGTGGCAGGGTCGATGTCGGTGTGCTCGACCAGCGCGCTGCCGGCCGGTTCGGCGTGGTAGCCGAGCGGGTGCCTGCCGCGGAGGGTGCGCTCGCCGCGCGCGGGCACGTAGGTGCCGGTCAGGTGCAGCGGCTCGATGATCCGGGCGGTGATGAGCTCGGCGAGCGGGCGGTGGGTGACCTTCTGGGCGATCAGACCCGCGAGCACGTAGTTGGTGTTGCTGTACATCCACCGGCCGTGCGGCGTCGCGGGCTGCGCGAGGCCGAGAGCGACGAGCTCGTACGGCTCGACGTACCAGTCCTTGACCGAGGCCAGGGCGAGCTGACCGTCGACGACGAACGGCGGGCCGTCGGTGTACGAGCCGATCCCGCTCGTGTGCTGCAGCAGGTCGCGCACGGTGATCTGGTCGGCGTCGAGCCCCTCACCGCGCACGACGCCCGGCAGGTACGTCTCGACGGAGGCGTCCAGGTCGACGAGCCCTTCGCCGACGAGCTGCAGGACCACGGCCGCGACGAACGTCTTGGTGTTGCTCCCGGCGCGCACCTGCCCGTCGACGGGCACGCGGCGGCCGCTGTCGAGGTCCGCGACACCCGCGACGAGGTTGCGCTCGCGGCCGCGCTCGTCGGTGACCGAGGCGAGCGCGGCGGGCACGCCGTCCTGCACGAGGCGGTCCAGCGACTGCTGGACGACGTCCGGACGAGGCGTGCCGCCGTGGCCGGGGCCGCGCGCGTCGGCGCGCCCGGGACCGCGCGGGTCGGTGCGAGCGACCTCGTCGGCGAACGCGAGCGTCGGGACGGCGACCGTGCCACCGGCCACGAGCGCGCACGCGACGACGAGCGCGGACGTCCGAGCGTGCGGTCGGCGACGCAGTCGACGCGTGCGGGACGGCTCAGGGCGAGACGGGCGCGGGCTGGGTGCGGTGTGCTCGGTCATGAGCTCTCCTCGGCGGGAAGGGTGGCGGTCGAGTGCGTCCCGTTCAGCCTGGTTCGCCCTGCCCTGCCGCGGCCATGACGGCACCACCCGCATCGCTCCTCGGGAGAACCCGACGCGGGCCCTCCTGCTGGCCCACGCCCGGCGCGCGGGGCGTCGTCGTCGACCCTTCGGGGTGCACGGTTGGTGCGAGCGGGTGAATGGATGCCTCGGGCGTCCGTTCGAGCGGGTCGACGCTTATACCGTCGGCGGGTCCACCTCCACCGACGAAGGTCCCCCATGCCCCACGCACGCCGCGCCCTGTCCGCACTCGCCGCCGCCGCGCTCGCCGCGGTCCTCGTCGTCCCGACCGCCTCGGCGACCGAACCGCAGGGTGCTTCCGCACCGGCCGCCGCGGTTCCCGCCGCGAACTTCCCGTCCGCCGCGAAGGCATGGGTCGGCCGGTCCATGTCCGCACTGAGCTCGGACTGCACCTACGAGTCCACCGAGGTCACCACGGGTGGCGGCGCGGTCGACGTGCTGCGGGTGTGCCTGGTGCCGAGCGGCGACTCCTGGAAGTGGAGCGCGCGCCTTGCGACGCAGCTTCCCGGGGCGTCGCGGCCGACGAACGTGCGCACGCTCACGGGCCCGGCGGGCGCGGAGGTCCCGCACCTCGCGACGGCGAAGAACGGCTCGGCGGCGCTCGTCGTCCCGACGGCCTCCAGCACGCAGGTGTGGCGCCGCGCGGCGAAGTCGACCTCGTGGTCGAAGACCGACACGCTCAAGGGCGCGCCGACGAGCGTCGCGGTCGGCCTGTCCCGCCAGGGCACGCTCACGGTGGCGACCGCGGTCGGCCGCTCGCTGACCGTGCGCACCGCGGCCGCGGGCGCGAAGCTGTCCGCGCCGCAGACCGTCGCGACGGCCTCGCCCAAGGGCTCGGTCGGCCGGGAGTACGAGTACACGTCGCTGGCGCTGTCGGTCGACGGCTCGGGTGCTGCTGTGCTGGCGTACGCGTTCCACTACGTCGACTGGGACTGGAAGGAGCGGACCACCAAGGCGGTCGTCGCGACCCGCAAGGCGGGTGCCTCGAGGTTCGGCACGCCGACGACCTTCACGACGAGCGCCCTGCAGCAGGTCTCGGTGGTGCAGGCCGGTGCGAAGTCCGTGGTGGCCTGGGCGGGCGCGACGGGTGCCCGGGCGCGGGTCAAGCCCTCCGCGACGGGTCAGTGGACCTCGGCGACCACGCTGAGCAAGACCTACAGCACCGTGACCCTGGCCGGCTCGGGCAACGGCCGTGTCGACGTCGCGACCACCACCTTCGGCGGCTCGCTCACGACGCGCTCGCTCGGCAAGGGCACCGCCTCGAAGTTCTCCGCGGTCCGGTTCACGGCGTCGCGGGTCGTGGCGAGCGAGGTCCGGATCGTGCACCGCGGCGCGGGCGAGCCGGTGCTGGTCTACTCGGTCACGAGCGACCGGTCGAACCCGACCGCGACGCAGCGGCAGGCGGTCGCCGGCACCAGCGGCACCGGCTGGTCGTCGTTCACGATCCTCGCCTCGTCGTCCGTCGCGATCCCGGGCGCTGCGGCGGCCGGTGACGGTGAGGGCAACGCCGCGATCCACCTGCGCCCCGCGTCCCAGCCGTCGTACCTCGCGGTCTGGCGGTAGCGCGCACGACGACGGCCCCGCCGACCAGGGCGGGGGCCGTCGTCGTGCCGGCTCAGTCGAGCGCGAGCGCGAGCTCGCGGTCCGGCTCGACCACCACGGGTGCCGGGCGGGCGGGCCGGACGAGCAGCGCGAGCAGGACGACGGTGACGGCGGTCAGGCCCGCGCCGACGAGGAACGCGCGCTGCGCCCCGACGACGAACGCGTGCTGCGCGATCTGCGCGGCCGTGGACCCCACGGGTCCGGCGGCACGCGCCGCGGACTCCGCCACCGTGACGAGCACCGCGAGCCCGAGCGCGCCGCCGATCTGCTGCGCGGCGTTGAGCAGGCCGGAGGCGGCACCGGCGTCGCGCGGGTCGACGCCCTGCAGCCCCGCCGCGGTGAGCGGGACGAACGCGAGCCCGTTGCCGATGCCGAACAGCACGAGCGCGACCAGGATCTGCGGGTAGCCGGAGTCGGCGGTCAGTCGCGACAGGAGCGCGAGGGCGACGGTGGTGACCGTCAGCCCGCCGACCATGAGCCACCGGGTGCCGAGCTGCTCCATCAGCCGTGCGCTGACCTGCGAGAACACGAGCAGCATGACGGTGATCGGCAGGAACGCGACGCCTGTGGCGAGCGGCGTGTAGCCGAGGACGTCCTGCAGGAACTGGGTGAGGAAGAAGAACAGCCCGGTCATCGCGGCCATGATCAGCAGCCGTCCGACGAGTGCTGCGGCGCGGGTGCGGTCGGCGACGAGCCGCAGCGGGGTGATCGGTGAGGGTGCCCGCAGCTCGGTGAGGACGAACGCGAGCAGCAGCAGCGCGCCGATGGTGAACGCGGCGACGGTGCGCGGCGCGGACCAGCCGTACTGCGCGGCCTCGACGAACCCGTAGACGAGAGCCGTCATGCCGATGGTCGAGGTGAACGCGCCCGTGAGGTCGAACCGGCCGGCGTGGCGGCGCGTCTCGACCAGGACGGCCCGCGCGAGCAGCACCAGCCCGATGCCGATCGGCACGTTGACGAACATGACCCACCGCCAGGAGACCCACTGCGTGAGCATCCCGCCGGCGATGAGGCCGAGCGCGGACCCGCCGATGGAGACGGCCGAGAAGTAGCCGAGGGCGCGGGCGCGCTCGCGGCCCTCGGGGAAGCGGCCCATGAGCAGGGCGAGCGCGGACGGTGCCGCGAACGCCGCGCCGATGCCCTGGGCGGCGCGCGCGGCGAGCAGCACGCCCGAGGAACCGGCGAACCCGCCGACGAGCGAGGCGAGCGTGAACAGCGTGATGCCGGCGATCAGCACGCGGCGCCGGCCGAGCAGGTCGCCGGTGCGGGCGCCGAGCAGGAGCAGCCCGCCGAATGCGAGCGTGTAGGCGTTGAGCACCCAGGACAGGCCCGTGGGTGAGAAGTCGAGCGCGCGCTGCATGTCCGGCAGCGCGACGTTCACGATCGTCATGTCCAGCACGAGCATGAGCTGGGTGGTGAGGATGGCGGCCAGGACCAGCACGGGCGGGGCCGTGCGGGTGGTGGGGGACGGGGGCGCGATCATGCGGACCTCCGCGGTCTATGATGTCGAGGAAGCGGAGGGAGCCTCCGCTGTCAATGGACTATACGGAGGGTCCCTCCGTTTATGCAAGACATGTGCGACGATTCGTGCATCCCGACGACGAGGAGCGACCGGTGAGCAAGGACGCGACAGCAGTCCGCCCGCTGCGTGCCGACGCGGCGCGCAACCGCGCCAGGATCCTCGAGGCGGCGACCGCCGCGTTCGACGAGCAGGGCACCGACGCCTCTCTCGAGGACATCGCGCGCACCGCCGGGGTCGGCGTCGGCACCCTGTACCGCCACTTCCCGACGCGTCTCGACCTCATCGCGGCCGTCTACCGCTCGAGCCTCGACGCGTTCGTCGCGCGCGCCGACGAGCTACTGACTCGCCTGCCCGCGGGCGAGGCGCTCGACACCTGGGTGCTCGGCTTCGTCGGCTACGTGATCCGCAAGCGCGGCATGGCCAGCGCGCTCAAGGCCGGGCTCGGCCCGGAGGCCGCCGAGGTCATGGCCGAGGGGCGCACCAGGCTCGAGACCGCGGCGACCCGGCTCGTCGAGGCGGCGCAGGCCGAGGGTGTGATCCGTGACGACCTCGAGCCCGCCGACCTCATGCGTGCCGTCTCGGGCGTGTGCCTCGCAGGCGTGGAGTCGATGGACCGCGAGCGCACCGAACGCGTGCTGCGCATCGTCCTCGACGGCCTGCGCTGGACCGCACCCGCGGCCACCTGAGGTGTCGGTCGGCGCCGCCGGCCGGACCTCTCGCGCGGCTCAGGCGAACGGGTCGGCGGTGAGCGTGTACTTCGTCTCGAGGTACTCCGTGATGCCCTCCGCACCGCCCTCGCGGCCGAGGCCCGACTGCTTCCAGCCGCCGAACGGCGCGGCGGCGTTGGAGACCACGCCCACGTTGAGACCCATCATCCCGGTCTCGAGCCGCTCGACCATGCGCTGACCGCGGGCCAGGCTCTGCGTGTAGACGTAGGAGACGAGCCCGTACTCGGTGTCGTTCGCGAGCCGCACCGCCTCGTCCTCGTCGTCGAACGGCACGATCGCCAGCACCGGGCCGAAGATCTCCTCGCGCATGAGGCGAGAGTCCGCTGGCACCTCGGACAGCACGGTCGCGGCGTAGAACGTGCCGGGACGGTCGAGCACCGATCCACCGGTGCGGACCGTCGCGCCGCGGTGCACGGCGTCGGCGACGAGCTCGTCGGCCTTGGCGACCGCGTCGTCGTCGATCAGCGGTCCGATGGTCACGCCGTCCTCGGTGCCGCGCCCCGTGCGCAGCGCCGCGACGCGCTCGGTCACGCGCCGCGCGAACTCCTCGGCCAGCGAGCGGTGCACCAGGAACCGGTTCGCCGCCGTGCACGCCTGGCCGATGTTGCGGAACTTCGCGGTGAGCGCGCCCTCGACCGCGGCGTCCAGGTCGGCGTCCTCGAACACGAGGAACGGGGCGTTGCCGCCGAGCTCCATCGAGGTGCGCAGCACCCCGCCCGCCGCGAGCTCCAGCAGGCTGCGTCCCACGGCGGTGGACCCGGTGAACGACAGCTTGCGCAGGCGCGGGTCACGGATGATCGCCTCCGAGACCGGGCCGGTGGCCTTCGTCGTGATCACGTTGACCACCCCGTCCGGCACCCCGGCCTCCTGCAGGAGCTGCGCGACCAGCAACGTGGTGAGCGGCGTGAGCGAGGCGGGCTTCACGACGACCGTGCAGCCCGCCGCGAGCGCGGGGGCGATCTTGCGCGTGGCCATCGCGAGCGGGAAGTTCCACGGCGTGATGAGGAAGCACGGCCCGACGGGGTGCTGGCTGACGATCATCCGGCCCGAGCCCTCGGGGTTCGGCCCGTAGCGGCCCTGCACGCGCGGCGCCTGCTCGGAGAACCAGCGCAGGAACTCGCCGCCGTAGGTGACCTCGCCGCGCGACTCCGCGAGCGGCTTGCCCATCTCGATCGTCATGAGCAGCGCGACGTCGTCGGCGCGGGCCATCAGCAGGTCGAACGCGCGGCGCAGGATCTCGGCGCGCTCGCGCGCGGGCGTGCGGGACCACGCGGGGAAGGCGCGGACCGCCGCGTCGAGAGCCGCGGTGCCGTCCTCGACGGTCGCGGACGCGACGTGCGTGACCACCGAGCCGTCGGACGGGTCGGTCACGGCGAACGTCCCGCCGTCGGACGCGCCGCGCCACCGGCCGTCGATCAACAGCCCGTCCGGGATGCTCTCGAGCAGCCGCGACTCCCGGTCCGCCCTGACCTGCTCGCTCATGTGGACCCCCTCGTCGCGGTCGTGGCATGCGGCCTCGTCGATGGTAGGTCGGCCGTCCGCCGGCCACCTGCGGGGCGTGCTCGAGGGTCGCAGGTCTCGACCGGGCTCGCTCCGGTCTTCGATCGACGAGCCGAAAACACCGAAAGGCATTGCGGTCGCGTGGTGCGCAGGCCACACTGTGGGTTCCCGCCGAACCGCCCCCTCACGCGCACCGGCCGGAGCCCGCGGGTCGCCTCGTCGCCCCCGGGCCGGTCAATGACGACCACCGTCGAGAGGGCACCATGCTGCGCACGCGCGACCAGGACCCGCACCGCGGTGAGCCCGCGGGAGAGCACCTGCCGGACACCGCTCGGCACGGCCGGGCGGGCGAGCCCCACACGCTCGTCGAGCGTCCCCTCGCGCGGCGGACGGTCCTGCGAGCCGGGGCGTTCGCCGCCGCGGCCGCCGGGATCGCGTGCGCCGTGCCCGCCGCCGCCGGGACCCGCCCCGCGGCGCCGATGGCCGCGGCACCCGCCGCACGGCGACGGACCGCCGTCGCGGTGCCCGACGTGCACCCCGGGTCCTGGACCGTGCGGCCGTTCGCGCTGGGCGACGTGTCGCTCGGCCAGAGCATGTTCACGCGCGCGCAGCGCCAGATCATCGACCTCGCCAAGGCGTACCCGGTCGACCGTCTGCTCGTCGTCTTCCGCTACAACGCCGGGCTCGGGCTGAACGGCGCGAGCGCGCCCGGCGGCTGGGAGGTGCTCGGTCCCGCCCCCGACGCGCAACGCTGGGGCCCCGCGGAGTACGTGCGAGGCCAGAACACCTACGGCGGCGGCGGCCTGCTGCGCGGACACTACGGCGGGCACTTCCTGTCGATGCTGTCGATGGCGTACGCGATCACGGGCGACGAGGCGCTCCTGGACAAGGTCGACGCGTTCGTCGACGGCCTCGAGGAGTGCCGCGCAGCGCTCGAGGCCACCGGCCGCTACTCCCACCCCGGTTTCCTCGCGGCCTTCGGCGAGTGGCAGTTCAGCGCGCTCGAGGCGTACGCCCCGAACCCCGAGATCTGGGCGCCCTGGTACACGTGCCACAAGATCCTCGCTGGCTTGATCGACGCGTACCGCTACACGGGCAACCCGCTCGCGCTGCAGCTCGCGGAGGGCCTCGGCCGCTGGACGTATGCGCGCCTGTCGGCGTGCTCGGCCGAGCAGCTCGAGCGCATGTGGGGCATCTACATCGGCGGCGAGGCGGGCGGCATGAACGACTCGCTCGTCGACCTCTACACGCTGTCCACCGCCGCCGACCGCG
>JAEYUL010000073.1 GCA_023432565.1 Actinomycetes bacterium | reverse complement strand
CTGGTCCACATCTCGGAGCTGGCCGTGCGCCACGTCGAGATCCCGGAGCAGGTCGTCCAGGTCGGCGACGACGTGTTCGTCAAGGTCATCGACATCGACCTGGAGCGCCGCCGCATCTCGCTGTCGCTCAAGCAGGCGAACGAGGGCTTCGACCCCGAGTCGGAGGACTTCGACCCCGCGCTGTACGGCATGGCGGCCGAGTACGACGAGCAGGGCAACTACAAGTACCCCGAGGGCTTCGACCCGGCCACCAACGAGTGGCTCGAGGGCTTCGAGGCTCAGCGCGAGGCGTGGGAGGCCCAGTACGCGGCCGCTCACGAGCGTTGGGAGGCGCACCGCAAGCAGGTCGCCGAGGCCGCGAAGGCGGACGCCGAGGCCGCGACGTCGGAGTCCGCTCCGGCCGCCGGTGGCCCGGTGCCGTCGTCGTACTCGTCGTCGACCGACGAGGCCACGGGGACGCTCGCGTCCGACGAGGCGCTCGCCGCTCTGCGCGAGAAGCTCACGGGCAACTGACCCACCGGATGTCCCGGGGCCACGGCTCCGGGACGTCCAGCACGACGGGCCGGTCACTCTCGGGTGGCCGGCCCGTCGGCGTCCCGGCACCCGGGGAAGCCCGGCGGACCCACGCGGGTCACCAGGGGCGCGGCGTCCGGCTGACGGGCAGGATGGGGCCATGCAGCGGATCGGTCTGACGGGCGGCATCGCAGCGGGCAAGTCGGTCGCGGCGCGGCGGCTCGCCGAGCTCGGGGCGGTGGTCGTCGACTCCGACGCGCTCGCGCGCGAGGCGGTGGCCGTGGGTTCGCCCGGGCTCGCGGCGGTCGTCGAGGCGTTCGGCGAGGCAGTGCTCGACGCGGACGGTGCGCTCGACCGTGCCGCGCTCGCCGCGCTCGTGTTCACCGACGACGAGCGGCGCCGCACGCTCGAGGGGATCGTGCACCCCGTGGTGCGCCGGCTAGCCGCGGAGCGGGAGGCAGCGGCGGCCACCGCGGACCCCGGCGCCGTCGTCGTGCACGACATCCCCCTGCTGGTCGAGACCGGCCAGGCCGAGTCGTTCCATCTCGTCGTGGTCGTGCACGCGCCCGCGCTGCTGCGCGTGGAACGGCTCGTACGGCTGCGGGGGATGCAGCGGGCGCAGGCCGAGGCGCGCATCGGCGCGCAGACGAGCGACGAGGCTCGCCTGGCCGCCGCCGACGTCGTGCTCGACGGGAGCGGCAGCGACGCCGACCTGCGCGCGCAGGTCGACGACCTGTGGGACCGGCTGTGCGCCGAGCGTGCGCAGGAGCGCCAGGCCGAGCAGGCCGACGCCCAGCACGGCTGACGGCCGCACGATCGACGGATCGCTCAGCCGACGGATCGCACGCCTGCGGGCGGCGGGTGCGCACCGGCACAGCGCCGTCCGAACGGATGAACGCTCCCGCTCGATGTACCGCTTCCAGGGAATACCCGTTCGCCACGCGTAGCGCTAGCGTCGCCGCATGGCAAGGGCCAAAACGCCCGAAGCCTGCGGGGGGCTCAACCTGGACGTCCGGCGGACCGATAGACGCCATAGACGGTGCCGACGAGGTCGCCGCGAGAAGGAGGTACGACGATGGTCAAGCCCGTGCAGA
Source organism: Actinomycetes bacterium (assembly GCA_023432565.1). GTDB lineage: Bacteria > Actinomycetota > Actinomycetes > Actinomycetales > Cellulomonadaceae > Cellulomonas. Next base: position 8,771 of record JAEYUL010000073.1, on the reverse strand, counting down.
CCAGGGCTTCGGTCTCGGTCGCATCCACACAGCTCTCCGAGGCTCGCATGCTCGAGCTCGCCGAGAAGGCATCGACGTCCATGGACGACCCGACCGGTCGTTTCCGTGTCGAGACCCGCACCCCGCACTCGACGACGTTCTCCCTGCGCGACCACCTCGACGGCTCGGAGCTCCTGCGCTTCGACACGAGGACGGATCGCGCCGTCGGCCGCACCACCGCGCGCACGGCCATCACCTTCTTCCGCACGAAGGAGGGCGGCCTGGCCAACCTGGTCCCCGAGGCCAAGCGCAAGCTGCTCGGCTTCCGTGCGTACACGGACTTCATGGACTGGTTCGTGCTCGCGATCGTGCGCGAGGACCCGAACGCGATCGTGACGGTCGTCGACGGCAAGGAGTGACGGCCCGGCCGTCGAGCGTCCGCCCTCTTCCGGGCCGGATGTGTCGGTGGTCCGACGTACCGTGGTGGCATGCGTCCAGTCACGGAGCTCCAGCGCACCGTCGCCCCGTTCCAGGTCGTCTCGGACTACACCCCGTCCGGTGACCAGCCGGAGGCCATCGCCCAGCTCGCCGCCCGGCTGAACGCCGGCGAGAAGGACATCGTCCTGCTCGGGGCCACGGGCACGGGCAAGTCGGCGACGACGGCGTGGTTGATCGAGCAGGTGCAGCGCCCGACGCTGGTGATGGCGCCGAACAAGACGCTCGCCGCGCAGCTCGCCAACGAGTTCCGCGAGCTGCTGCCCCACAACGCGGTCGAGTACTTCGTCTCGTACTACGACTACTACCAGCCCGAGGCGTACATCGCCCAGACGGACACCTACATCGAGAAGGACTCGTCGATCAACGACGAGGTGGAGCGTCTGCGCCACTCGGCGACGTCGTCGCTGCTCACGCGGCGGGACGTCGTGGTGGTGGCGTCCGTGTCGTGCATCTACGGGCTCGGGACGCCGCAGGAGTACGTCGACCGGATGGTCACGCTGCGGGTGGGCGAGCAGGTCGACCGTGACCAGCTGCTGCGCCGGTTCGTCCAGATGCAGTACACGCGCAACGACATGGCGTTCACCCGCGGGACGTTCCGCGTCCGGGGTGACACGGTCGAGATCATCCCGAAGTACGAGGAGCTCGCGGTGCGCATCGAGTTCTTCGGTGACGAGATCGAGGCGATCGCGACCCTGCACCCGCTCACGGGCGAGGTCGTGCGGGCCGAGGACGAGATGATGATCTTCCCGGCGACGCACTACGTGGCCGGGCCCGAGCGCATGGAACGCGCGATCAGTGGGATCGAGGCCGAGCTCGAGGCACGGCTCGACGAGCTCGAGCGGCAGGGCAAGCTGCTCGAGGCGCAGCGACTGCGGATGCGCACCACGTACGACATCGAGCTCATGCGCCAGGTCGGCTCGTGCTCGGGCATCGAGAACTACTCGCGGCACATCGACGGCCGCGCGCCGGGCTTGGCACCGAACACGTTGCTGGACTTCTTCCCCGAGGACTTCCTGCTCGTGATCGACGAGTCGCACGTGACCGTGCCGCAGATCGGGGCGATGTTCGAGGGCGACATGTCCCGCAAGCGTGCTCTGGTCGACCACGGGTTCCGCCTGCCGAGCGCGACCGACAACCGGCCGCTGCGGTGGGAGGAGTTCGTCGAGCGCATCGGCCAGACGGTGTACCTGTCCGCCACCCCGGGCGACTACGAGCTGTCGATGGCCGACGGCGTCGTCGAGCAGATCATCCGGCCCACCGGGCTGGTGGACCCCGAAGTGGTCGTCAAGCCGACGAAGGGGCAGATCGACGACCTGCTGGGGGAGATCCGCGACCGCGTCGACCGCGACGAGCGCGTGCTCGTGACCACTCTGACCAAGAAGATGGCCGAGGACCTCACCGACTACTTCCTGGAGAAGGGCGTCCGGGTGCGCTACCTGCACTCGGAGGTCGACACGCTGCGCCGCGTCGAGCTGCTGCGCGAGCTGCGGCTCGGCGAGTACGACGTGCTCGTGGGGATCAACCTCCTGCGGGAGGGTCTCGACCTGCCCGAGGTCTCGCTCGTCGCGATCCTGGACGCGGACAAGGAGGGTTTCCTGCGGTCGGGCAAGTCGCTCATCCAGACGATCGGGCGCGCGGCACGCAACGTCTCCGGCCAGGTCCACATGTACGCGGACAAGATCACGCCCGCGATGCAGCTCGCCATCGAGGAGACGACGCGCCGCCGGGAGAAGCAGGTCGCCTACAACGAGGCGCACGGCATCGACCCGCAGCCGCTGCGCAAGAAGATCGGCGACATCACGGACCTGCTGGCGCGTGAGGATGCCGACACGGCCGAGCTGCTCGGTGGCGGCGGCCGCCAGACGAGCCGCGGCAAGGCCCCCGTGCCGGGCTTCGGCTCGCGTGCCGCTGCGGCGACGGACGAGCGCACACGCTTGACCGGCGCGGCGGCTGGGGAGCTGGCTTCGCTCATCCAGGACCTCACCGAGCAGATGCACGGCGCGGCGGCGGAGCTGCAGTTCGAGCTGGCCGCCCGCTTGCGCGACGAGATCTCAGGGCTCAAGAAGGAGCTGCGCCAGATGCAGGCGGCCACGGCGTAGCTGTCCGCGCCGCGGCCACGCCGACCTGGTCGGCGCACCCCGCGCACGTCGCATACGATGTCCGTCGTTGAAGGGGAGTACCCCACAAGCGGCCGCGTCGTCATCACGGACCTCGCCGGCCGGAGCGCCGGTCGTCCGGCTGGCTCCGGGCGGTCAGCGCCCGGCGCGGTCGGCCCAGGTCACCGGGCGGGGGAGACCTTCGGTACCGACATACACCCCGTACCGGAGGAGTCTTCGTGGAGGTCTCTGCTCTCGTCTGGGCGCTGACCGGCGCCGCAGTCGTCGGTCTCATCGTCTTCGACTTCTACGCACACGTGCGCACCCCGCACGAGCCGACGTTCCGCGAGTCGGCCTGGTGGTCGACGGTCTACATCGTGCTCGCACTCGTGTTCGGCGTCGGTCTGGGCGTCGTCTGGGGCTGGGGGCACGGTGCGGAGTACTTCGCCGGCTACGTGACCGAGAAGAGCCTGTCGGTCGACAACCTCTTCGTCTTCCTCATCATCATGACGAGGTTCGCGGTCCCGCGGGCGTTCCAGCAGAAGGTCCTGCTGGTCGGCGTCGCGATCGCGCTCGTGCTGCGCACGATCTTCATCCTGCTCGGAGCGGCCGCGATCGAGCGCTGGTCGTGGGTGTTCTACGTGTTCGGCGCGTTCCTGGTCTACACGGGCATCAAGCTCGCACGTGACCACGGCGACGAGGAACCGGACGACAAGACGGGCAACGGCATCCTGGTGCGCTTCACCCGCCGGGTGCTGCCCACCACGGACGAGTACCACGGCGACCGGCTGACGGTGCGCATCGACGGCCGACGCCTGCTGACCCCGATGCTCCTGGTGATGGTCGCGATCGGCTCGACGGACATCCTGTTCGCGCTCGACTCGATCCCGGCGATCTACGGCCTGACGTCCGAGCCCTACATCGTGTTCACGGCGAACGCCTTCGCGTTGCTCGGGCTCCGCCAGCTCTACTTCCTGATCGGCGGCCTCCTCGAGCGGCTCGTCTACCTGTCGCAGGGTCTCGCCGTGATCCTCGGCTTCATCGGGGTCAAGCTGGTCCTGCACGCCATGCACACCAACGAGGTGCCGTTCATCAACGGGGGCGAACACTTCGAGTGGGCGCCGGAGATCCCCATCTGGCTCTCGCTGACCGTGATCCTCGGGACTCTCGCGGTGGCCACGGTCGCCAGCCTGCTCAAGACACGCAAGGACCGGCGCCCCGAGCCTGCGGTGACGGCCGCCGAGGACTGACGTGGACGTCTCGCCGCTGGTGTGGCTCGTCTCGACGGGCGTCGTGGTCGGGCTGCTCGCGGTCGACATCGCGGTCGTCGGCCGGCGCCCCCATGTGCCCACCACGGGCGAGTGCCTGCGCCACCTGGCGCTCTACGTCGGGCTCGCAGTCGCCTTCGGCGTGGGCGTGTGGGCCGCGGCGGGCGGTCAGTACGCGGGGGAGTTCTTCGCCGGCTGGCTCACGGAGTACTCGCTGTCGGTCGACAACCTGTTCGTCTTCATGCTCATCATGACGCGGTTCGCCGTGCCCCGGCCCTACCAGCAGACGGCCCTGCTCGTCGGCATCGTGCTCGCGCTCGTGTTCCGCACGGCCTTCATCCTGGCGGGCGCGGCGATCGTCGACGCGTTCACCTGGGTCTTCTACCTGTTCGGCGCGTTCCTGGTCTGGACCGCCTGGAAGGTCGGGCGGCAGGGGGCGCAGGACGCGCCCGAGGAGTTCCACCCGCCGGCGCTGCTGCGTCTGGTGCAGCGGTGGTTCCCGTCGACGCCGGAGTACCACGGTCTGGCGCTCACGGTGGTCGACAACGGGCGGCGTCTCATCACGCCGCTGCTGATCGTGCTCGTCGCGCTCGGAGCCACCGACGTGCTCTTCGCGCTCGACTCGATCCCCGCGCTGTTCGGGCTGACCGACGAGCCCTACCTGATCATGATGGCGAACCTGTTCGCCCTGATGGGCCTGCGCCAGCTCTACTTCCTGCTCGGCGACCTGCTCGCGCGGCTTGCCTACCTCTCCTACGGCCTCGCCGTGCTGCTCGGCTTCATCGGCGTCAAGCTGGTCCTCGAGGCCCTGCACGAGAACGAGGTGCCGTTCCTCAACGGCGGTGAGCCCGTGGCCTGGGCGCCCGAGGTCCCGATCTGGTTCTCGTTGGCGGCGATCGTCGTGATCCTCGGCGTCACGGCTCTCGCGAGCGTGGCGCGGTCGCGGCGTCACGCGCGTCGGGTCGCCGAGGACACGGGCGCCTGACCTGGCCGCGCGGGCGCCTCGTCGGCAGGTCCAGGACCCGGGGTCGTCAGCCGGCCCAGGGCCCGAGCACGACCTCCCACTCGCGGACCTCGGTCCGCGCGACGAGGCCCTCGAGCTGGAACGGGTCGCCGTCGAGCAGCTGCTGCAGGGTCGCCTCGTCGGCGGCCGACAGGACGAGCAGCGCGCCCGGGGCGCCGCCGACGAACGGTCCGGACCCGCTGAGGTGACCGGCCTCGGCCAGCGTCGCCAGGTAGGCGCGGTGCGCGGGACGGACCGCGTCGCGCACGTCGGCGCGCTCGTCGTAGGTGTACTGGACGGCGTAGGTGGGCATGGCCCCATCCTGCCCGAACGCCCGCTGTGCAGGTCGACCGTGCGAGGGATGACCTCGGCGAGGTGGCACAGTGGCGGTATGACCACGTGCGTGACTCTCGCCGACGGCATGCGGATGCCGGTGCTGGGCCTCGGCCTGTACAAGGTGTCCGAGCAGGATGCCGAGCCCGCGGTGCGCGAGGCCCTGGCGGCGGGGTACCGGCTCGTCGACACGGCGACGCTCTACGGCAACGAGGCAGCCGTCGGGCGCGCGGTCCGCGCGAGCGGTCTCGAGCGTGACGAGGTGTTCGTCACGACCAAGCTCTGGAACGACGCTCACGGCGACGGCGCCGAGGCTGCCTTCTCCGCCTCGGTCGAGCGGCTCGGCCTGGGTGCCCCCGACCTGTACCTGATCCACTGGCCCGCACCGGCGCGCGGCCTCTACGCGCGCACCTGGCACACGCTGCTGCGCCTGCGTGACCAGGGGCGCGTGCGGTCGGTGGGTGTGTCCAACTTCCAGCCGGACCATCTGCGCAGGATCGTCGACGACTCCGGCGAGGTGCCCGTGGTGAACCAGGTCGAGCTGCATCCGTACCTGCAGCAGCGCGAGCTGCGTGCCCTGCACGCCGACCTGGGGATCGTCACGCAGGCGTGGTCGCCGCTGGGCCGCGGCGCCGTGCTCGCCGACCCTGTCATCGCTGACATCGCCCGCTCGCACGGCGTCAGCCCCGCGCAGGTCGTGCTGCGCTGGCACCTCGAGCTCGGCGTCGCCGTGATCCCCAAGTCGGTGACCCCCGCGCGGATCCGCGAGAACCTCGCGGCGACCGACCTCGAGCTGACCGACGAGGACCACGAGCGGATCGCTGCGCTCGACCGTGACGAGCGGACCGGCTCCGACCCTGACCGCGTGAGCTGAGCGTCCGCACCGCAGACCGTGGCGCACCGCGCCGAGGCCCGACCTGACCCGACCTGACCTGACCTCACACCCGATCGTCGCCGGAGGCCGGCGGCCCGACCCGAGGGGAACCATGGCGCGTGAGCTCCGCACCTTGCTGACGGACGACCTGCTGACCCGCGTGCACGAGCGCGCGGCGGCCCACGACCGCGAGAACACGTTCCCGCACGACGACCTCGCCGACCTCGCCGCGGCGGGCTACCTGCGGGCGTTCGTGCCGTCCCGCCTCGGCGGTGCCGGCCTCACGCTCGAGGAGGTCGCGCGTGAGCAGGTCCGGCTCGCGGCGGCTGCGCCCGCGACCGCGTTGGCGGTCAACATGCACCTCGTCGTGACCGGTCTGGCCGCGCTGCTCGCCGCGCGGGGCGACGACAGCGTCGAGTTCGTCCTGCGTGATGCCGCCGCGGGCGAGGTGTTCGCGTTCGGCAACTCCGAGGCCGGCAACGACCTCGTGATGTTCGGTTCCCGCACGCGCGCCGTGCCGCAGCCGGACGGTGGGTACCGGTACTTCGGCACCAAGATCTTCACCTCGCTGTCGCCGGTGTGGACCCGACTGGCGACCTTTGGTCTGGACGACTCCGACCCGGCGGACCCGCGTCTCGTGCACGGCGTCGTCGGGCGTGACGGCACGACCTCGAAGGACGACTGGGACACCCTCGGCATGCGTGCCACGCAGTCGGCGACGACCGTGCTCGACGGCGCGTACGCGCCCGCGGACCGCGTGTACCGGCGGCTGCCGCCCGGGCCGTCCGCCGACTCGTTCGTCTTCGCGCTGTTCGCCGTGTTCGAGATCCTCCTCGGCGCGGTCTACACCGGCATCGGCCGGCGCGCGATCGAGCTTGCGGTCGCGGCCGCGCGCCGCCGGACGTCCTTCAAGCACGAGGGGCGGCCGTACGCGCAGGACCCGGACATCCGTTGGCGCATCGCGGACGCTGCGCTGCTGCAGGACGGCGCGGAGCTGCAGGTGTTCGCGCTCGCACGGGACGTCGACGAGCAGGCGGACCACGGCGCCCGGTGGTTCGCCCAGCTCGTCGGTCTGAAGGTCCGCGCGACCGAGTCGGCGCGTCAGGTCGTGGAGCTGGCCCTGCGCGCATCGGGGGGCGGTGCGTACTTCAGCGGCAACGAGCTGGGGCGCCTGTACCGGGACGTGCTCGCCGGCATCTTCCATCCGTCGGACGACGAGTCGGCGCACGCGACGGTCGCGGCCTCCGTGCTGGGGCCGCTCCAGGAGTGAGGCAGGACCGAGGCGCGAGGGGCGCGGAGCGCCGTGCTCACCACCCGCGGGCGCGCCATGCCGGCAGCGCGGCACGCTCGGCACCCAACGTGGTGTCCCGGCCATGGCCGGGGTAGACCCACGTCGCGTCGTCCAGGCGGTCGAAGAGTCGCTCGGTGACGTCGGTCCAGAGCATGTCGAAGTCCTGCGCCGTCCAGGTGCGCCCGACCCCGCCGGGGAACAGCGAGTCGCCGGTGAACACGTGCGCGCGTCCGGGCGCCGCGTCGGGCGCGGCCGCGTGTGCCGGTTCGCGGTACACCAGGGCGATCGAGCCGGGCGTGTGCCCGCGCAGCGCGACGACCTCGAGGGTGAGGTGGCCGACGACGAGCAGGTCGCCGTCGTGCAGGCGCCGTGCGACCGCGGTGCCGGTGGCCTCGGTGATCGCGTCGGCGTCGCCGGCACCGGCGGCCACCTCGGCGCCTGTGACCGCCACGACCGACGTGAGCGCGCCGACGTGGTCGTGGTGGCGGTGCGTCGTCACCACCGTGTCGAGGCGGGCCCCGGCGCTGCCCTCGCGGACGAGGTCGAGGAGCCGGTCGGGGTCTGCGGCCGCGTCGACGAGGAGCTGTGCGCCCGAGCGGCGGCACGTCAGCAGGTAGGCGTTGTTGTCCATGGGCCCGACCGAGGCCTTGCGGATCTCGACCTCGTCGAGGACGCGCTCGGCGCTGGGCCCGCCGGGGGAGACATCACCGGAGTACGGGCTCATCGAGCTCCTTCCTGCGCGGTCACCGGGGGCGCGGCGACGGGCGGTGGCTTACGCCCCGGCGGCCGTGACGAGATCGGGGTGCGGCGGTCCCTGCGGGGACGTTACCGCGGGCATCGGGCGTGCGCGCGGGTCGTCCTGCTCGGCGACGCCGATCGCCGTGGCGCGCGAGAGCGGGACGCGAAGTCGAACGGGTGTGCGAATGTCGGAGCCGGAACGTACACTGAGCGCCGTGAACGACCGACTGGTGGTGCAGGGTGCCCGCGAGCACAACCTTCGCAACGTGGACCTGGATCTGCCGCGTGATCGGCTGATCGTGTTCACCGGTCTGTCGGGCTCGGGCAAGTCGTCGCTGGCGTTCGACACGATCTTCGCCGAGGGGCAGCGGAAGTACATGGAGAGCCTCTCCGCGTACGCGCGGCAGTTCCTCGAGCAGCTGAAGAAGCCGGATGTCGAGGAGATCGAGGGCATCCCCCCCACCATCGCGATCGAGCAGCGCTCGGCCTCCAGCAACCCGCGCTCGACGGTGGCGACGACGACGGAAATCTACGACTACCTGCGCCTGCTCTACGCGCGCTGCGGGCTGCCGGTGTCGTGGGCGCCGACGAAGGTGAAGAAGGATGGGACGGTGCTGGAGCGGTCGGGGCGGCCGATCTCGGCGACGACCAGCACGCAGATCATCGACGCGGTGATGGGATGGGCGGAGGG
>JAEYUL010000051.1 GCA_023432565.1 Actinomycetes bacterium | reverse complement strand
CGTCTGGCTCGGGGCCGGCAGCGCGTGCCCGTCGACAGCCCGCGCCAGGACCCGGCGCACGTTGGTGTCCAGGACGACCGCGCGCCAGCCGTACGCGAACGCGAGCACCGCCGCCGCCGTGTACGCCCCGATGCCGGGCAGCGCCAGCAGCGCGTCCTCGTCGTCCGGCACCCGGCCGTCGTGGCGCTCGACGACTGCCTGCGCGCACTGCTGCAGCCGCAGCGCGCGGCGCGGGTACCCGAGCCGGTCCCACGCGCGCAGGACGTCGGCGGTGGGCGCGGCCGCGAGGTCCGCCGGGGTCGGCCAGCGCGTCATCCACGCCCGCCAGGCCGGCTCGACCCGGACGACCGGCGTCTGCTGCAGCATGACCTCGCTGACCAGGACGCCCCACGCGGTGCGGTCCGGCGCACGCCACGGCAGGTCACGGGCGTGCTCGTGGTACCAGGCGACGACCTGGCCGACGAGCCGGTGCCCGGCGTCGGTCGTGACGCCCGGCTCGAGCGGCGACGGCAGGCGGGGCACGGTCATGCCCGCATCCTGCCAACTGTCGCGCGGGGACCGGCACGCCCCGTCCGCCACGGTGTGGTGGTCGCCACCGCAGGGCTCGCGGCGCGCCGGGCGCGCGCACGTCCCCGGGTCGCGTGCGCCTCGTACCGTGGACCGACGAGAACCCACCGACGAGGAGCGTGACGTGGCTCAGGCGAGCCGAGACCCCCGACGACCGCCGGCGTCCCCCGGGCGGCTGCCGCGCCGCGTGTACGTCAGGCGGCGGATCGTCGTGCTCGTGCTGCCCGTGCTCGTCATCGGCCTCGTCGTGTGGTGGTTCGCCGGCCGGGGACAGGCCGCCGGGTCGGCGCCCGGCCCGCAGCCCACCGGGACGGTCCGGCCCAGCGCGGACCCCACGGCGAGCACCGGCGCGCCCACGCCCGCGCCGACGCTGTCGGCGGTCGAGCGCGCCGCGGCGGCCGCCGGCGTCGCGGTGTGCGGGCCGGACGACCTCGACGTCGAGCTCGAGGCGTCCGCGCCGTCGTACGCGGGCGCCGACCGGCCCACCTTCCGCATCGTCTGGACGAACACGCTCGACGAGGCCTGCCTGCTCGAGGCGGGCGACGCCAACCGTCGGGTCAGCGTGAGCTCGGGCGACGACCTCGTGTGGTCCAGCACCCACTGCATGGGTGCCGAGCCCGCCAGCCGCCCCCTGCTCCTCGGCCCCGGAACGCCGAGCGAGGAGACCTACACGTGGGCGCGCGTGCGCTCCACCAAGGGCTGCGGCGCCGTCGAACGGCCACCGGGCGCCGGCACCTACACCGCCAAGCTCCGCATCGGCGGCGAGCTCGTGGCCAAGGCGGTCTTCGACCTGCGCTGAGCTTCGACCTGCGCCGAGGCGTCGCGGCGTGCGGGTGGTGCGGCCGCGGACGAGCGGACCGACGCTCCGTGCGTCCGGTAGCGTACGGGACGCCCGATTCGTCCAGGGGGAGGACCAGGCATGTCATGGGGTCAGTGGGGCCGCGCGCTCGTCGTCGCCCCCGTGCTCGGCTGGCTGCTGCTCGCCCCACCGACCTTCCGCGTCGAGACGACCGGCGACGTCGTGACCTGCCGGCCCATCGGGCTCGAGTGGCGTCAGCCCGTCGACCTGTCGGGCAGGCTGCCGTCCAACCAGTTCGACGCGGTCGAGCACTACGTCGAGCAGGTCGAGGGCGCAGACCCGCTCACGGTCCAGGAGCAGCTGCGGGCCGCCTGCGGCGACGCCCGCGAGGACCGCCAGACCCTGCTGATCGTCGTGCTCGCCGTCGTGCTCGGCGCCCTCGTCGTGCGACGAGGCCACCTCCGCACCGGCTCGACGACGGTGAGCACCACCGCGACGAGCACCGGCTCGTCGAGCGCCGGCCCCGCCCAGGAGGCGTGATGGACGTCTGCCCGATCACCCCGTACCTCGTCGGCCGTCTCACGCAGTCCGCGATCGACGCGTGGATGCACGACCAGGGCTGGCGGCTGTACAGCGACCACCACTACGAGATCAGCTCTCGCGGCGGCAGCTCCAAGGTCACCCGGCCCGGCCCTGACGGCCAGGGCGGCGGCGACTGGAGCTCGGACCTGCTCGGCAGCCTGTTCGGGCTGGTGGACCGGGACGACGAGTTCCAGGCGGCCTTCGCGACCATCCGGCAGAACGTCGAGACGATCGTCGCACCGTGGCTGGACCTGCCCGAGCCGGACGCGATCACCCCGCTGGTCGAGCAGTGCCGGCAGGTCACCCGGCGGCTGTCCGGTGCAGCGTCCGCGCAGGACGGGGTCGCGAGCGGCGCCGGCGAGCTCGGCGCCTACCTCAAGCTCATCGAGCAGAACGCCTCGGCGATGTCCGGCGAGCTCATCGCCACCTTCAAGGCCAAGTTCCTGGTGCAGCTCGGGCAGGCGGTCGGCGGGTTCCACGCGATCTCGGTGGTCCGCGGGGCCGACGTCGCGGCGCAGGAAGGCCTGTGGGACGCGGCGCGCACCAGCGTCGACCGCATCCTGACGCAGGCTCGCGAGGCGTTCGACGCGGTCGCCGCCGGCTCCTCGATCACCTGGAACGAGGTGCTCGACGTCGTCGGCTGGGCGGCCAAGGGCTTGAAGATCTTCGCGACGGGCGGGGTGGCCACCGCGTTCGAGGTCGGTGGCCTGGGGATCGAGGTGCTCAAGGCCGGCGCACCGGCCCCCGCCGTGACCGAGAAGGTCCAGCCCACCAGCTACGAGGCGGCGATGGCCCAGCTCAAGGCCGCGTTCGCCACGCTCAACGCCCAGATCCGCGAGGAGGAGCGTCAGCTCGACGACAACCTGCAGACCAACCTGCGCAACATCCGCAACGACCCGTCGTCGTACGACCTCACGCAGCCGCCGATCACGGAGGGCGACGGCATCCTGCTCATCCAGCGCGGGCTCGTCGAGGAGATCTACCGCGTGCACATGCCGGCCGTGGCCGACGAGCTCGACGCGATCGGCAACCTCGCGCTGGCGTCGCGCACGTCGACGGCCGTGGCGCGTGACGCCTCGATCGGCATCGGGGCGAGCGGCCCGAGCGCGAGCGTGAGCGCGATCAACCTGCTGCTCTACGAGCTCGTCAAGGAGCTGGCGTGGGAGGTTCGCACCGGCGCGCGCAACCTCGAGCTGGCGATCGCCGACCTGGACCGCCAGGACGCGAGGGTCGCCGAGGAGCTCGCGAAGATCGTCGAGCGCATCAGCAAGGGCAGCTCGTACACGCCCTGGGACTGAGCCCCTCGCACCCCACGGGGGCGACGGGTCAGACGTACCGCTCGAGGATGCTCGACTCCGCGAGCCGCGACAGGCCTTCGCGCACCGCACGCGCCCGCTGCTCGCCCACACCGTCCACGGCCATGAGGTCGTCGATCCCGGCCGCGAGCAGCTTCTGCAGGCCGCCGAAGTGCGCGACGAGCCGGTCGACGATCGCGCCCGGCAGACGCGGGACGCGCGACAGCAGCCGGTAGCCGCGCGGGCCGACCGCCGCGTCGAGCGCGTCGCCGCCGCCGGGCAGCCCCAGCACGCGCGCGATCCGCGCGATGTCGAGCAGCTCCGTCGAGTCGAGGTCGGCGAGAGAGTCCAGCACGGCGTCGAGCCCGACGCGCGACTGGTCGAGGTAGTCGCGGATCACCAGCTCGCGATCCGAGCCGATCGTGCCGACGAGCTCGTCGTGCTGCAGCGCCAGCAGGCGACCGTCGGTGCCGAGCTCGACGACGTAGCTCTCGATCTCGTCGGAGATGCGCCGCACCATCTCGAGGCGCTGCACCACGGCGGACACGTCCCGCACGGTCACCAGGTCCTCGATCTCGAGAGCCGAGAGCGTGCCGGACACCTCGTCCAGGCGCGTCTTGTAGCGCTCGAGCGTCGCCAGCGCCTGGTTCGCGCGGGACAGGATCGTGGTGGAGTCCTCCAGCACGTACCGCTGGTTGCCGACGTACAGCGCGATGATCCGCATCGAGGCGGAGACCGAGATCACCGGCAGGCCGGTCTGCTTCGCGACGCGCTCCGCGGTGCGGTGCCGGGTCCCGGACTCGGACGTCTCGATGGTCACGTCCGGGAGCAGCTGCACTGCGGCGCGCACGATGCGGCTGATGTCGCGGTCGACCACCACCGCGCCGTCCATCTTGCACAGCTCGCGCAGCCGCGTCGCGGAGAACTCGACGTCCAGCACGAAGCCGCCCGAGCAGATGCTCTCGACCGTCTTGTCGAAACCGAGCACGATGAGCGCGCCCGTGCGGCCCCGCAGGATGCGCTCCAGGCCGTCGCGCAGGGCGCTGCCGGGCGCGACTGCCGCGAGCGTCGATCGCAGCAGGTCGTCGGGAGAGTGCATGGCGGCCACGCGACGATGGTAACGAGGCGATCGCCCGGGCTCAGACCGACTGCCCGGCGGCGGCGGGTGAACCGACGGCTCCGACGAGCTGGACCGCGTGCGCGAGGTCGCTCGCGCCGAGCACGTGCATGCCCTGCGGGGGGACCAGGTCGTCGACCGAGGACGCCGGCACGATCGCGCGTCTGAACCCGAGCCGCGCCGCCTCCGCGAGGCGTCGACCGACGCCGGGCACCGCGCGGATCTCACCCGCGAGCCCCACCTCGCCGAGCGCCACGAGCCCGCGCGGCAGTGCCACGTCCTCGCGCGAGCCGATCGCCGCCAGGGCGAGCGCGAGGTCCCCGGCCGGCTCGACCACGCGTGCGCCGCCGACGGTCGAGACGTAGACGTCCTGGTCGGACAGTCGCGCGCCGAGCCGCCGCTGCAGCACCGCGAGCACCATCGCGAGCCTCGCGGAGTCCACGCCGCTCGTCGTGCGCCGTGGGTTCGGCGCCGCCGACGGCGCGACGAGCGCCTGGACCTCGACCGCGAGCGGACGTCGTCCCTCGAGCGTGACCGTCAGGCACGTGCCGGGCACGGCGTGCAGCGCCTGCGACACGAAGAGGCCCGACGGGTCGGGCAGGCCGACGATGCCCGACTCCGACAGGTCGAAGCAGCCCACCTCGTCGGTGGGCCCGTACCGGTTCTTCGTCGCGCGCAGCAGCCGCAGGCGCGAGTGCCGCTCGCCCTCGAACTGGCACACCACGTCCACGAGGTGCTCGAGCGTGCGCGGACCGGCGACCGAGCCGTCCTTCGTCACGTGCCCGACGAGGACCACGGGCATGTCGCGCGACTTGGCGGCCTGGATCACCGCCGAGCTGACCTCACGCACCTGCGCGACGCCGCCCGCTGAGCCCTCGACCTGCGCGGACGCGACGGTCTGCACCGAGTCGAGCACGAACAGGTCCGGAGCCGACTGTTCGATGTGCCCGAGCACGCTCGCCAGGTCCGTCTCGTCGGCCAGCAGGAGGTTCGCGTCGAGCGCCCGGATGCGGTCGGCGCGCAGCCGGACCTGGGCGACGGACTCCTCGCCCGTCACGTACAGCACCTTGCGGCCGCCACGAGCCGCCCGCGCCGCGACGTCCAGCAGCAGCGTCGACTTGCCCACGCCCGGCTCACCTGCGAGCAGCACCACGGCGCCCGGCACGAGCCCGCCGCCGAGCACGCGGTCGAGCTCGTCGACGCCCGTCGGGCGGGCCTGCGCGGTCTCGCTCGGGATCTCGCTGATCGGCCGCGCCGGCCCGCGCGACGGCGCCGCCGCAGCGGTTCGCGGCGCGCCACCACCGGGACCGGCGTCCTCGACCACGGAGCCCCACGACTGGCACTCGCCGCACCGCCCGACCCACTTGCTCGTCGTCCACCCGCACTCCGTGCACCGGAAGCCCGCGCGCACGGGGGCCCTGCTCTTGGTCGCCACGGCCGCACGCTATCCGGCGGCACCCACACGCACGCCCGGACCCTTGCGCCCGCCGGGTGGGGTGCCTAGCGTCGGCATCGTGTCCGGTCCGCGGTCGCCGTCCCGGCGCCCCGGTGCGGGCGCCGCCCGCGAGGCACGTCCGTGACGGACGTCGTGGCCGTCGACGGCCTGCACAAGTCCTTCGGGCGCAAGCGCGCGCTCGGCGGGCTCGACCTGCACGTCGCCGCGGGCGAGGTGCACGGCTTCCTCGGTCCGAACGGCGCCGGCAAGTCGACGACCCTGCGTGTGCTGCTGGGCCTGCTGCGCGCCGACGACGGTGCGCTCAGCGTGCTGGGCGCGGACCCGTGGCGTGACGCGGTCACGCTGCACCGTCGCCTGGCGTACGTGCCGGGGGACGTGACGCTGTGGCCCAACCTCACGGGCGGGGAGTCGATCGACCTGCTCGGGCGGCTGCGCGGCGGGCTGGACCCGCGGCGGCGCGACGACCTCGTCGAGCGCTTCGAGCTCGACCCGCGGGTCAAGGGACGCGCCTACTCCAAGGGCAACCGGCAGAAGGTCGCGCTCGTCGCCGCGCTCGCCGCCGACGTCGAGCTGCTGCTCATGGACGAGCCGACGTCCGGCCTCGACCCGCTCATGGAGGCGCTGTTCCAGGACGTGGTGCGCGAGACCGCCGCCGAGGGCCGCACCGTGCTGCTGTCGAGCCACGTGCTCGCCCAGGTCGAGGCGCTCGCGACGCGCGTGACGATCATCCGTGCCGGCCGCGCGGTCGCCAGCGGGAGCCTCGACGAGCTGCGCGGGCTGACGCGCACGACCGTGGTCGCCGGGCTGCGCGACGTCGCGGGTGCCCGGGCGGCGCTCGAGCGCACCGTGGGGGTGCACCACGTGCGCGTCGACGACGAGCACGTCGCCGTGGACGTCGAGCCGCAGGCTCTCGACGCCGTCCTGGTCGCGCTGCCCGCATACGGCGTGCGGTCCCTCGTCGCGCACCCGCCCACGCTCGAGGACCTGTTCCTGCGCGAGTACGCCGACGAGCTCGCGGTCCTGCGCGTGCACGACGACCCGGGTCGGGTCGTGCGATGACGACGACCGCGACGTCGCGCCGCGGCGTCGCGACGACGCCGGCCACCGGCGCGCTCACCGGGTGGCCCGCGCTGGTGCGCCTCGCGGTGCGGGCCGACCGCTTCCGGCTCGTCGTCTGGTCGCTCGCCGTGGCGTGGGTCGTGGTCGTGTCCGTGCGCTCGTTCGACGGTCTCTACCCCGACGCCGCCGCGCGCCAGGCCCGCGCCGAGCTCATGTCGTCGCCCGCCGCGACCGCGCTCGCCGGGCCCGGCTTCGGCCTCGAGGACTACACGACCGGTGCGATGACCGCCAACGAGCTCGGTCTGTGGGTGATGATCCCCGTCGCGGTCATGGCCGTGCTGGCGGTGACGCGGCACCTGCGCGCACCGGAGGACGACGGCCGGCTCGAGCTCGTGCGCTCCCAGCCGGTGGGTCGCGACGCGCCGGTCGTCGCGGGCCTCCTGGCGGCGGCCGTCTCGGTGCTCGCGGTGGGCGGGACCACGTTCGTCGGGCTGCTCGCCACCGAGCTCGACCCCGCGGGCAGCGCGCTGCTGTGCGCAGGCGTCGTCGTGCAGGCGCTCGTCTTCGCCGGTGCCTCGGCGGTCGCCTCGCAGCTCGCAGGCTCCGCGCGCGGCGCGTCCGCGCTCGCGATGGGCGTCGTCGGTGCGGCGTTCGTGCTGCGCGCGATCGGGGACGTGCGCGGCCCGCAGAGCACGAGCGCGCTCACGTGGCTGTCGCCCTTCGGCTGGTCGCAGGCCACCGCGCCGTACGTGCTCGACCGGTGGTGGCCGCTGCTCGTCGGGCTCGCGGCGACCGCCGCGCTCGTCGGCGTCGCGTTCGCGCTCGCCGCTCGCCGCGACCACGGCTCCGGGCTCCTGCCGCAGCGGCTCGGGCCGGCGAGGGGACGGCTGCGCGGCGTCGTCGCGCTGACGTGGCGCCGGCAACGCACGTCGATCCTGTCGTGGTCGGCGGCGATCGTCCTGATGGGCCTGCTCGTCGGCGTGCTCGCGCAGTCCGTGGCGGACTTCGTCGCGCAGGAGACCGCGGTCGCGCACCTGTTCCCCACGGGCCCCGGCGATGCGGTCGCCTCCGCGCTCTCGCTGTACGTCGTCGTCCTCGCGATCGCTGCGGCCGGGTACTGCGGCACGGCCGTCGCCGCGGTCCGCGCCGACGAGGAGTCCGGCCGCGCCGCCGGCCTCCTCGCGCTACCGGTCTCGCGCGAGCACTGGTGCGGCGCGCAGCTCGGGCTCGCGGCGCTCGTCGTGGTCGTGACCATGTCGAGCGCCGGGTTGCTCATGGGCCTGGCCGCCGCCTCGTCCCTCGACGACGCCGCCTGGCTGGGCAGGCTCGTCGGTGCCTCGCTCGTGCAGGTGCCCGGCGTGCTCGTCGTCCTGGGGGTGGCCGCCGCCGTGCTCGGCTGGCTGCCGCGCGCGTTCGCGGTGGTGTGGGCGTACGTCGCCTACACGGGCGTCGCGGCGATGTTCGGCGAGATCCTGCCCGACGGGTTCGACGTGCTGTCGCCGTTCGCGCCCCTGCCGCCGCTGCCCGCGGACGCGATGCGCTGGCCGCCGGTCCTGCTCGTGCTGCTCGTCGCCGTCGCGCTCGTCGTCCTCGGGCTCGCGGGCCTGCGCCGACGCGACCTCGCCGCGTGAGACTCCCGGCGCGGGTCGTCGGCGTCCCTGCCACGTGCGCTGGGTAGGCTGCGGCACGTCCGGACCACGGGCACCTGCGGCGAGGGGGATCGATGAGCAACAGCGGACGACCTGACGAGCCGGGGCAGCCGGCCCCGGACCGGCGTCCCGTCTGGGCGCCGCTCGAGGGCGCGCCCGGCCAGCCCGCGACGGTACCGACACCGCCCGCGAC
>JAEYUL010000034.1 GCA_023432565.1 Actinomycetes bacterium | reverse complement strand
CTGGGAAGTAAGCCATGGCGATCAGCATCAAGGGCAAGGGCAAGGCGATCTCGCGCAAGCGTCGTCACCTGCGCCTGCGCAAGAAGGTCGTCGGCACGGCGGCTCGTCCGCGCCTCGTCGTGACGCGTTCGGCGCGTCACATCACGGCTCAGGTCGTCGACGACGCGATCGGTCAGACCGTCGCGTCCGCCTCGACGCTCGAGGCCGACCTGCGCAACGCCGACGGCGACAAGTCGGCCAAGGCCAAGAAGGTCGGCGAGCTCGTCGCCGAGCGCGCCAAGGCCAAGGGCATCGACGCGGTCGTCTTCGACCGCGGCGGCAACAAGTACCACGGCCGCGTGGCCGCGGTCGCCGACGGCGCCCGCGAGGGCGGTCTGGCCCTGTGACCACGACGATCCGGAAGAAGAGGACTCACTGATGGCTGCTCCTGCACGCAGCAACACCGGTGCTCAGGGCACCGGCGGCGAGCGCCGCGACGGCGGTCGTCGTGATGGCGGCGGTCGCCGTGGCGACGCCGCAGAGAAGAGCGCGTTCCTCGAGCGCGTCGTGACCATCAACCGCGTGGCCAAGGTCGTCAAGGGTGGCCGCCGGTTCAGCTTCACCGCGCTCGTCGTGGTGGGCGACGGTGACGGCACCGTGGGCGTCGGCTACGGCAAGGCCAAGGAGGTGCCCGCGGCGATCGCCAAGGGCGTGGAGGAGGCGAAGAAGAACTTCTTCCGCGTCCCCCGCATCCAGGGCACGATCCCGCACCCGATCACGGCCGAGGCCGCTGCCGGCATCGTCCACCTGCGCCCCGCTGCGCCCGGTACCGGTGTGATCGCCGGTGGTCCGGTGCGTGCGGTGCTCGAGTGCGCCGGCATCCACGACGTGCTGAGCAAGTCGCTCGGTTCGTCGAACGCGATCAACATCGTCCACGCGACGGTCGAGGCGCTGCGCGGTCTCGAGCAGCCTGAGGCCGTGGCCGCGCGCCGTGGCCTGCCGCTCGAGCACGTCGTGCCGGCCCCGCTCCTGCGGGCGCAGGCCGCCGGCCAGGCCGCGAAGGCCGCCGAGAAGGTGGGTGCGTGATGGCCCGTCTCAAGGTGACGCAGAAGCGTTCCAGCATCGGTGGCAAGCAGAACCAGCGCGACACGCTCCGCACGCTTGGCCTCAAGCGCATCGGCGACGTCGTCGTCAAGGAGGACCGCCCTGAGATCCGCGGCATGGTCAAGACCGTGCAGCACCTCGTCGCGGTCGAGGAGGTCGAGTGACCATGGCTGACGAGAAGAACGAGAAGCTGAGCGCCGACGCGCAGGCCCCTGCCAAGAAGGCCCCCGCCAAGAAGGCTCCGGCGAAGAAGGCGACCGAGGCCGCCGAGAAGGCTCCGGCCGAGAAGGCCGCCGCCAAGAAGGCTCCGGCCAAGGCGTCCGCGAAGGACGAGGCGACCGAGGCCGCCCCGGCCAAGGCTGCCGCCAAGAAGGCTCCGGCCAAGACGCAGTCCGCTGCCGCCAAGAAGGCGGCGGAGGCTGCGGCGCAGCCCGGTGCCGGCGGCACGCTGAAGGTGCACCACCTGCGTCCCGCCCCGGGCGCCAAGACCGCGAAGACCCGTGTGGGCCGTGGTGAGGCGTCCAAGGGCAAGACCGCGGGCCGCGGTACGAAGGGCACCAAGGCGCGCTACCAGGTTCCGGAGCGCTTCGAGGGTGGGCAGATGCCGCTGCACATGCGGCTGCCCAAGCTCCGTGGCTTCAAGAACCCGTTCCGCGTCGAGTACCAGGTCGTCAACCTGGACAAGCTCTCGGCGCTGTACCCCGACGGTGGCGACGTGACGGTCGCCGACCTGGTGGCCAAGGGCGCTGTCCGCAAGGGCAAGCCCGTCAAGGTCCTGGGCGAGGGCGACCTCACCGTCAAGGTCTCCGTGGCCGTGGACGCGTACTCCGCGTCGGCCAAGGAGAAGATCGTCGCCGCCGGCGGCACGATCACCGAGGGCTGACGCCCGACGTCCGCGAGGACGCGCACGACACCCGAAGCGGGCGGTTCCGGTCCGGAGCCGCCCGCTTCGTCGTCCCGGCGCGTCCTGCACGCGGGCACATGCCTCACCGCCCTCGCGCAGAGGGCATACTGCTCCTGCTCGCCGATCGTCGGCGCCGGGGAGCATGCGGGGGAGCAGGGCCGCTCACTCGCGGGGACGGACCACGGCCGGGTTGCAGGTAGTCTTGCTGCGGCCTTGGCCAGGTCATGGCTGACGACGTGCCGCACGGGCGGCTACCAGGAGGACAGGTGCTAGGCGCATTCGTGCGGGCGTTCCGGACGCCCGACCTGCGGCGGAAGCTGCTCTTCACCATCGGCATCATGGTGGTGTTCCGCATCGGATCCTTCCTGCCGACACCAGGGGTGTCCTACCCCAACGTGCAGCAGTGCATCGACGAGATCGGCACGGGCAACGACCTGCTCGGCCTCGTGAACCTCTTCAGCGGGGGCGCGCTGCTCCAGCTGTCGGTCTTCGCGCTCGGGATCATGCCGTACATCACGGCGAGCATCATCGTGCAGCTGCTGCGCGTGGTGATCCCCAAGTTCGAGGAGCTGCACAAGGAGGGGCAGTCCGGTACCGCGAAGCTCACGCAGTACACGCGATACCTGACCATCGCCCTGGCGGTCCTGCAGTCGACGACCGTCATCACGGTCGCGCGCAGCGGCCAGCTCTTCGCGGGCTGCTCGGTGGACGTGATCCCCGACAGCTCGTGGGTGACCCTCGTCATCATGGTCATCACGATGACCGCGGGCACCGGCCTCATCATGTGGCTCGGCGAGCTCATCACCGAGCGCGGTGTCGGCAACGGCATGTCGCTGCTCATCTTCACGTCGATCGCGGCCAGCTTCCCGACCGCGATGTGGTCGATCGCCGGTGGCAACAACGGTCTGACCAAGTTCGTGGTCGTGCTCGCGATCATCGTCCTCGTCATCGCGCTCGTCGTGTTCGTCGAGCAGAGCCAGCGGCGCATCCCGGTGCAGTACGCCAAGCGCATGGTCGGTCGACGCATGTACGGCGGCTCGAGCACCTACATCCCGATCAAGATCAACATGGCGGGCGTCATCCCGATCATCTTCGCGTCGTCGCTGCTGGCGATCCCGGGGATCATCGCGCAGTTCGGCGACCAGACCGCCGGCTGGGTCCGCTGGGTCTCGCTGAACCTCGCCGCGACGGACGCGCCGCTGCACCTGGCGCTGTACGTCTTCCTGATCATCTTCTTCTGCTACTTCTACACGGCGATCACGTTCAACCCGGACGAGGTCGCGGACAACATGAAGAAGTACGGCGGATTCATCCCCGGCATCCGCGCCGGTCGTCCGACCGCCGACTACCTGAGCTACGTCATCTCCCGGATCACCGCGCCCGGATCGCTGTACCTGGCGATCGTGGCGCTGATCCCGACGATCGCGTTCGTCATGCTCGACGTGGGCTCGAACATCCCGTTCGGTGGTTCGTCGATCCTCATCGTCGTCGGCGTCGGGCTGGAGACGGTCAAGCAGATCGAGTCGCAGCTGCAGCAGCGTCACTACGAAGGGTTCCTGCGATGAGCGCGCGTCTGGTGCTGCTGGGTCCCCCGGGAGCGGGCAAGGGGACGCAGGCCGCTCGCCTGGCCGAGCGGCTGGGCGTCCCGGCGATCTCGACCGGCGACATCTTCCGCGCCAACATCAAGGGCGGCACGGAGCTCGGCCGCAAGGCGCAGGAGTACTCCTCGCGCGGTGCGCTCGTGCCGGACGAGATCACCAACGCGATGGTGCGCGACCGGCTGGCGCAGCCGGACGCGGCCGAGGGCTTCCTGCTGGACGGGTACCCCCGCAACGTCGTGCAGGTCGCCGAGCTCGAGGCGATCCTGGCGGACGCGGGCCTGACCCTCGACCTCGCGGTCGAGATCACCGCGGACCCCGAGGTCGTCGTCGAGCGGCTGCTGAAGCGCGCCGAGATCGAGGGCCGCGAGGACGACACGGCCGACGTGATCCGGCACCGTCTCGACGTCTACGCCGAGCAGACCGCTCCCGTCTCGGGCGTCTACGCCGAGCGGGGCCTGCTCGCGCAGGTCGACGGGATCGGCGACGTCGACGAGGTGACGGACCGCCTGCTGTCGGCGATCGGCTCCGTCGCCCGCTGAGCGGGCGGCAAGGACGGTGAGCGTCGTGTTCGGCCGGGAGAAGATCGAGTACAAGACCCCGGAGCAGGTCCGCATCATGCGGCGGGCCGGGCTCGTGGTCGCCGACGCGCTGGAGGCGGCCCGGGCCGCTGCGGTACCGGGCGCGACGACGTCCGACGTGGACGTCGCGGCGGCTCGCGTCATCGCCGCGGCCGGCGCGACGCCGTCGTTCCTCGGGTACCACGGGTATCCCGCCACCGTGTGCGTCTCGGTCAACGACGAGGTCGTGCACGGCATCCCCGGGGACCGCGTGCTCGCCGAGGGCGACGTCGTCTCGATCGACTGCGGCGCGATCGTGGACGGCTGGCACGGGGACAGCGCGGTGTCGTTCGTGCTGGGGGAGGGCGCGCCTGCCGACCTCGAGCTCGTGGCGACCGGCGAGGCGGCTCTGTGGGCCGGTATCGCCGCCCTCGCGGGCGCGGACCGGCTCGATGCCGTGGGCGACGCCGTCGAGGACGTGGTCGACCAGGCACGCGCGGCCGGCCGCAACGGGGGCGTGCGGTTCGGCGTCGTCGAGGACTACGTCGGGCACGGCATCGGAACCGCGATGCACCAGCCGCCGGACGTCCTGAACTACCGCACGCGTGATCGCGGCGCCAAGGTGCGGCCTGGGCTGTGCGTGGCCGTCGAGCCCATGATCGTGCGCGGGGACCAGGCGACCCGGGTGCTGGCCGACGACTGGACGGTCGTGACGGAGGACGGCTCGCGCGCGGCGCACTGGGAGCACACCGTGGCGGTCCTCGACGACGGCATCTGGGTGCTCACCGCGCCCGACGGAGGGGCACAGGGTCTCGCGACCTACGGCGTGGTGCCGGTCCCGCTCGACTGACGGTGCTGGAGCCGCCCGGGTGTCACTCATGAGGGTGATAGGTCGCCCGGTCGGTTGAGTGTGTGAGGCAACTCATGCCCCCTGTCACCCGAATGCCGCACTCGCATCCGCGCCGCGAGGTCTAGGCATCTCCTGGACAAGCGCTCAGTTGCGCTTGCCGTCCCCCCAGGAGCCGTTCGCTGTGCCACTGTCAACTCGCATGCCCTCGCGCCGTCCCGGCCGCTCAGGGCGTGCTCCTCTCGCTGTCCTGACGGCCTTCGCGCTCGGCGCCGCCGTCTCGCTCGTCACCACCGGTGCACCCGCGGCCGCCGCGGGGCTCGTCGGCAACCCGCTGGCCGGGGCCGCCGGTTTCACCATCGTCTCGTTCGGTGACGCCGAGCTGTCGAACCACGAGGTCGAGGGCTCACTCGCCGTCGCGGGCGTGGTCTCCGTGCGCACCGGTCAAGGTCCGTACAACCTCATCCACAAGGCTGCCGGCAACGGTGACTACGTCCTGCCGCGGTTCGACGGCGTTCCCGTCCGGCTGGTCGTCGGCGGGTTCGACCGGGCGTCGTCGACGCAGTCGATCCGCGTCGCGTCCGGCGGGTACAGCGACCCCGCGACGCAGCTGGGCCGGATGACCATCGCATCGACGACGGGCGTCGGCATCGCGGCGCGGGGCAGCGGCGTGTGCGTGCAGGCACCGGCCACGACCGACTGCAGCGGCGCGGTCATCGAGCAGTCGGCGGCGCCGCAGACGCTCGCGTGGACCGTTCAGCCGGACGCGTTCGACACGCTCGTGACGCCGGCCGCGCGCGCGACGATGGTCGACTGGTCCGCGGGGATCGCGGCGGGGCGCCTGGTCGGCGCGGTGGAGGCGAAGCTCGGCAGCACCGCCCAGCCGATGAACGGCGTCGACGTCACGCTGGTCGCTGGCAAGGTCAACGTGCTCGACGTCGCGGCGAGCGACCTGCCGACGGGCGGGTGGAAGATGCGCTTCCCCGCGGCCAAGCCGTCCGCGTCCACGCCGCTGGTGGTCAACGTGGCCGTACCCGACGGCGGGTCGATCGTCGCGCCGATGGAGACCATCGGCGCGTACGACGCACCGGGTGGCTCGAACAACAACAACTACGCGCGCCACATGCTCTGGAACGTCTCCCAGAGCACGGGCAGCACCCTGTACATCAGCGGGGACGGCATCATCCCCGGCTCGCTGCTCGCACCGTCGAGCCACGTGGTCACCGGCCTGACGGGCCCCACGGACACCAGCGGCGACAAGACCCTCATCGAGGGCCAGATCGTCGCCGGCTCGCTGCAGCTGAAGAACTCGGGGGAGATCCATCACTACGGGCTCCACTCGACCCTGGAGGTCGCCGGCGGGCAGGAGGGCGGGTTCTCGCTCTCGAAGGCGCTGTCCGGCATCGACGCCACCGACCTGCCCGACGGTGCGGACACGCAGTTCGAGGTCGAGTACTTCCTCGACGGGTCGACGACGGCGGCCGGCACGGTCACGGTGACGGCCGACGGGACTGCGGTCGACGGGCCGCAGGACCTCCCGCTCGGGACGGTCGTGACGTTCGGTGAGCCGAGCGCGGCGACACCGAGCGGGACCGTCTGGACCGGTGCGACGTTCACCCCGAGCTCGGTCGAGATCACGGACGACGGGCAGGACAGCGCGGTCACCGTCACCAACTCCTACCGGGAAGCGGTCGGCGGGTTCCGCGTCGCCAAGGCGCTGTCCGGCGCCGCAGCGGCAGACCTGCCCGACGGCGAGGACACGCGGTTCGAGGTCGAGTACTACCTGGACGGAGCAGCGACCCCGGCGGGCACGCTCGTCGTGCAGGCCGACGGCACGGCGGTGACGGGTCCGACCGACCTGCCCCTGGGCACCGTCGTGAGCTTCGGAGAGCCGGTCGCCGTCGCCCCCACGGGCAAGGTCTGGACAGGGGCGACGATCTCGCCCGCGAGCGTGACGATCACGCAGGACGGTCAGCGCTCGCTCGTGACGGTGACCAACGCGTACCGCGGGGCGGTCGGCGGGTTCCACGTCACCAAGGCCCTCGCAGGGATCACGGCCGCGGACCTGCCGCAGGGCGCCGACACCTCCTTCATCGTCCGGTACTACCTGAACGGCTCGGCGACCCAGGCGGGGATGCTCACCGTCAAGGCGGACGGCGTGTCGGTCGACGGCCCGCAGACCCTCCCGTACGGCACCGTCGTGAGCTTCGACGAGGTCGGCCTGCCGACCGTGCCGGGGACGTGGACGCCGTCGTTCTCGCCCTCGTCGCTGACGATCACCGCCGACGGGCAGGACACCGAGGTCACGCTCACGAACACGTACACCGAGGCCGAGGGCGGGTTCTCGCTCGCGAAGTCGCTGACGGGTGCCGTGGCGGCGGACCTGCCCGACGCCGGGGACACCGAGTTCGAGGTGGACTACTTCCTGGACGGGTCGACGACCGCCGCCGGCACGGTCACGGTGACCGCGGACGGGGCGCTGGTCGCCGGTCCGCAGGACCTCCCGCTGGGCACGGTCGTGACCTTCTCGGAGCCGGCGGCTCCCGCGCCGGCGGGGAAGGTCTGGACCGGGGTGGAGTTCTCGCCGAGCTCGGTCACGATCACCGAGAACGGTCAGGACTCCGCGGTGACCGTGGCCAACTCCTACCGCGACGCGGTGGGCGGGTTCTCGCTGGCGAAGTCGCTGACGGGCATCGTCGCGGCGGACCTGCCCGACGGCGGCGACACCGAGTTCGAGGTCGACTACTTCCTGGACGGCTCGACGACGGCCGCAGGCACCCTCACGGTGACGGCCGACGGCACCGTCGTCGGTGGGCCGACGACCCTCCCGCTGGGCACGGTGGTGACGTTCGCCGAGGCGACCGCGCCCGTCGTGTCCTCGGGATCCTGGACGTCCGCGACCTTCGCGCCCGCCACGGTGACGATCGTCGAGGACGGGCAGCGCACCCTCGTCACGCTCACCAACACGTTCGAGGCGGACGATCCGACGCCGACGCCGACGCCGACGCCTACCTCGACGCCGACGCCGACACCCACGTCGAACCCGACGCCTACGTCGACCCCGACGCCGACGTCCACACCGACGCCTGCTCCCACGTCGATCCCCACGCCGACGCCGTCAGTGACGCCCGAACCGACGCCCACGTCGACACCTGGGCCGGGGCCCACGTCGACGGCCACGCCCGACCCGGAGGCTCCGGACGCTCCCGAGCCCGGCCCCGTGCCCGAGCCTGGCCCGGGCGGCGGCGAGGGTGACGACGGCGACCCGTCGAGCCCGGGCGACGACGAGGGCGACCCCTCCTCGCCGGGCGTCGGCGAGGAGCAGGACGGCCTCGCGACGACCGGAGCGGATGCGGCGGCGATGCTCGCCATCGCCGTGGCGCTCACGGCAGCCGGAGCCGTGATGCTGCTGCTGGCGCGCGAGCGTGCGCAGACGTCGCAGGGCGCGCGTGCGCGCCACGCGATCCGTCGTCGCTGAGGCGCCGCAGGGCGCCGAGCCGAGCCTGTGAGCAGCACGCGTGAGGCGGCGGGGACAAGGTGTCCCGGCCGCCTCACGCGTGGTGCGCCTGCCGAGCCACGAGGCGGAGGTCACGTCGCCAGGTGCTCGCAGTGGTTTCGTCGAGCGGGGCGCATGGCGTAAAGTAGCCCGTTGGGTGTGTGCGCTCTGTTCGTCGTGCGTCCGGGAGACCGGCGGTACGAGACGGGGCAGCACCCGCTCCCTTCCATGATCTCGACGACGGAACGGCGTCCTGCCGGGCCGCGTGGATGTCGTGGTGCTCGACAAGACCGACAGTTAGCGGAGGACATGGCGAAGAAGGACGGCGTCATCGAGATCGAGGGCAGCGTTGTCGAAGCGCTCCCGAATGCGATGTTCCGTGTGGAGCTCACCAACGGCCACAAGGTGCTCGCGCACATCTCGGGCAAGATGCGGCAGCACTACATCCGGATCCTGCCTGAGGACCGGGTCGTGGTGGAGCTGAGCCCGTACGACCTGTCCCGCGGTCGCATCGTCTACCGCTACAAGTAATCACCACGAGAACGCCGTCGGCCCCGTGAGGGCGCGCGGCGGCGGAGGAATCACGCGATGAAGGTCAAGCCCA
>JAEYUL010000205.1 GCA_023432565.1 Actinomycetes bacterium | reverse complement strand
CCGCGAGCTCTCGGTGTCGCGCCTCCCGTCGGTCGCGGGGTAGACGAGCAGCTGGAAGCGCAGCGGCAGCACGGCCCGCGCCGCCTCGATCGCGACACCGGCCGCGAGGTTGCCGCCCGCGGAGTCGCCTCCGACCGCGAGCCGCTCGACGTCGGCCCCGACCTCGGCCGCGTGCTCGACCAGCCAGTGGTACGCCGCCACCGCGTCGTCGTACGCCGCCGGGAAGCGGTGCTCGGGCCCGAGGCGGTAGTCGACGGCCAGCACCCGCACCCCCGACCGCTCCGCGAGGAAGCGGCACGCCGGGTCGTGGGAGTCGAGGTCGCCGTGCATGAAGCCGCCGCCGTGGAAGAAGAGGAGGAGCGGCCCAGGGGTCTCGACCCGACCGCCGGGCGCGGACGGGGTGTAGAGGCGGGCCGGACGGCCGGCCACCGTGAGGTCGCGCACCGAGCCGATCGGCTGGCGCCCGCCGGTCAGCCGGGTCGCCCGCAGGATGGTGCGGCGGCCTTCCGGGACCGGCTGGTCCCCCGGGCTCGGCTCGCGCGTCACCCGCTGCAGGGCGAGCATCAGCCGGACGTCGGGGTCGAGCGTCTGCCCGTCCCGGACGACCGGCTTGCCGGCCAGCCGGCGCTGCACGGACTCGGGCAGGCCCATCGCCGTGTGCAGTCCGATGCGGTCGAGGCGCTCGCGCAGGCTCACGCGTCGCAACCTACCGTTCACCCCGCGGTGCCAGACTGTGAGGCATGTCGCTCGAGAGCGTGCCGCCGACCGTCCACGGGGAGGGCGTCCCGGAGGAGTCCTTCGAGGTCGAGCCGCCGTACCACCCCGACCACGACGAGATCGCCGCCGTCGAGAAGTACGACGACCGGTTCCTCGACCGCGAGCTCTCGTGGCTCCGGTTCAACCAGCGGGTGCTCGAGCTCGCCGAGGACCCGCAGCTGCCGCTGCTGGAGCGGGCCCGCTTCCTGGCCATCTTCACCAGCAACCTCGACGAGTTCTTCATGGTCCGCGTCGCCGGCCTCAAGCGCCGGATCGCCACCGGCATCGCCGTGACCGCCGCGTCCGGGCTCAGCCCGCGCCAGGTGCTGGAGGCCATCAGCGAGAAGGCCCACGACCTGATGGACCGCCACGCGCGCGTGTTCGTCGACAACGTGCAGCCGGCGCTCGCCGCCGAGGGCATCACGCTCGTCCGGTGGCAGGACCTCGGCGAGTCGGAGCAGGAACGGCTGCGCAAGTTCTTCAAGCGGCAGATCTTCCCGGTGCTCACACCGCTCGCGGTGGACCCGGCCCACCCCTTCCCGTACATCTCCGGGCTCTCGCTGAACCTCGCGGTCGTCGTGGTGAACCCGGTGACCGGCAAGGAGCACTTTGCCCGCGTCAAGGTCCCGCCGCTGCTGCCGCGGTTCATCGCCGTCGACGCCTCGGGCCGGCCGAGCGCACCCGACGAGCAGACGGCCTCGGTCGAGAAGGGGCCGACGAGCTTCGTGCCCGTCGAGGACGTGATCTCCGAGCACCTCGACCAGCTGTTCCCCGGCATGGAGGTGCGCGAGCACCACACCTTCCGCGTGACCCGCAACGAGGACGTCGAGGTCGAGGAGGACGACGCCGAGAACCTCCTCAAGGCCATGGAGAAGGAGCTGCTGCGGCGCCGGTTCGGCCCGCCCGTGCGGCTCGAGATCGCCGAGGGCATCAGCCCGCGCATCCGCACGCTGCTCGTGCGTGAGCTCGGCATGGCCGAGGACGAGGTCTACGAGCTGCCCGCCCCGCTGGACCACACCGGCCTGAACGTCATCGCGGACCTGGACCGCAGCGAGCTGCAGTTCCCCAGGTTCGTCCCGACGACGCACCGGCAGCTCGCGGAGGTCGAGTCGGCCACACCCACGGAGATGTTCGCCAAGATCCGCGAGCGCGACATCCTGCTGCACCACCCGTACGACTCGTTCTCGACGAGCGTGCAGATCTTCCTCGAGCAGGCCGCGGCGGACCCGAACGTGCTCGCGATCAAGCAGACGCTGTACCGCACGTCCGGTGACTCGCCGATCGTCGACGCCCTCATCGACGCCGCCGAGGCCGGCAAGCAGGTCCTCGCGCTGGTGGAGATCAAGGCCCGGTTCGACGAGCAGAACAACATCTCGTGGGCCCGCAAGCTCGAGCAGGCGGGAGTGCACGTCGTCTACGGGATCGTCGGTCTCAAGACGCACTGCAAGCTCAGCCTCGTCGTGCGGCAGGAGGCCGACGGGCTGCGCCGCTACAGCCACGTCGGGACGGGCAACTACCACCCGAAGACCGCGCGCCTGTACACCGACCTGGGCCTGCTCACGAGCGACCCCGACGTCGGTCAGGACCTCACGCGCCTGTTCAACCAGCTCTCGGGCTACGCACCCAAGAGCCGCTTCCACCGCCTGCTCGTCGCACCCCGCTCGGTGCGCACCGGTCTGATCGAGCGGATCGACCGCGAGGCCGCCGCGGCCCGGGCCGGCGAGCCGGCGTGGATCAAGATCAAGGTCAACTCGATGGTCGACGAGGCCACCATCGACGCGCTCTACCGCGCGAGCCAGTCCGGTGTCCCGATCGACCTGGTGGTGCGCGGCATCTGCGCGCTGCGGCCCGGCGTCCCAGGGCTCAGCGAGACGATCCGCGTCCGCTCGATCCTCGGGCGGTTCCTCGAGCACTCGCGGGTGTTCGCCTTCGCGCACTCCCAGCCCAGCGACGAGGACGGCTTCACCGGGCCCGAGGTGTTCATCGGCTCGGCGGACCTCATGCACCGCAACCTCGACCGCCGGGTCGAGGCGCTCGTGCGCGTCGCCGATCCCGACCAGGTCGCGGAGCTCGTCGACCTGATCGACGAG
Source organism: Actinomycetes bacterium (assembly GCA_023432565.1). GTDB lineage: Bacteria > Actinomycetota > Actinomycetes > Actinomycetales > Cellulomonadaceae > Cellulomonas. The sequence continues at coordinate 2,150 of JAEYUL010000205.1, read as the reverse complement.
TCCGTGGCACCGACCACCTCGTCGTGGCACCTCGAGTCGGACGGCTCGTGGGTGCGGCACTCGCGCGCACAGGACGGCACCGCGCTGGTGGACCTGCAGTCCGCGCTCATCACGCGACAGCGACGCCGCCCGGGCTCGAGCCTGTGAGCTCGAGGACCGGGCCGGACGCCGTCGAGGCGGCCGGCGCGCTCGTCTGGCGCGTGCGGACGGGCCGTCTGCAGGTCGCCCTGGTGCACCGTCCTCGGTACCGCGACTGGTCGTGGCCCAAGGGCAAGCTCGAGCCCGGTGAGACGGTCACAGGCGCTGCGTGGCGCGAGGTCGCGGAGGAGACGGGGCTCGACGTCGTGCTCGGGGTGCCCCTGCCGCCGCTGGAGTACCCGCTCTCGGACGGCCGGCTCAAGCGTGTGCACTACTGGGCCGCGCAGGTCGCGGGGCGCGACGACGCGGCCGCGTTGCGCGCCCGTCCCCCCGTCCCGCGTGCGTCCCGCGACGAGATCGACCAGGTGCGCTGGTACGACGTCGAGGCCGCCGCAGCGCGCCTGACCAGGCCCGCCGACCGCGCGCCGCTCGTCGCGCTGGTCGCGGCGCACGCCAAAGGGCGCCTCGCCACGCGCGCGCTGGTCGTCGCGCGGCACGGCACCGCCAAGAGGCGCAGCGGGTGGCCGGACGGCGAGGAGAGCCGGCCGTTGACGCCCGTCGGTCGCCGTCAGGCCGCGCGACTGGTGCCCGTGGTCTCGGCGTTCGGCGTGGGCCGGGTCGTGACGAGTCCGTGGCGCCGCTGCCTCGAGACCGCGCAGCCCTACGCGTCCGTCGCCCAGGTGCCGCTGGAGAACGTCGCGGCGCTCTCCGAGCACGGGCACGCCCAGGCCCCGCAGGACGTGACGTCGCTCGTGGAGGACCTGCTGCAGTGGCCGGGCGACTCCCTGCTGTGCACCCACCGACCGGTCCTGCCCACGGTGGTGGAGGCGCTGGCCGCGCACGCGCGCCGCTCGGTGCGCGCCGCGCTGCCCGCGGCCGATCCGTACCTGCAGCCCGGCCAGGTGCTCGTCGCGCACGTCGCCCAGCGCGCCGACGGTCCGCGCGTGGTCGCGGTCGAGACCCACCGCGCACGACTGTGACCCGTCGCACCGTGTGACGTCCCGCACGCCGGGACGTCGGACCCGGCTGGTGCGCGGCGTCCCGGGCCGTACCATGGTCGAGCGACGTCGGGCTGCGGTAGCCCCGGGCTCCATCTTCAGCCGCCTCGAGCGGCCGCGCGCCGAGAGGCGCTCCCGGTCCGGCGTCGCACCTTCTGCCCAGCGAGGTCGAGTCAGGAGAGCACACACGGACACCCCGGTGACTCGCCACCGGCAGTTCCTGCCGCCGACGAGCAGCGTTTCTCGATCACGTCGTCCGGCAACTAGCCTGAGCCCGACCTACCTCCCCTCCTCAGGAGCCTGAAGTGCGCCTGCGCCTGACACCGCGCGACACCACGTTCTTCGACCTCTTCGCCGCTTCGGCGCAGCACCTGGTCACCGGAGCGAACCTCCTGAGCGAGATGCTCGGCGCGACGCCTGCCGCCCGCAAGGAGATCAACAAGCGCATCTCGGAGGCCGAGCACCTGGCCGACGAGGCGACGCACCAGATCATGCGGCGGCTGAACCAGACGTTCGTGACGCCGTTCGACCGCGACGACATCTACATGCTCGCCTCGGCGCTCGACGACTGCATGGACTTCATGGACGAGGCAGCCGACCTCATGGTCCTGTACAAGGTCGGCGAGCTGCCGGCGCGCGTCGCCGACCAGCTCCAGGTGCTCCAGCGCTGTGCCGAGCTCACCGCCGAGGCCATGCCCCGGCTGCGCTCGATGGACGCGCTGTCCGAGTACTGGGTCGAGGTCAACCGCCTCGAGAACCAGGCCGACAAGACGTTCCGCAAGCTGCTCGCGCAGATGTTCGACGAGATCGCCGACCCGATCCTCCTCATGAAGTTCAAGGAGATCGTCGAGGCGCTCGAGGACGCCGCTGACGCCTTCGAGAAGGTGGCCAACGCGGTCGAGACGATCGCCGTCAAGGAGTCCTGAGCTCCGTGGAGGTCGCGCTCGTCATCCTCGTCGTCGCGCTCGCGCTCGGCTTCGACTACACCAACGGGTTCCACGACGCCGCGAACGC
>JAEYUL010000212.1 GCA_023432565.1 Actinomycetes bacterium | reverse complement strand
GGGCGGGGCGCGCCGCCGCCGACCGCCGTCGACGCCGGCGTCCCGGACGGCCTCGTGGCCGCCGAGCGCCCGAGCACACCTGCGCCCGCGGCCGCACCCTCGCCCACGCTCGTCGTCGACACGCTCTTCTAGCGCGTCGCCGCTCCCGCGACGCACACACGCCGACGGGGCGCCGCGGCCGCAGCCACGACGCCCCGCCGGCCGGAGCGCCTCGTCAGCGGCGCACCGTGAACGTGACCGACCCCTGCGAGCCGTCGGTCGTCTTGCTCCCCGCGTAGGCGGCCTTCACGGTGTGCGCACCGGGGGCGAGATCCCGCGGCAGCGTGATCGACACCGTCCCGACGAGGCCCTTGACCTTCAGGGTCCCGGTCCCGAGGACCTTCGTGCCCTCGGTCAACGTGACCGTGCCGGACGGAGCCGCAGTCGCGCCCGTCACCGTGACGACCGCGACGGCCGGGCCCTTGCCCTTGCCCGGCCGACCGGTCGCCGTGTCGGTGGCGCGCACGGTGCCGTCGGCGACGGTGACCTTGGTGGTCGTCGCCGACTTCGCGACGGTCACCGACACCGGCTTCGACGTCGACCCCAGGAACGACGAGCCGCGCGCCGGGACGAACGACGCGGTGATCGTGTGCGTCCCGAGCCCGAGCTGCACGGCGGCGGATGCGACGCCGCGTCGGACGTCCGCGACGGCGATCAGCCGCGTGCCCTCCCGGAACGCCACGCTGCCCTTCGCCGAGGTCGGGGCGAGGGTCGCCTCGAGCAGCGCCTTGTCGCCGTACGAGCTCCCGCCGACGACCGACAGCGTCGTCGTCGTGGCCGTGGGCACGGTCGCCGTGAGGACCTGGACCCGCTTGCCGGCGACGTTGTGGTGGTGGAACACCAGGAGCTGGCTCGTCGCGGCGTCCGCGGAACGGTGCACCGGGATGGTCGCCTCGGGCGTGCCGTTGCTCGAGACGAGCGAGTCGCGGTCGTTCTCGAACCAGAACGGCGGGGCGTACGGGTCGACCGTGAACGGATCGGCCTCGTCCACGACGTCGTCCTGGCCGTAGGGCGAGTACGTCCACACCGAGACGGTCGGCGTGTCACCCGGCTCGATGCCGACGGCGCCCAGGCCGATCGGCGCGACGAAGACGTTGCTGTCGAACACCCCGGTGTCGACGTCGCCGAGCTCGCCGTTGATCGGCTGGATGTCGACCGCCGGCGCGGACGCCGGTGCGTGCAGGTCGAACGTGGAGACCACCGTCAGGTCGATCGACGGGTCGAGCTTCCACACGTACGACTCGAGGTCGTAGGTGCCGTCGCCGTCGACGTCGGTGTCGATGACCGGGATCACGGCCAGGCCGAGCGAGGCCCAGTCGCCCTGGGTCGCGACGCCGATGTTGAGCAGGCCGTACTCCTGCGGGTCGGCGCCGAGCGCCTCGACGTACGGCGCGGTCGAGGACCAGCCGACGTACCGGATGTCACCCGAGGCGAGCGCGGAGGCCGACGTGGTCAGTCCCGGGTCGACCTCGAGCTGGTCGCTCGTCGTGCCCAGGATCAGGGGCGTCGTGAGCGACTGCCATCCGCCCGACGACACGCCCCGGCCGGTGAGGGCCAGGCCCGCGGTGCCGGACGTGCCCGTGAACGCGACGTCCTTCGCCTTGAGGCTCGACACGAGGCGGGGCGCGGCCTGGACGGGGACGCGCAAGTCGGACGCCGCCGTGCGCGAGTCGAGCACGACCCGGCCGGTCAGCATCGCCACGTACTCGCGGTCCAGGCCGGCCTGGACCGACTCGGACGTCGGGTCAATGTCCCGTTCGAGCGTGGCGGGGTTCACCGTGAGCGTGACCGTGAGCGTCTTCGAGCCGCGCGCCGGGACGGTGACACGCGACGGGCTCACGGTGACGGACGCGCCGCCCGCGGTGGACGAGGCGACGAACGACGCGTCGTAGCTCGCCGCCTGGCGGCCGGTGTTGCGGACCGTGACCTTCGCCGTGCGCACGACGGTGCGGTGACCGACGTCGACGACGCCGAACGCGACCGACGTCAGCGCCGGGTTCTTGGCGTCGAACGCCAGGACCTTCGTCTGCACGGCCTGCAGCGCGTCGACGCGGCCGGCGCCCACGCGCTCGGGCCCGTACGCGAGGCCCTCGCCCTCGGGTTCGGTCGTCACGTCGTGCGTCGCGGTGTTGACGACCGCGGCCTTGACGTACCGCGCGGACCACCCCGGGTGGGCGGCACGCACGAGCGCCGCGATGCCCGCGACGTTCGGCGTGGACATCGAGGTGCCGGACAGCACGTGCCCGGCGGTGCCGCCGCCGGATGCTGCCGACAGGATCCCCGTGCCGGGGGACGCGACGTCCGGCTTGGCGATGCCCAGCGACCCGTGCACGCCGCGCGACGAGCCGTCGTTGAGCAGGTCACCGGCGCCCGACAGGCTGCTGGAGCGCGCCAGGCTCGGGCCGATCGTCAGGGTGAGCGTGCCGGCCTCGATCTCGGGCAGCAGCGTGTCCGTCGACTGCCGCGTGAGCTGGATACCGGGGATCGTCGCGTTGCCGGCGATGCCGGCGGAGAACACCGCGCGCTCGGTGGGCAGGACCACGCCGACGGCACCGGCCGCGGCCGCGTTGTTGAACCGTACGGCCGAGCCGCACGCACGTGTGGCGTCGTCGTCGTCCCACCACAGGTAGGCGATCTTGCCGGCCACGGCGCTGGCCTGCGCGGTGGTGAACGCGGTGCAGCCGTCGAAGGTCGCGCCGAGGTAGGCCACCGGGGCGGTCGCGTCGGGGCCCGAGTAGGCGACCGAGTTCTGACCCGCGAAGAGCCTGCCGACGAGCGAGTCGTCGGACGCGTCGGTGACCTTCGCGGCGTCCAGGACGGGAGCGCCGACGGAGTTCGCGACCGTCAGGGCGCTCGCGGCGTTGCCCGGCGAGCCGCCGATGTCGGTGATGTCGCCGGCGTTGCCGGACGCCACCGCGACGACCACGCCGAGCGCGGTCAGCTGGTCGATCAGCTCGTTGTCGGGGTCGTCGGCGGGGGAGCCGTCCGAGCCGAGCGACAGGTTGAGCACGTCCACGCGGTCCGACAGGTCGCCGTCGCCGTTCGGGTCGGCTGCGCGGTCGAGCGCCAGGCTGGTGAGGTTCGTCGAGCCGCCGATGTCGCCGAAGACCTTGAAGGCCCACAGGCGCGCCCGGGGCGCCGAGCCGGGCCCGACCTCCCAGCCGGACAGGTCGGTGAGGGTCGAGTAGTCGCCGTCGAACGTCTCGCCCTCGGGGGTCACGCCGTAGCCCGCTGCGGATCCGGCGACGTGCGTGCCGTGGCCCACGTTGCTGGACGTCGACAGCGAGTCGATCGGGTTCTCGTCGGGCGTCGGGACGTCCGTGGACCCCGGCTCCTCGACGCCCGCGTCGTACAGGGGACCGGCGAAGTCGTAGCCACCCGCGAACTTGGCGGGGTCGAAGAGCCCGGCCGGGATCGGGTTGGTGCCGTCCTCGCCGTACGCCTCCTCGTAGGCCTCCGTGGTGCCGGGCCCGCCGAAGGCGGCGTGCGTGTAGTCGAGTCCGGTGTCGATCACGCCGATCGAGACGCCCTCGCCGGTCTGCCCCGTGTCCTGCCACGTCTGCAGTGCGCGGGTGAACGCGACCGTGCTGGAGTTCATCGGACGCTTGTTGACGACCAGGCGGATCGAGGTGACCTCGTCCGACGACGCGAGCGCGCGGATCTTCGCGGCGTCCCCGGTGACGAGCGTCCCGGCGACGAGGTTGGTGAGCGTGCCGAGGCGCTTCGGGGCGGCGCTCGCGGCGTTCTTGCTGGTGAGCTCGGCGGGCACGACGCTGCGTGCCACCGCCTCGGTCTGCGCCGCTGCGTCCTGCACGGCGTCGACGCCCTGCGCGGCGACCTCGACGGCCGCAGCGGTGTCGAGCTCGACGAGTGCCGTGATCTGACCCTTGGCGCCCACGATCCCGGCGGCCTTGCGCGCCTCCTCGAGGGTGACCTTGCTCAGGGCGGGGTCGATGCCGTGGTCGGCGGGTGTCGGTGGACTCGGTGGGGCGGCAGTGGCCGAGGTACCGAGGAACGCGGTGGTGAGGGCGACCGCGAGCGCGGTCGCGGAGGCAAGAACGGGTCGACGTGACATGCACACCCCTGGAGTCGTGGGTTCTCACGGAGCGTTCCTGGGTCCCGCCGGTCTGACCGTCTTCCTGTCGGCGGTGACAGGACGCCCGTCGCACGTTACTTACCGGTACGCCCCGCGTCACCCCATTCGACCGAATTCCTCGCCGTGGATCCTGCGCGCGCACCGGCCTCACCGCAGGGGCACGAACGCGTACGAGCCGTGGGTCGTGTCCCTGACCTGGCCCTGGGCGACGACGACGAGGTGCATCGTCGAGGCGACCGGCAGGACGAGGCGTCCCGGGTCGGCGGTCATCGCGACGAGCTCGGTCGGCAGCCGCCGTGCGGCGGCCGAGACGAGGATCCGGTCCCACCCGCCCGGCCGGGGCCGCCCGACCGTCCCCGGGGCCGCCACCTCGAGCCGTGCGCGTGGGCTCGCCGTGCGTGCCTCGCCCTGGTCGGCCAGCAGGAACCGGGCGAGGTTCGCCGCCCCCCACGCCGCCAGCTCGGGCTCCAGCTCGAGCCCGAGCACCTCCCCGTGCGGGCCGACCAGCCACGACAGCAGCGCTGTCGTCCATCCCGACCCCGCGCCGACGTCGAGGACGCTCGCGCCCCGCGGGACGTCGAGCAGGCGCAGCATCGCCGCGACCGTGCTCGGCTGCGAGCACGTCGAGCCGCGCCACAGGGGGAGTGCGCGGTCCTCGTCGGCGTGCACGCGCTGGGGGCGCGGCAGGAACTGCACGCGCGGGACCGCACGCATCGCCTCGCTCACCCGGTCGTCGTGCACCCCGCCTCCCCGGTGCCGCGCTCTGCGCACGGGCGTGACGCAGTCGACGGCCCTCACACCGACAGTAGGCGCGTGCGCGCGACCCGGCCCCTGACGGCGACCTCGTCCCGCCCCCGGTAGCGCTCGCGCAGTCGTCCACAGGTCGACGACGGCGCGCCCTCCTCGGGGCCGGCGCGCCAGATCGCCCGGTGACGACCCACGCGCGCCGCGGGGTTGCGCCACCCGCCGCGGGGGGTGTGGCCGCCGTCACGCGAGCCCGGGCGGACCCGAGCGCGTGTGAAGGAGCTGTGACGGACGCCCCGGCCGAGGTCCCGCGGAGCCGAGTCCGGAACGTCCGAGATGCGCCCCGGCGGGCTCGCGTCCGATCTGGGCGAGCGACCAGGACAGATGTCCGACTTGGCCGCCCACGGGACCGTTCGCCAGCCCACGACCGTGCACCTCGACGGTGTGGCCAGGATGTGCACCAGGCCGCTGCACGCTTCGCAGGACCTTGACGGATCACCACCGGGACGTCCCGCAGCGCCTTCGTAGCGTGGATCGCGATGAGTGACGAGCCGCAGCGCCGGCGCACGTCCGGCGGCGGTCGCCACACGGCTGACCGGCGGACGTCCACGCGCCGAGCCCACCCCCGTATGCACCCTCGCCGACTGGCCAAGGGTGTCGTCGTGCTCGCCCTGGCGGGCGCGTTCGGCGGACTGCTCTCGCAGGGCGCCGCCGCCGCCACCCAGGCGCGCAACGCGATGCTCGAGGCGCGCGCCGTGGTCGCGGACGCCGCACTGGACGCCGTCCAGACCGCACGCGCCGCGAGCGACGCCGCCGAGGCCGTGACCCTCGACCACGCCGCGGTCGACGAGCTGGCCGAGGCGAGCGCCGAGCTCGAGGAGCTGCTCGACGAGGCCGGCGCGCTCGAGCAGTCCGGCGTGCTGAGCGCCCGGACGACCGCGACGACGTCGCGCTCGGGCGAGCGCGGTGCCGCAGGCGAGGACGCTGCCGCGGACGAGGACGCGACGAGCGCGCCCGTCGACCCGTCGGCCACAGCGCCTGCCGAGTCCGCGCCCGCCGAGTCCGCGCCTGCCGAGCCCGCGCCCGCTGAAGCGGCGACGACCGACCCCGCGCCCGCCGCGCCCGCGCCGACGGCGGCCGACGAGTCGACGCGCCCGGTCGTCGTGCCTCCCGTGGCCGGGCCCGAGGACACCACGACCCGCAAGCTCCGCGAGGCCGTCGAGCGCGTCGTCGAGCTGAGCGAGGAGGTCGCCGAGACCACGCAGGAGGAGCGCGAGCGGATCGCCGCCGCCGAGAAGGCCGCCGCCGAGAAGGCCGCCGCCGAGAAGGCCGCGGCCGAGGCCAAGGCCAAGGCTGAGGCGGAGGCGAAGGCGAAGGCCGAGGCGGAGGCGAAGGCGAAGGCCGAGGCGGAGGCGAAGGCCAAGGCGGCCCAGCGCGCCGCGTGGAAGTCGTCGGTGAACGGCTACGCGAACGGGCGGATCCCGGCCTCCGTGCTGTGCGCGCCGTCCTTCGACTCCAGCGCGCTGCTGCGCTGCGACGCCGCGGAGGACCTGTCCGCCCTCGACGCCGCGTACTACGAGGCCTTCGGCACGCACCTGTCGATCACGAGCTCGTACCGCTCGTACAGCGCGCAGGTCAGCTGCCGCCGGACCAAGGGCTGGCTGTGCGCGGCCCCGGGGACGTCGAACCACGGCACCGGCATCGCCGTGGACCTGGGTGGTGGGATCCAGACCTTCGGCACCAAGCAGCACAAGTGGATGCAGGCGAACGCAGCCGCGTACGGCTGGGTCCACCCCAGCTGGGCGCGCGCCGGTGGCAGCAAGCCCGAGGCGTGGCACTGGGAGTACACCCGCTGACGAGCGCGTGCGACGCGCGTCGGGGCGATCCCGCGTGTCCTGGGCTCTCACCCGGTCGCAGACCCGGGGTGGGCCCCTAGCATCGGACGCATGCCTTCCCCGGGTGGAGCCTGGCCGCTCGTCGGCCGCGCCGCCGAGCTCGACGACCTCGAGGCCTACCTGACCGAGGCCACGGACGGGCCCGGCGGGGCCGTCCTGCTCGAGGGTGAGGCCGGCGTCGGTCGCACGAGCCTGGTCGAGGCGCTCCAGTCCGGCGCGCAGCTGCTCGGGATCCGGGTGTGCGACGGCCCGGACGCGCTCGCCGAGCTCATCCGCCCGTGCGAGGACGGGTCCGCGCGGCTCGTCGTCCTGGAGGACGTGCACGCGTGGGACGAGGACGAGCTCGCCGCGCTCGCCGCCGCGTCCGCCGACGGCTTCCCGCCGCGCACGCTCGTCGTGCTCACGCTGCGACCCGTCCCGCACCGGCCCGCGATCACGCACGTCGTGAGCCGGTGGACGCGTGCCGGTGCGCGTCACCTCGAGCTGAGCCCGCTGCCGACCGCCGCGGCCGTCGAGCTCGCCGAGGCGATCCTCGGCGCGAGCCTCGGCCCGTCGTTGCGGGGCGCGGTCTCGACCGCGGGCGGCAACCCGCAGCTCGTCGTCGACGTGGTCACCACCGCGCACGACGCGGGTGCGCTCGTCGCGGTCGAGGGCGGGATCGACGCGGTCGTGCCGGGGTGGCGCCTGCAGGTCGAGGAGGTCGTGCGCGCACGGGTCGCGTACCTCGGCGGCGACGTGCTGGCGCTGCTGTCCACGGCGTCGGTCCTGGGTGTCTCGTTCGTGGTCGTGGACCTCGCGGCGCTCGCCGACCGCCCGGTCGCCGACGTGTGGCGCACGCTGCGGCACGCGCTCGCGGCGGGTGTGGTGCAGGCGCGCGGGGACCGCCTCGTGTTCCGCCACGACGTGGTGCGGGTCGCGCTGTACGGCGGGATCGATCCAGCCGACCGACGGGCGCTGCACACGCGCGCGGCGTGGACGCTGCGCGAGGCGGGCG
>JAEYUL010000187.1 GCA_023432565.1 Actinomycetes bacterium | reverse complement strand
CAAGCGGTCGCCAGGAGGGCGATGCTCGCGACCCCGGCCGTGACGGCCAGGAACTTTCGAGTGGTCTTGCGCACTGTGACTCCCTTGTCAGTCGGACGGCAGCCATGCCGTACCTCACCTGTCGCCTGCGCGGGCCGGGGTCACGGACCCCGGAACCACGTCGGCGTGGGTCTGAGAGACCCCGCTTGGAAGCGCTCCCCTCCGCAGTGTGCGGGAGCGTTCCCACGCGCTGGTCACACTGTCGCCGGGCCGCTGCGGGGTGTCAAGGAGGTCCGGGCTCGGTTTGGGCGTGGTAGCGGTCCCACGCAGACATCAATGCAGGTCAGAGGCTATTTCCACGGTTCCCACGTTACCGAATTGTTACGGCGCGGAACCGCTTCCGTGACGTGCCTGTCCGCCCGGTCGGGTGACCGGTTCGCCGCCCGTCGACCGCCGAGCTGGACGTATGTCAGGCCTGGGCGAGCCGGCGCGCCGCGACCCGCTCCTCGGCGGCGACGGCGGAGCGGATGGCCGCCGCCGTCGCCTGCTCGACCGCGCTCCCGAGCAACGGGATCGCCGCACGCAGGTCGCCGTCGTAGCGGATCGCCGTCCGCGTGCCGCCGTGCGCGACGAGCGTGACGCGACCGGCCAGGCGGACGGGCGCGCCGACGACCTCGACGACGACCGTGCCCACGCGTGCGCCGTCGCCGTCGGGCGCACGCCAGGCCTCGACCTGCCGCACCTCGATGCGGTTCCCCACGAACGCGCGCACCTGCTGCGGGATCTGCTCGGTCGCAAGCGTGCGTCGCGTGGTCACGGTGAACCCACCGAGGGTGCCGGAGCGCGACGACCCGCCGTCCGGCGCGAGCTCGCGCCCCGTGTCCGGCGTCAGGTCCGGTGCGACGTCGTCGTGCGTGACGTCGATCTGCTCGCACGCCGCGCCGCTCTCCTCGATCTTCTCGCGCACGTAGGCCGGGTCGGCCAGCAGGCGCGCGGCCGTGGCCGGGTCGGTGGGCAGGACGAGCATCTCGGTCAGGTGCACCAGCAAGCCCCTTCGGTCGGCGCCGCGGGCGCGGCGCATCGAGCCTAGTGCGGCCGCATAGGCTGGGCGCGTGTCCACCCTGAGCGTGCTCGTCGAGCGTCACGGCCCCTTGCCTCCGGCGGACCTGGAGTGGCTGCACCTGCTCGTGGGGGACTGGCAGGTCGTCTCCGACCTGGCGTTCGCGGACCTCGTCCTGTGGCTGCCGACGACCGACGGCGACTTCGTCGCGATCGCCCAGTGCCGTCCCTCGACGGGCGCCACGGTGCACTACGACGACGTGGTGGGCTCACGCGCTCCCGAGGGCCAGCGCCCGCAGCTGCAGCGCTCGCTCGAGGAGAAGCGGCAGCTGCGCTCGCGCGAGCCGCGCTGGTTCGGCTCGTACGCGGTGCGCGAGGAGGCGATCCCGGTCGTGCGCGAGGGGCGCGCGATCGCGGTCATCGCCCGGCAGACCAACCTCGGCGGCGCGCGCACGCCCAGCAGGCTCGAGCTCAACTACGTCGAGGCGGCGGACGACGTCTTCGCGATGATCGCCTCGGGCGAGTTCCCGGCGCCGGACGCGCCGACGGGCCCGCGCCGCGGCGCCCCGCGCGTCGGTGACGGACTGGTGCGGCTCAACTCCGAGGGGGAGGTGCTCTACGCCAGCCCCAACGCGCTGTCGTGCTTCCATCGCCTCGGCGCGCTGGGTGACCTCGTCGGACGCTCGCTGGTGGAGGTGACCGCCGAGCTCATCCCGGAGCAGCGCGCGACCGTCGACGAGTCGATGCCGCTCGTCCTCATGGGACGCGCACCGTGGCGCACCGACGTCGAGGTCGGTGGTGTGGCGCTGTCGCTGCGTGCCGTGCCGCTCACGGACGAGGGTCGGCGCATCGGCGCGGTGCTGCTGTGTCGCGACGTCTCCGAGCTGCGCCGTCGCGAGCGCGAGCTCATCACCAAGGACGCGACGATCCGCGAGATCCACCATCGTGTGAAGAACAACCTGCAGACCGTCGCCGCGCTCCTGCGGCTGCAGTCGCGGCGGATGACCACTCCCGAGGCGCGCGACGCGCTCACCGAGGCGATGCGGCGCGTCGCGACGATCGCTCTGGTGCACGACTCCCTGTCCCAGACGATCGACGAGAGCGTCCCGTTCGACGACCTGGTGGGGCGCAGCCTGCGCCTGGCCGCGGACGCCGCGTCGGCCGGTGCGCACGTGCGCACGACGGTCTCGGGCACGTTCGGGTCGGTGCGCGCCGAGGACGCCACCGCGCTCGCCCTCGTGCTGACCGAGCTGGTGACGAACGCGGTCGAGCACGGCTTCGAGGGCCGCGAGTCCGGCAGGGTCGAGGTGCTGGTCGAGCGTGAGGGCGACGACCTGAGCGTGACGGTCGCGGACGACGGCTCGGGGATTCCCGAGGGGCGGGGAGCGGGCTCGGGGCTCGGCACGCAGATCGTCCAGACGCTCGTGACGAACGAGCTGCGGGGGAACATCGACTGGCGACAGCGCGCCGAGGGTGGCACCGCAGTGGTCGTCCAGGTCCACCTGCGCACGTCACGCGACGCCGCGCAGGTCGGCTGAACCCGACGCGTTCGAGGCTCCGCTCGGTCGTCGGCAGCCCGAGACCGGCCCGACCGCAGACCGAAGACAGGCCGACGTCGGAGGGGGTCGCTCACCGCCGGCCCGCTCGCGACCGGCCGGCGTCGGTGGGCACGACGAAGGGGACCGGCCCGGCGGCCGGCCCCCTTCGGTCGAGAGCGTGTGGTGCCCGGTCAGCCGGCGCGACGCTGGCGCGCGGTACGGCGCTTGAGCGCGCGGCGCTCGTCCTCCGACAGGCCGCCCCAGACCCCGGCGTCCTGACCGGTCTCGATGGCCCACTTCAGGCACGTGTCGACGACGCCGCACCGGCGGCAGACCGCCTTGGCCTCCTCGATCTGCAGGAGGGCCGGACCCGTGTTGCCGATCGGGAAGAACAGCTCGGGGTCCTCGTCGAGACACGCTGCGCGGTGGCGCCAATCCATGTGAATCTCCTTGGGCGCACGACGACGACGGCACCCTGATCAGGGCGCGCGCGACGATGTGCACGATGCGTTGGGGGGTGGGCTGAAGACCTGCTGCTCCAAGCGTCACACCCGTCGCGCGATCACACAAGGGGTTACAAGACGGTTTCGACTCCATTACGGATGAGGCGTTGGTCACACTGCGCTGAGCGTACGGCCGTTGGCTCGGATCGATTCGGACCGCTCGGCAGGGGGCACCGGAGAGCGCCGTGGTCCTGTGGTGCTCCCGGTCGTGGTATGCACCCAGGACGCCACGTCCGCGAGCGTCCGCGGGGCCCGGCCCGCCGTGAGTCTCCCGCGGCCCCGTAGGCTCGGCCCGTGATCTCCTCGACACCTGTGCCCGCTCACCCGGACCGTCCCGCGGCACTCGTCGTCGTCTGCCTCCTGACGCTCCTGGAGGCCGCCGCCGCGGTCGGGCTCGCCGTCGCGTGGGGCGCCGACCTGGTGCGGGGGATCTCGGTGCGTCCCGCCGCGACCGTGTTCCTCATCGTGTTCGGGCTCGCGATCGCGTTCGTGCTCGCGGCGTCCGCGCGCGGGCTGTGGCGCGGCCGCCGCTGGGCGCGCTCGCCGGTCATGACATGGCAGATCATGCTCGTCGTCCTGTCCGTCGGGTGGCTCGGTGTCGAGTCGACCGTCTGGGCGTGGGGCGTGCTCGTGACGGCCGTGGTCGTCGGCGTCGGCCTGCTGCTGCCCGCGGTCGTCGCGGTGACCACCGCGACCCGCGAGGACGCCAACGGCGCCTCGGGTACCCCCTCCGGTACTCCGAAGCGCCGCTGACGCCCGCGCCACGCGTCGGCTCAGTCGACCGCGAGAGCTGCCACGGGTGACGTCCGCACGGCCGAGCGGGCCGGCAGGACCGAGGCCAGCAACCCGGCTCCCACCGCGACCGCCATGATCAGGGCCACGTCGGTCCACGGCACCGCGAGCCGCGCGTCGCCCATCGTGCTGAACGTGATGGCCGACCCGGCCCACCCGTAGAGCACGCCGAGCACGACCCCCAGCACGCCGCCGACCCCCGAGATCAGCATCCCCTCGGCCGCGAGCGAGAGCCGCAGGCGGCGCTTGGTCAGGCCGATCGCCCGCAGCGTCGCCGACTCGCGGCGACGCTCGATCACCGACAGCGACAGCGTGTTGGCCACGCCGACCAGGGCGATGACCACGGCGACCGCGAGCAGGCCGACGACGATCGCGAGCAACGTGTCGATGAGCTGCTCGTACTGCATCCGGGAGGACACGGGCGACTCGATCACGACCGACTCGTCGCTCAGGGCGTTGCGGACCGCCTCGACGACGGCCACGGCATCCGCGTCCGAGGCGATGCGCGCCCACACGGTCGTGGTCGGCACGTCCGTGCCGACGATCGCGTCGAAGGTCGAGGGCGTCAGGTACGCGGCGCCGCCGCGGCCGCTGCCGACGACGACCAGCTCGAGCACGCGGGACCGCTCCTCGTCGACGGGCTCGCCCGTGTACGGGTCGCGCAGCGTGACCGGCTGGCTCGGGTCGACGACCGACGAGGTCACGACGATCGTGTCGTCGTCGGCAGCGGCCGCGATCCGGTCGTCCCGCAGGACCGCCTCGACCTCGGGGGTCAGGGACCGCGCGGTGTACCAGTCGTCGCCGATGCTGATCTCGGCGCTGCGGACGTCGACGGCGCGCTCGACGCCGACCACGTCGGCGACCGTGCGCTCGACGTCGGCGGGCAGGGGGTCGATCCCCCCGGACGCGCTCGTGATCTCGATGTCCACGAGGTAGTGGGAGTCGAGCTCCGCCGCGAGCGACGCTCGCGCGCTCGCGGCACCCGTCGACATGAGGGCGACCAGCGTCACGCCGATGAGCAGCGCGGTGCTCGTCGCGGCGGTCCGACGCGGGTTGCGCACCGTGTTCGCCGCGGCCAGGCGTGCGGCCGGGCCGGTCCTGCCGAGCAGTCGCCCGACGAGCGCGACCATGAACGGCACCCAGAACACGGCCCCGACCAGCACGCCGACAAAGGACGCGAAGCCGCCCAGGATCCCCACGCCGAGCCAGGTCAGCGCATCGCCGGCCCGTGCGTGCGCGCCCACGAGAGCCATCGTGAGCACACCCGTGCCGCCCACAAAGAGCACGAGGGCGAAGCCCAGCCGCAGCTTGCCCGCACGGGAGGCGACGTCGGGTGCGTCGAGCGGTCGCAACGCGGCGATCGGGCTCACCTGCGTCGCGGCCCGAGCCGGGACGAGCGCCGCCAGCACCGTGACGACCACGCCGACGAGCATCGGCACGAGCAGGACCGAGGGCGTCACCGTGACGTACGCCGGCAGCGGCATGTCGTCCTGCATGCGTCCCAGCACGGACAGCGCCCCCTGCGCGACGCCCGTACCCAGGAGCACACCGACGACCGACGCGCCCACACCGAGGATCGCCGCCTCCAGCAGCACGGACCGGCGCAGCTGGCCGCGCACCGCTCCGACGCAGCGCAGCAGCGCGAGGGTGCGTGCACGCTGGGCGACCAGGACCTGGAACGTGTTCGAGATGACCAGGCCGGCGACGATCAGGGAGACCGCGGCGAAGGCCAGGATCGACCCGACGACGAAGTTCTCGCCGCCACCGGTCTCCTCGATCTGGTCCTCGGCCGCTTCGTCACGCGTCTGGACCGTGACCGGGGCCAGGTCGCTGCGGTCGGCCGTCGCCGCGTCGAGCATGGTGCGCAGTGCCTCGTCGACCGTGGCGGTGTCGCGCGGGGCCTTGACGAGTGCGCCCTCGCTGCCGACCAGGTCGGGGGAGAGGTTCGTCCACGTCAGCACCGAGTCCTGCACCGCCAGGGTCGCACCGCCGAAACCGGTCCAGGCGCCGCCCGGGTCGGCCGTCAGGCCGGTGACGGTGACGTCCCGCGTCCGGTACACCGGATCGGCGTCGTCGGGCCACTCGGTCCAGGACACCTCGACGGTCCCGCCCACCTCGACGTCGAGCCGCTCGGCGACGCCACGGGGCAGCGCGATCTCGTCGGCGCCCTGCGGCGCGCGGCCGTCGGCGATCGTCAGCGAGGACAGGCTGGGGTCGGAGGCGACGGGGAGCATGAGCTGCCACGAGCGGGACGCGCCCTTGCGGACCTCCAGGCCGCCGATGATCACCGGGTCGACGGCCTCGACGCCGGGCACGGCCCCGATCTGGTCGAGGAGCCCGGTGACGTCGCCGTCGACCACCAGGTCCGCCTGGGCGAACCGCGCGGTGACGGAGTCGTAGCTCGCGCGTTGGATGACGCCGCCGGTGAGCAGCGTCGCGGCCACGAAGCCGGTCCCGATCGCGATGGCGATGGCGGCCGCGGTGAGTCGGCCCAGGCTGCGGCGCATCTGGGCGAGGGTGAGCCGGAGCATCAGGCGCTCACCCCGTCGGCGATCGGCGCCTCGAGCGAGCGCAGGGCCTCGAGCCCGGCGAGCACCGACTCGGGGGTCGGCTCGGCGATGTCGCCGGCGATCCGGCCGTCGGCGAGCAGCACCACGCGGTCGGCGTACGCGGCCGCGGTCGGGTCGTGCGTCACCATGATCACCGTACGGCCGAGCTCGCGGACCGAGCGGCGCAGGAACGAGAGCACCTCGGCACCGGAGCGCGAGTCCAGGTTGCCGGTCGGCTCGTCGGCGAAGACGACCTCCGGGCGCGTGACGAGCGCGCGCGCGATCGCCACACGCTGCTGCTGGCCGCCCGACAGCTCGCTGGGCCGGTGCGTGAGACGTCCCGCCAGGCCGAGCGTGGCGGTCAGCAGGTCCAGCCACTCCTGGTCGACGCGAGCGCCCGCGAGCTCCAGCGGCAGCGTGATGTTCTGCTCCGCGGTGAACATCGGCAGCAGGTTGAAGGACTGGAAGACGAAGCCGATCCGGTCCCGACGCAGGTGCGTGAGCGCGTCGTCACCGAGGCTGGTCAGCTCGGTCTCACCGAGCCGCACGGACCCGGAGGTCGCCTGGTCGAGCCCGGCGAGCAGGTGCATGAGGGTCGACTTGCCGGAGCCGGACGGACCCATGATCGCGGTGAACGCGCCGGCGGCGAAGTCCACGTCGACACCGTCGAGGGCCCGCACGGCGGCGGGCCCCGACCCATAGGTCTTGGTCAGGCCGCGCGCCGACGAGGCGGGGACCGCTCCGGGCGTGCCGGGCACGGGAACGGCTGCGGGCGTGGAAGAAGACACGGTGCTCCTCGAGTGGTGTCGGATTCGGTACGTGACCACGCTAGGGAGGCGACCGCACCGGCCTCGTCGCCCCTCGGTCTCGACGTCTGAGGCGTGCGTCATCCCGCGGGATGACCTGCCGCTACGCCCGTGGCCGGTCAGGCTCCAGGCCGGACCAGCCCTGCCTCGTACGCCGTGACGACCGCCTGCACGCGGTCGCGCGCACCGAGCTTGGCCAGGATGCGTCCCACGTGCGTCTTGACGGTCGCCTCCGCGACGAACAGGTCGCGGCCGATCTCGGTGTTCGACCGACCGCGGGCCATGAGCAGCAGGACCTCCCGCTCGCGTTCGGTCAGCTCGGCGACCAGCGTCAGCGCGGGGTTCGGACCGTCGTCGTCGGCGGTCGCGGGCAACGCCTCGACCAGGTGCTCGATCAGGCGCCGGGTCGAGGACGGGGCGATCACGGCGTCGCCGCGGTGCACGGTGCGGATGGCTGCGAGCATCTCCTCGGGCGGGGCGTCCTTGAGCAGGAAACCGCTGGCACCGGCCCGGATCGCCGAGAGCACGTACTCGTCGAGGTCGAACGTGGTCAGGACGATCACGCGGGGCGCCGGGTGGGTGGCGGTGCCGCGGGCGATGATCTGCGCTGTCGCCTCGAGCCCGTCCATCGTGGGCATGCGGACGTCCATGAGCACCACGTCGACGCGGCCGAGCGCGGACCGGGCGCTCGGGTCGAGGGCACGCACCGCCTGGGCTCCGTCGCCGGCCTCGAGCACGACCTCGAGGTCGGGCTGGGAGTCGATGACCATGCGGAAGCCCGCACGCACCAGCTGCTGGTCGTCCACGAGCGCGACGCGGACGACGCCGTCGACGCTGCCCGCCGCGGGTGCCACGGTCGACGTCACGGTGCCGCTGGGCTGGTCGGTCATCGCTGGTGCTCCTGGGGTCGCGGGTCGGGTGCGGGTCGCAGGTCGGGCGCCCGCCGCGCGTGCGGCGCCGCCACAGTCTCGCGGTCGTGCGGGCTCGTCGTCACGTGGGCATCCCGCTCGTCCGGGCCGTCGGCGGCGGGCGGATCGGCCTGGACGGCCGCCGGGGCAGCGGGGGACGCGCCGGCCGACTGCGCGTGGACCACCCGGGCCGGGCCGGTGGACGCGAGCACCGCCGGCACCCCGGACGCCGCGCCGCCCGGGAACGGAAGACGAGCACGGACGCGGAAGCCGCCGCCCGTGCGGGGGCCCGCGGTGACCTCGCCGCCGAACATCGACGCGCGCTCCTGCATGCCGCGCAGTCCTTGGCCGAGCCCGTCGGAGTCGGCCGAGGCGCCGCGCCCGTCGTCGGCGACGTCGAGCTCGATCGCGTCCTGGTGCCACTGCACCACGACCGTGACCCGGGGCGAGGGGCCGGCGTGCTTGAGGACGTTGGTGAGCGACTCCTGCGTGATGCGGTAGACCGCGAGCCCGACACCGGGCGGCAGTGGACGAGGCTCGCCCATGCGGACCAGGGAGACCTGCGCTCCGCTGAGCCGGAACTGCTCGACCAGCCGGCCGATGTCGGCCTCGCCGGGCTGCGGCGTGGTCTGCGCCGGCACGGCCCCGGGCAGCACGCCCGGCCCGTCCGCGGTCGGGCGCAGGCGGCCGTCCTCCGTGCGCAGGACGCCCAGCAGGCGTCGCATGTCGGTCAGGGCCGCCCGGCCCGTGTCGGCGATCGTCTCGAGCGCGCGCGCCGCCGCCTGCGGGTCGACCTGGGCGGCGTAGCGTCCGCCGTCGGCCTGAGCGATGACGACCGACAGCGAGTGCGCCACGATGTCGTGCATCTCACGGGCGATGCGCGCGCGCTCCGCCGACGTGGCGATCTGGGCCTGCTGGTCACGCTCCTTCTCGAGCCGCTGCGCCCGGTCGACCAGGGCCTCGAGCGTCTCGCGCCGCGAGCGACGCACCAGCCCGAACGCCCAGACCGTCAGCGAGCACGTCGCGACGAGCATGCAGATGACGACGATCGCAGGCGCGTAGTAGTCGGCCACGAGCCGCAGCGGCAGCACGACGGCGCTCAGCAGCGCGCCGCTGATCGCCGTCCGGTGCGCCCAGCGCGGCCCGTGCACGGTGACGGAGTACAGCGAGACGAGGACGGCGACGTCGGCGAGCAGGATCCCGGGCACGGTGACCAGCTGGATCAGCCCGACGAGGTAGACCGCGCCCGCCGATGCCGTGGGGCGCACGCGTCGCCACGCCAGCGGGCCGACGAGCGCCGCGGTCCAGAGCAGGGCCGCCTCGCCGCGCATGGACACGCCCGACCCGGCCATGGTCAGCGGGCCCAGGACGACGAACGACAGGAACGCCCCGGTCGCGTCCACCGCGAAGCGGTGCGCGTCCTCCCAGCGCAGCAGTCGGTCCCAGAAGCCCACGCCGTGAGCCTAGGTCCGACCCGGCGTGCCGTCGTGCACCCCGGGGCGGACCTCGAGGGTGCCCACGTGCGACCTGAGGCGTGGAGCGGACAACCCCGCGCCCAGGCCGGGACGAACCGTGACCCACGGATGAAACCGCTCACACGCCGTACCTGGGTCGCGAGTCCTGGCGGTGAATACCAGAGCGTGACCTAGCATGGGCGAATGACCCAGGTGCTTCTGGCGGAAGACGATCCGGCGATTGCCGAGCCTTTGGCGCGGGCGCTCGGACGTGAAGGCTACGACGTCAGCGTGCAAGGTACCGGTCAAGGAGCGATCGACGGTGCCGCGACGGCCGACCTCGTCGTCCTCGACCTCGGCCTGCCGGACATGGACGGCCTCGACGTCGCGCGTGCGATCCGCAACCAGGGCCTGACCACGCCCGTGCTCGTGCTGACGGCCCGTGCCGACGAGGTCGACCTCGTCGTCGGGCTCGACGCCGGCGCCGACGACTACGTGACCAAGCCGTTCCGGCTCGCCGAGCTGCTCGCCCGCGTGCGCGCCCTGCTGCGCCGCACCGCCGTCGAGGCCGGCGACGAGGACGAGCTGCACGCGCAGAACGTCCGGGTCGACGTCGCCGCGCACCGTGCGTTCCAGGGCGACCGTGAGCTGCACCTGACCGCCAAGGAGTTCGACCTGCTACGGGTGCTCGTCGCCTCCGCGGGCAACGTCGTCGCGCGTGAGACGCTCATGCGCGAGGTGTGGGACTCGGACCCGACGGGATCGACGAAGACGCTCGACATGCACGTGTCGTGGCTGCGCCGCAAGCTCGGCGACGACGCGAACGCCCCGCGCTACATCTCGACGGTGCGCGGCATGGGTTTCCGGTTCGAGACCGGCCCCGTGGCCGCGGGCCTCTAGGGCCGACGGCGCGTGCGTCGTCGCGTCCTGCAGGCGACGATCGCGGCGGTCACCGTCGCGGTGGTCCTGCTCGGCTTCCCGCTGGCGTTCCTGGGCGCGCAGCTCGTCCGCGAGAACGAGCTGCAGCGCCTCGAGACCCGCGCGGAGTCGGCCGCGCGCGCGGTCGACTTCCGGATCGGTCTGGGGATCGAGCTCAACGACCAGATGTTCGAGCCGTTCGCCGACGCCGGCGACGGCGAGGTCTCCGCGTCCGTCGTGGTGCACGCGCCGGACGGCACCGTGTACCAGGCGGGTACGCGAGTCGAGGGGCGCAGCCAGTCGGTTGAGGCGACCTCGGACCAGGGCGCCACGGTCGTGCTGTACGTCTCCTGGTGGGAGGTGTTCTGGCTCAGCGCCCGGGTCATCGCGCTCGTCGTGATCGCGGCCGTGGTCGCGTTCGCCGCCGGTATCGCGATGGCGATCTGGCAGGCGAACCGGCTCGCGGCGCCGCTGGTGTACCTCGCGGCGTCCGCCGAGCAGCTCGGCTCGGGGCAGGTGCGTCCGCAGCTCGAGCCCTCGGGCGTCGAGGAGATCGACCTGGTGGCCTCCGAGCTCGCGCGCAGCGCCGACCGCATGGCCGGCCGGCTCGCAGCCGAGCGCAAGTTCGCCTCCGACGCCTCGCACCAGCTGCGCACGCCGTTGACGGCGCTGTCGATGCGGCTCGAGGAGATCATGCTCGCCTCGGACGACCCGCAGGTGCGCGAGGAGGCACGGATCAGTCTCGAGCAGGTCGAACGGCTCGTGCGCGTGGTCGACGACCTGCTGATGTCCTCGCGGCGCGCTCAGGGTGGCACGACGGAGGCGGTGCAGCTCCTCGAGGTCGTGCACCAGCAGGAGGAGGAGTGGGCCGCCACGTTCGAGGCGGTCGGGCGTCGGCTCGTCGTCGAGGTCGACCCCGCCACGCAGGTGCTCGCCACGCCGGGCGCGCTCGCGCAGGTGCTCGCCACGCTCATCGAGAACTCGCTGCGGCACGGTGCGGGGACCACGACGGTGCGGTCACGCTCCGGCGGCCCCTCCGGCACGGTCGTCGTGGAGGTGGCCGACGAGGGTCAGGGCGTCCCCGACGAGCTCGCGGGCCGGATCTTCGAGCGCGACGTGACCTCCGGCAAGGGCACCGGCCTCGGGCTCGCCCTCGCACGTGACCTGGCCTCCGCCGACGGCGGACGGCTCGAGCTCGCGCAGCGCCGACCCGCGGTGTTCGCGCTGTTCCTGTCGGGTGTGCCGGCCTCGTTGCGGCCGGACGTGGTGCTGCCGCTCGGTGCGGTCGTGTCGTCGCGGCCGGACCGTCGTCGTCGCTGAACCGTTCACCCGCTGTGCCGTTCACGCTCGGGACGGCGGGTCGGCTGGGTACCCTGGGCGCTCGCGACGAGCCCGGAAGGACGCGCATGTACCGCCTCGAACCCGCCCTCCAGCACTATGCGTGGGGGTCGACGCACGCCATCCCGGGCCTGCTCGGGTTCGCGGTCGAGGAGCGTCCCGTCGCGGAGGCGTGGTTCGGGGCGCACCCCCTGGCGCCCGCGCGTCTCGTCGGGGCCGGCGCCGAGACGCTCGACGCGTTGGTCAGCCAGGATCCGCACGCGGTGCTGGGCGAGGACGTCGTCGCGCGGTTCGGCCGCGAGCTGCCCTACCTGCTCAAGCTCATCGCCGCCGCCTCCCCGGTCTCGCTGCAGGTGCACCCCTCCCGCGCGCGCGCCCGGCTCGGGTACGAGCGCGAGGAGCGAGCGGGGGTGCCGATCGACGCCGCCGAGCGCAGCTACCGGGACCGCAACCACAAGCCCGAGCTCGTGTTCGCGCTCTCTCAGCTCGACGCCATGGTCGGCTTCCGGGCCCCGCGTCGGGCTGCCGAGCTGCTCGTCGGGTTGCAGTCCTCGCTCGCCGAGCGGCTGCACAAGCTGCTCACGAGCGACCCGTCGCCCGAGGGCGTGCGCGCGGCGTTCGAGTGGCTGCTGACGCCCAGCACGCGCCCGAACGCCGAGGAGGTCGCGGCGCTCGCCCGTGCGTGCCAGCGGCGCCTCGACGCCGGCTCGCCGTCCCCGCGCACCGACCGGACGGTGATCCGGCTGCACGCCCAGTACCCCGGTGACCCGGGGGCCGTGACGTCGGTCCTGCTCAACCCTGTGACGCTGCAGCCGGGCGAGGTGCTGTTCGTCCCCGCGGGCGCCGTGCACGCCTACCTCGAGGGCTTCGCGGTCGAGCTCATGGCCAACTCGGACAACGTGCTGCGGGCCGGGCTCACGTCCAAGCACGTCGACGTGCCCGAGCTCCTCGACAACCTCGACACCGTCGCCGCCCCGCCGATCCGCATCGCGCCCGAGCACGTGTTCACGTCGACCGACGTGTTCTACGCCCCCGTCGACGATTTCGAGCTGTCGGTCACCCAGCTGCAGGACGAGACGCACGAGGTCCGGCTGCCGGGCCGCGGGCCGCGCGTGCTGCTGTGCCTCGACGGTGCGGCGCACCTGCGGGGCGAGGGCGACCGCACGCTGCAGCTCGGAGCCGGGCAGGCGGCGTTCGTGCCCGCCGCAGACGGCCTGCTCATGGGGCGCGGAGTCGGGCGCGTCGTGCAGGCCGGCGTGCCCTGACCGGCGCGAGGATCCTCGCCGTGCGCGGCCCGGCCGCGCGGCGCGGGCGGTTCAGCCTCGACCGCCGTCTCAGCATCGACCGCCGGCTCAGCCTCGACCGCGCCGACCATCCGGGGCGGACCGGACGGGCGGCTCGTGCTGCTGCTCGCGCAGCTCGTCGGCCGCCGTCACCGCACCGAACGGCACGACGGGCTGGACCGCCAGCGCCACGGCGGCCTGCTCGGACGCCGGTGCACCGTCCTCGTCGAGCGTCGGCCCGCCACCGGTGAACACCCAGTGCTTGTAGCCGACGTACCGCAGGACGGTGCCGAGCACGATGCCCACCAGGTTCGCGACGTTGTCCGGCACCGGCCCGTCCAGGTGCAGCACGTACTGCGAGAAGGCGAGCGGAGCGGCACCGACGGCCAGGCCGAGCCCGTTGACCACGACGAACAGCAGCAGCTCGCGGCCGCGGTGCTGCGTGCGGTGCTGTGAGAACGTCCACAGGCGGTTGCCGACCCAGGAGACCAGCGTCGCGACGAGCGTCGCGATGACCTTCGCGGTGATCGGCTTCTCGGCGAGCAGCTCACCCGGGCCGAACCGCAGCAGGTTGTACAGCCCCATGTCGACGACGAACGCGACGCCACCGACGGACAGGAAACGCGCCAGCTCGGCGAGGCGGGCCCGGTGGTCGGGACCCAGCAGGCGGGTGAGCACAGCGGTCGTCACGTTTGCGAGCCTAGCCCGCACCCGGTGCGGTCGCGCCGACCGAGGTCCCGCCTACTCGGTTAGGGTGGGCGCCCGTGAACGCACCCGTGGTGGCCGTGGTCGGCGGCGGACAGCTCGCCCGCATGATGGCGCCGGCAGCGACCGCGCTCGGGATCCACCTGCGGGTGCTGGTCGAGAGCCCGTCGGGCTCGGCCGGGCAGGTCGTCGTGGACGCCCCGGTGGGCGAGGCCGGGGACGAAGCGGCGATCGCCGCGCTCGCCGCAGGCGCCGACGCCCTCACGTTCGAGCACGAGCACGTGCCCAACGCGCTGCTCGACCGCCTCGCCGGCGAGGGAGTGGCCGTGCGCCCGGACGCCGCCGCGCTGGTGCACGCGCAGGACAAGATCGTCATGCGCCGTCGGCTGACGGCGCTCGGCATCCCGTGCCCGCGGTGGGCCCCCGTCACGCACCGCGACGACCTGGCGGCCTTCCTCGCCGACCAGCCGGACGGTGCCGCCGTGGTCAAGACCGCCCGCGGTGGGTACGACGGCAAGGGGGTGCGCGTGGTCCGAGCAGCCGACGAGGCCGACGACTGGCTCGCCGCCGCGGCGCTGCCGGGCGGGGTCCCGGTGCTGGTCGAGGAGAAGGTGCCGTACACGCGGGAGCTCGCCGTGCTCGTCGCGCGCCGCCCGTCGGGCGAGATGCGCACGTGGCCGGTGGTGGAGTCGGTGCAGCGCGACGGCGTGTGCGCGGAGGTCGTCGCGCCCGCGCCCGGGCTCGCGGACGCCACGCGCGACGAGGCGCTCGCGGTCGCCACGCGGGTGGCCGAGGGCCTCGGCGTCGTCGGGGTGCTGGCCGTCGAGCTCTTCGAGGTGCCTGGCGGGCCGGGCGAGGCGCCGCGCGTCCTCGTCAACGAGCTCGCGATGCGGCCGCACAACTCGGGCCACTGGACCATCGACGGCGCGGTGACCAGCCAGTTCGAGCAGCATCTGCGTGCTGTCCTCGACCTGCCCCTCGGTGACCCGTCCCCGCGCGCCCGCTGGACCGTCATGGCGAACGTGCTCGGCAGCTCCCTGGCGTCCCTGACGGACGCGCTGCCGCGCGTCGCGGCGCTCGACCCGGGCGCGAAGGTGCAGCTCTACGGCAAGGACGTGCGCCCGGGGCGCAAGCTCGGGCACGTCAACGTCAGCGGAGACGACCTCGACGACGTGCGCTCACGCGCGCTCGCCGCGGCGGCGCTGCTGCGCGGTGAGACACTCTGACGCGCGACGACAAGGAGACTTCGATGACCGCAGCCGCCCAGGTGGGCATCGTCATGGGCTCGGACTCCGACTGGCCCGTCATGGAGGCGGCCGCGCAGGTGCTCGCCGAGCTCGGCGTGCCCACCGAGGTCGACGTCGTCTCCGCGCACCGGCAGCCGGACAAGATGATCGCGTACGGCCGCCAGGCCGCCGGGCGTGGACTGCGCGTGATCGTCGCGGGCGCGGGTGGCGCCGCGCACCTGCCGGGGATGCTGGCGTCCGTCACGACGCTGCCCGTCGTCGGCGTGCCCGTGCCGTTGCGGCACCTCGACGGCATGGACTCGCTGCTGTCGATCGTGCAGATGCCCGCGGGTATCCCGGTCGCGACGGTGTCCGTGGGCGGCGCGCGCAACGCCGGCCTGCTGGCGGCGCGGATCCTGGCGTCCGGGACGGACGAGGAGTCCGCGCGGCTCGCCGAGCGGCTCGCGGAGCTCAGCGAGGACCTGCGCGCGCAGGCGGACGCGAAGGGCGAGCGCCTGCGCGGTCTGGCCGCCGGTCGCCCGGCCACGGGCTTCCAGGCCTGATCCGCCGCCGCCGGGCAGCCCCGTCAGGGCAGCCCTGCGGCCACCAGCTGCTGCTCGAGCACGTCGGTGAGCGACGCGGCGTACGTCGCGGTGAGGTGCGAACCCTGGCGGTAGACCGTCACGCCGCCGATGACGGGCCATCCGTGGTCTCCCGGGGTGATCCACGGCTGCAGGTCCACGACCGGTGTCCCCGCGCGCTCGGCCGCCTGCAGCAGCGTGGGGCGCTTGAGGTCGGGCAACGGGAACTCGCACGCCGAGACGTCGTCCGCATGGGAGGCGACGCACGCGACCATGTCGGTCTCGGGCTTGCGGTTGTCCGCCACGACGACGGGGCGACGCCCCCGGTCGGTCAGGTCCGCCAGGACGTCGACGAGCGCGGTGCGCATGAGCGTGCGGCTCTGGCGTGCGCACGAGTCCCCGGACTCGCACGCGACCGAGCTCGCCTGCGAGAGCAGCACGTGGTCGATGTCGTCGTCGGCCAGCACGGCATCGAGGCGCGCCTCGTTCACACGGCGGCACGCGTCGTTGGGCTCGCCCTCCCGGTCGACCACCGTGACGTCCGCGAACGGGCAGGCGGACTGCAGCATCGTCACCAGGTGCCAGCCGCGCCGGTCGGCGATCTCCTGGAGCGGGTCGAGCCACTGGTGCATCTTCGAGTCCCCGACCACGGCGATCGTCGGTCCCGCGGGGTCGCCGTACTCGCACCGCTCGAGCTCCTCGGAGCGGACCGGGCCGATGCACCGGCTGCCGTCGAGCGATCCGACGTCGTCACCGATCAGGCTCGGTGTGGGGATGAAGCCGACGGGGCTGCGGTCCGCGGGACGCCAGTCGGCCGGCGGCGCGTCCGGGCCGAGCACGCGTGCTCCCGCGTGGGGCGACGCGGTCGGGGCGGCCGTCGGCGCGCCGCTCGGCCCTGCTGTCGGC